>DATJVT010000491.1:0-9450 GCA_035501695.1 Terriglobia bacterium | reverse complement strand
AATTTGGTCGCGGCCGGTGTCCCAGAAGGGGACCGGGCCGTAGCGGTCATAATCGGCGCTCTTTAGCTTGCCGTCGAGTCCACGAAAGGGCTGGCCGCGGCGCGCCACCAGGACCGGGCTGGCAAAGGAATGGAAGAGGTTGGAATAGAACAACGTCCGCTGGTGCTCGGTGCCGCCCTTGACCTCAATGGTGTTCAGCAGCCTGGACCAGGTCTCTACCGCCTGCCGGTGAAGGCCGTCGAAATCCCAGCCCGGGCTCTCCGCTTCCAAACGCTTCCGGGCCTCTTCGAAACTGTCCGCGGCGGCGGTCTTCACCAGGACCTGCTCCCCTTCCGAGGTGGTGAAGGTGAGGTAGACACCGGCGTAGGGGCCGGATTCGGCCTTGCCGCCCGGCGTCACTTTACTGTCGCCGAGAAATCCCCAGCGGCCGATCTGGCGCGGCCGGAGCTCCCTGAAGGTTCCAGCGTCCCGGAAGGACTGGGAGAAGTCCGCCACGAAGCAGGTTTGCGCCTTGCCGCGCTCCGAAGTGCCCGAAACTCCGCCGGGAATGGGCCGCAGGCCGCATCCGCGCACCCTGTGGTCGTTGGGGATTTCAATATCACCGCCCTCGAAGCCCAAGTCCATCACGAGGTGAGACTGCTCGCCGGCGGGAAAGGTGAAGCGGTAAATCCCCGTACGGTAAGTGGCGGTCATTTCCGCTTCGACGCGATAGTCGTCCAGGTAGACGCCGTAGTAGCCGGGAGTCGCCTTCTCCCGGGCGCGGTCGTAGAACGACTCGGAGCGCTCCGGCGGCACTGTCCAGGGACCGACGACCGGCATCACCACCATGCCGGGCATGCCGCTGGTGAAGCCGAGCATCGTCCGGTGCAGGTAGTTGTAGGACATGCCGACTCCCGCCGGGTAGGAGACGTCGAGGTTTTTGTTGATCGGCCCGAGGCTGGTGATGCCGTGGGGCAACACCGCGGCTGGCGAAGTCATGCCCGTGTACAACTCCTCCCCCGGCGGCGGAGCGTTGCCGATCAGTTCCTGCCGGTCGAGCGGCGCCGTGCCCACCAGCGTATTGACTAAATCCACCGGCCACTTCTGTTGCGCCAGCGCTGTCGCGCCCATCACAAACAGGCAGGCAATCACTTTCACAGAACCACCAGTCCTCATTGCCACATCTCCCTAACTGCAGAAGTACGTTCAGCGCCAGCCATCAAACGCTGCAGAGCTTTGAATCGCAGGTCTGTGCTACTTGCTTTTGCTGATTTTAAACAACTTATCCGGATATCCCTGCATTTCTACGTCTTTATTTGTTGCCTCTCTGACCCCATTTGCCCCCTTGGGCGATCTCGAATCAGGCACAGAAATCGGGCGTTTTTCGATCCATTAGGCACAATTGTCACCCGTTTTTCGCTGAACCAGGCACAAATGTAGGCCGAAAAGCGTCCGATTATACAGAAATGTTCGACATCTTGTCGGGCATTATGTCTGCTTCTCCTTTGTTTTCATATACATTACAGCTTCGTTCCGGTAAATAATTTTTGCCGAGCCCCTTTCCCTGACTCCTTGTCCAGTTTTGAGTGGGCTTACCCCGCCGGCGCCTGCCGGATTCTTCCCTGTGCCGCCCGCCCCTGAGGATGCGCAGATGCTCAGGCTAGTACAGAGCCCAGGTTACTTGTCAAGAGAATTCTTGCGGTTTTTCCTGCCGGCAGGAAAAGATTTTACAAATCAGACGGGAAATTTCCTACCGGCAGGAAAGCGTGTTTTCGGATTACCGGACGGCATGACAAAAGGTCCGGGCAAACCCGTCTTCAGCTTTATGATCGGGTCGGGGTCAAGCCTGTCCTAACCTGTGGGTAGGGGCTTCCCCACTCCGGTATTCATCGACTATAATTGCCAAGTAGGGCTTCCCCCAAATCGAAATCGCTTGGAGACCAATGTCCAACCTTACCGTGACGCTACCCCCGCCCCGGGCGGTCCCTGTCCGTGACCGGTTCATGCCCGTTAAGGCAGCCTTTATCGTGGCCCTGCACTTGGGCGTCGTGGCGGTATTCTGGCAGACCACCTGGGCAGCCATCGGCGTTTGTATTCTCTTGCACGCCATGTTCGGCGGGCTGGGAATCTGCGTCGGCTATCACCGTCTGCTCACTCACCGCTCTTTCAAATGCTCCCGGGCTGTAGAGTATACGCTGGCTTTCCTCGGGGCGCTGACGCTGGAGGGCGGGCCGATCGACTGGGTGACGAACCACCGGCAGCACCACCAATACTCCGACCAGGCGGCCGACCCGCACAGCGCTCGGGTAGGTTTCTTCTGGAGCCACGTGCTGTGGATGATGTGGACGACCAACCCGAAGGACTGGCAGGAACTGACTGAGCGTTACGTGCCGGACTTGCTCCGCCAGCCTTTTTACCGATTCCTGGGCCGCTTTTACCTGGAGCTATCCGCCTTGCTGGCTGTCGCGTTGTACCTCGTTGGCGGCTGGCCCTGGGTGGTTTGGGGCATGTGCGTGCGCCTGGTCGTTACCTACCACAGCACGTGGCTGGTAAACTCCGCCAGCCATACTTTCGGGTATCGAAACTTCGAGGTCTCCGACCTCTCGAAGAATTGCTGGTGGGTTGCCCTGCTCACTTATGGCGAAGGATGGCATAACAATCACCACGCCTTTCCCACATCCGCTCGTCACGGGCTTCGACCTTGGGAAATCGACCTCTCCTATGGGTTCATCCGCCTGCTGAAGGCCGTGCGGCTGGCCTCAGACCTGCGCACCCCACCGGCAGAAAGACTCCAGTTTGATTCCCCCCGGGCGGCCGCTTAGCGGCGTCCGGGCGCCCACCATAGTCGTTAGAATAACGGAGCCGCGCGGGAGCAGCAGCTCCCGCAGTCCAAAGGGTGGATCAAGCCGTAATTTACTCGGCGACCGCTTTCACAAACGACATCAAGGGCATATCCACGGGTCCGATGGGCTGCGGGTCGAAAGCGGTTCGCACCACCACCATGTCGAGTGACGGGACGACATAGCATCGATTGGTGGCAAAACCCATCATGCCAAAGGTGTCCCTGGGAGCATGCGGCCAGTGGGTGCCGGCGGTGTTCACCCAAAAGGTGAAGCCGTAGTCCGGATTGACGTTCTGGGAGCTGCGCGTGGCGAGATCGACCCACCACTTGGGAACGATCTGCTTGCCTTGCCACTCACCGCCGTGCAGCATCAAGTAGCCCAGGCGCGCGAAGTCGCGGGCGGAGAGGTGGAGTCCGCTGTGGGCGTTGGTGTGAGGGCCGATGTTTCCGCCCCCGCCTTGATAGTCCCACCCTCCGTTCTCGATCCCGATCGGCTCAAACACCCGAGCCTTCATGAAGTCGCGAATTTCCTGGCCGGTGACGTTGTGAAAAATCAGGGAGAGGTGCGCAAACCCGGCATCCGAGTAATCCCAGGCCTCGCCGGGGGCGGCATACAGCCGGGCCGCCGACTCTCCCAGGCGGTTAGGCTGCTTTCCCAAGGCGATCTCGTATTCACCCCCTCCCGGGGTAACCTGGAATCCTTCAATGCCGTGGTCTTCGCCGGGGATGCCCGAAGTCATGCTCAAAAGGTGGCGGAGCTTGATCTTCTCCTTGGCGGGATCGCTGAGCGGGTAGCCTTCGGGGATAAAGGCATAAGCCGGGCTGTCCAGGTCAATCTGCACATCCTTGGGGAGCCGGTGGTGGCGGCTGTCGTCAAAGAGCAAACCAAAGGCTATTCCGGTGGCGGACTTCGTGCAAGACCAGAGGTCGAAAGTCGTCTGCGGCATGGCGTTGGCGCCCATCCATTCGCCGACCAGGTAACCGTGCCGGATCACCAGGAGCTGCCAGGGGCCCCCGTAATAAGCAAGGTTGAAGCGCCCGATCCTGGCCAGTTGCACAGGATCCATACCGCCCAGCTTTCGAACCTCCTCGTCCGTCTTTAAGCGCCTCCAGCCTCCCGCTGACTCGGAGGGTGGATAATAGGTTTCCGTCGACCTTGGTTCCTGCGCTCGAGTTACGTGGCCCGGGCCAAACGGCAATAAACCGATGGCCACGAAGCCGAGGATGAAACTGATGATGGAGATCAGGACTTTTTTCATGACGGCATTCTCCTTTATGCGATGAGATTCCTGCCGGCTCCCGGCAAAGGTCAGCCCGAAGCTGCGGCATCCTCTCGCTGATTCACGACATCCGAAGCACCCGGAGTCTCTTCGGGCCCCAGGCCTCTTTCCGGTTCAATATACTTCCAGCACACCACGGCAATGATATTGAGCAACGCGGCAAGGCAGAAATAGGTCCCCACCAGACCACTCCTGCCCACGAGCAAGGGGAAGAGCAGCGAACTGGCCAAGGACCCCATGGCGCCGAGCGTGTTCATGGCGGCGGAGAGCATCCCGGAACATGTGCCCCCCACATCGCAGCAGACCGTCCAACTGGAACCTAAAGTAAAGTCGACGCCCACGGTGGTCAGAGCAAAGCAAGCAACGAAATACCCCGCCGACGGCATGAAAGGCGCCGCGAGCAAAGTGGCAATTGCCAATCCAAAGCCGAGGAAGGCGGGCAGCGCCCGCGAAAGTCGCCACCGGCCCGTTTTGTAGATTCGATCAACGGCCCATCCGCCGCTCCACGTGGCGACCACGCCGCAATAGAGAGGAACACTGGCGTACAGTCCCGCCTGCCCGGCGCTGATTGCATAGTGAGCTCGCAGGAAAGGCAGCAGCCAACTGAAGCAGAGGAAGAACGTAAAATTGCAGGCGAAGTACTGGTAAAGGATAAGATAGAAGTTGCGCGAATGGAGAAACGCCCGCCAGGGGATCGGGGAGTTTCGCTTCGACTGTTCAACTTCACCCTCGGCACGAGTTGTTCCTGTGGGGACGGCGGCAGGTTTCGGGCCCGGCAGATCACGGAACCACACGAACCATATTCCGGACCACAGGACGCCCACGACTCCGAGCCCCGCAAAACTCGCGCGCCATCCCACCCAGGCTACACACAGGGGCGTGAGCGTCAATCCCAGCGCCGCGCCCAGCCTCGAACCCATGTTGAGCAACCCCAGCGCTACCCCCCTCTCGCCCGGGAGGGTCCAATTGTGAAGAGCGCGGGTCGCCTGGGGGAAAACCCCCGCCTCCGCCAGCCCAAACAGGAGTCGCACCACGATCAGAACCGTGACCCCCACAACCAATCCGGTGCAGAGGGTGAACAACGACCACAGGAAGACGCTGAGGGTGAGCGATTTCCTAGGACCCCAGCGGTCCGCCATCGCGCCGGCAGGGATCATGAAAGCGGCATAGCCGAGGGCGAATGCGCCAAAGACCATGCCGAAGGCCAGGTCGCCGATGCCCAGGTCATGGGCCATTTCCACTTTCGCGCCGGAAATCCCGACGCGCGCCAGGATGGTAAGGAAAGCCACCAGCACCACCGCGCCCATAACCTGCCAGCGCTGGAAGCGGGAAGCTCCGGCTTCCCGGGTGTCATATGCTTGCGGCTGCGGCATCAAGCCTGATCCCTGCATACTCACTCGGCGCCTCCGCTTTCGCGGGCGGCCTCGCGCCTCACAGCGACGCCCGCGGAGGGGCCACAGTTTTCCTTATAGGGATTGCGATTCTCGATTCCAAAGGCCATCGGTGATCCTGAAGCGGTCCTGAGTCCAAGCCCTGGGGAGGGTTCTCCCCTCCACTGGGGCAATGCTAGCGGAAGGCGGTCATGTCTCTTCCCTTCCCCGAGGCGCCGCACGACGAACGCACCACGAGCTGCGTCTCCAGCACCACCTGGCGTCGCGGCAGGCCAGGCTCGCGAACGCGCGCGATCAACAGGTTGGCCGCGGTTCGGCCCGCCTCGAAGGCCGGCTGCGCGACGGTGGTCAGGGGTGGTCGCAGGGAGATCGCCCATGCCATGTCATCGAAACCGATAATCGCGATCTGTCGTGGAATGTCGAGGTGGCGCTCATGGATGGCCTGCAAGGCGCCCAGCGTCAGCAGATTGCTTCCGGCAAAGACCGCAGTGGGAGGCAAGGGCAAATCCAGGAGCTGCTGCGTGGCGGAATACCCCACGGAATGCTTGAAGTCGCCGTGCCGGACCAGGCTCGCGTCAATCGGCAGACCGGCCTCCCGCAATGCATCTTCATAACCCGCCTGGCGATCCCGGGCGGTGGTGAACGCCATCGGGCCGTTGATGATGGCCACACGCCGGTGGCCAAGCTGGATCAAATGCGCGGTCGCCGCATGGGCGCCGTCCCGATTTGCGACGGTAACCTGGTCGACGCGCAGGCGATGAACGGCGCGAGACACCGCCACCAGCGCCATGCCGGCTTTCCCCAGTTCCGCATAAAGGGGCGAAGGAACGCGGCTGGCGGCGAAGATCAGGCCGCACACCCCCTCGGCACGAAACACCTCCAGCCGGCGGGCCTCCTGCGCGGGATCTTCATTGTAGTTGGCCAGCAGCATGGAATAGTCGGTCTTTTTCAAGACATCCTCAATCCCACAGACCACGCTGGTGAAAAAAGGGTTCTCGATGTCGGGAATCAGCACCCCGACGGCCCGGCTTGAGCGCGCTCGCAGGTCGCGTGCGGCGCGGTTGGGCTGGTAGGAAAGCGAGCGCGCGATTTCCAGTACCCGGGATCGGAGCGGTTCGCGCACGCGCGCCGAGCCACTCAGGGCGCGCGAGACGGTGGCGGTGGAAACTCCGGCACGTTTGGCGACCTCCTTGACAGTGGGCGTTCCAGGCTTTGTATGGGCAAAGGCTTCTGTGCGCATAAAAGAGGTAATGTCGTTACAACCGCCGCGCGGCGTTGATCCGGGGACCTCGCACCGGCTGCGCCCGGGACAGGGCGGTCAACTGTCCCGAGGCGGGCAAGCATCCGCGCCAAGAAATCGTTTACAGAGGCATCATGTATATTGCCGGTAGGGATGTCAAGCATTTTTGAGGTATATTGCCCGATTCGAGCGAATATCTCGATTCCTGCTTGACATGCGCCCCTCCTGTAGTAGAATCGCGTGCCGGGAGAATGTAACCGATTACATGTTTGTTGGCATAACGCTCCTTACCTTCGGCGGGACTTTTCATCATGCATCGATTCGAAAACCAGGTTGCGGTGGTCACCGGCGGTGGTCGCGGCATCGGCCAGTCCATCGCCCTGCGATTGGCGCAGGAGGGGGCGACGGTAGTTGTCGCCGATCTGCTTTCGGAGGGGGCCACTCAGACCGCGGCGGAGATCGGCGCGGCCGGGGGGCGAGCTTACTGCCGCGTGGTCGATGTGGGAGATCAAACCCAGGTTGAGGAATTGATGGCTTCCACCATGCGGGACTGCGGGAAGATCAGCGTCCTCGTGAACGTTGCCGGCGTGGGGCTGACCAAACTCCTGGTGGACACCACCTTGGAGCAGTGGGAACACGTCCTGCGAGTCAATTTGACGGGCTGCTTTTTGTGCGCGAGGGCCGCCGCTCGGGTGATGCGCGTGCAGGGTGGCGGGAAAATCATCAACATATCCTCGCTCTCCGCCCAACGCGGAGGAACCGGACGTGCCGCCTATGGCGCCTCGAAGGCCGGGGTCACAATGCTGACCAAGGTTATGGCCGTGGAACTGGCGCCCCATGGAATTACGGTGAATGAGATTGCGCCGGGTCCTGTGGATACCGAAATGACGGCCGTGACCCACGATGCGGCCACGCGCGCGGCGTACCATCGACTCATCCCCATGCGACGTTATGCCAAGCGCGAGGAGATCGCGGCGGCAGCGGCCTTCCTGGCTTCGAGCGAAGCAGATTTTATCACCGGTCACACCCTCAATGTGGACGGAGGGTTTGCCGCCGCCGGACTGATTTTCGATCTGAAGGAATAAAGGACTCGGGCGAATGCCCCCGGAGATGCCAATGAAGATGGTTAAAGCGTGGGAAGAAAAAGGGGTGGAGATCCCCGCCCCTTACCGCCGTACAATCAAGGTACTCTTCGCGCCTGACAAGGAAGGAGTTGAGGAACTAACGTTCAGTCATGCCATCCTTCCTCCCCACGGGTGCACGGACTATCATCGTCACGACCGGCCTGAGCTGATATATGTCGTCTCGGGCAAGGGAATCTGCAAGCATGAGGGTGAAGAGACGCCGGTGCAGGAGGATGTTGCCCTTTGGGTTCCGGCGGGCGAACCGCACCAGATGATCAACACCAGTGACGTTCCGCTGAAGCTTGCCACGGTCTTCGTTCCTGCCTACAAGGCGAGCGAGAATTACCGTCGCTGCTTGAACGCCGCAGCGGCTGAGGCCCCCCAACCTTAACATGCGACTCGGTATCAGTACCTGGACGTATCCGTGGGCGCTCGGCGTGGGCGGATTCGCCCCCCCATCCCGGAGATTTACCCTGGCGGACCTATTGGAGAGAGCCGCGGCCCTGGGGGTGGGGGTTGTGCAAGTCGCTGACAACCTGCCTCTTGATAAACTGGATCCGGCCGAACGCCGCGACGCCCGCGAACTGGCCACGCGTCTGGCCCTTACGATTGAAGTTGGAACGCGGGGGGTCGAACCCGCCCACCTGCGACGCTACCTGGAACTGGCGGCTGAATTCAACGCTCCTATTCTTCGGACCCTCGCCCACACTGCCGAATCCCAACCCACCCTCGAACAGGCAGAGAAATGGGTTCGGGAAGTGCTACCAGAGTTTGAGGCCGCAGGAATCATCCTCGGTCTGGAAAACTACGAACGGCACCTCTGCCGCGATCTCGCGGCCACAGTCCGCAGGCTCGCGAGCCGCCACGTGGGCGTTTGCCTGGACACCGTAAACTCCCTGGGAGCGCTCGAAACACCGGAACGCGTGGTGGAAACGCTGGCGCCCCTGACCGTGAACCTCCACGTAAAGGATTTCGTGATCGGCCGCGTGCCGCAGATGATGGGATTCATGGTGAGCGGAGCACCGGCGGGGGAGGGCATGCTGGATATTCCCTGGCTCCTCAGCCAAATGCCCCCCGACCGCAACAACATTTCCGCCATCCTCGAGCAGTGGCCTCCTTTCCGTGAATCTGTCGACGCCACTATCACCCTGGAACGGGACTGGGCGGAGCGAGGGATTCGATACCTACGTTCCTGCGGCTGCACTTGAGGATTGATTAGTCAGGCCATACTTGCTCCAGGCGTCAAAGCCGTATACGGCCCGCATGTTGCGAAGGACGCGCAATGCTGCTTCCGGCTGGAAGGGCAATGACCCACCCGTTGCGCAGGGAACCACCGTTCCATTGATAGGCCCGATGGCCGGCGGGCCTCCCCAAACCACATACCCGCGCGGGGAGTCCGAAGCGGTTATCCCCCAAAGATCATCGGAGTAATCGGGAAACTGCTTTCCCAATTCGTGAGCGATATGTGAAGCGCATCTTGCGGGCCTGTGGAGGAGTGTAGCATCGTGGCCTGTTGGAGGGGAGGCAGGCGCGATGACGCTGGGAGAACGCAGTAAGCAAGCGCGACGGAAGTGGCAGAGGTTGGTTTCCGCGC
>DATJVT010000490.1:0-4425 GCA_035501695.1 Terriglobia bacterium | reverse complement strand
TTTGCCGGGCCGAAAGCGTCGAGCAGCGCCACGGTCACCCCGCGCCGTTTAAGCTGCAAGGCAGTCCACGCCCCAAATACGCCTGCCCCCACGATCAAAACGTCATAGGTTTTAGAACTCATCATCGGTTGATTGTCGCGGCTGAGAGTCAGCTTAGGCCGGTCCCGAAGGCACCCAGGCTCATTCCTAATCCTACCAGATTCGAACCTGGGGGCAGTCGTATAATGGACAGTTGATCCATCTTCATACCGAAGGTACACTTTCTTATGCTTGACTTACATAGATCCCGGCACATCTGGGTTCGAGTATTGATGACTTCCTTAAGGAGGAAGGCATCTTTGAAGAGGCGCAGGCGCAAGCGATCAAAGAGGTCGTGGCGTGGCAACTGGCCCAGGCCATGAAAAAAAGGAAACTGACCAAGTCGCGCCTGGCGGTGCTGCTCAAGACAAGCCGGACGCAGGTGGACCGACTGCTCGATCCGAGAAACGATATCACCCTATCCAGCTTGCAGCGTGCGGCGGCGATGGTCGGGCGCCGCGTCGTGATCGAGTTGGTATAGATAAGTCACAGCTTTTGGGTTTATCCCTGTCGCAATCTTTCACGAATAAGGCGGGAGCATAATACCGTCGGGCGCCGAGTCCGAATGCTGGAGGGAGATTCGTGACGGTCATCGACTGGCTGCTCGATTCGGATCCGTCGATCCGCTGGCAAGTGATGCGGGACCTGCTCGGCGCGCTCGCCAACGAGGTCGCGGCCGAGCGCGCGCGGGTCGGGACCGCGGGCCTGGGGGCGCGGCTGCTTGCCCTCCAGGCGGACGACGGCCGGTGGGGTGGCGCGGCCTGGAACCGCGGGTGGAACTCCACGATGCACGTCCTCATGCTGCTGCGGGACCTGGGTCTGGATCCTGCGTGCGACCAGGCACGCCGGGCGGTGACCCTCGTCCGCGACCGGGTGACGTGGCAGGGGTGTGGCCCACAGGAATGCGACGGCAACGGCTTTTTTGACGGCGAGGTCGAGCCTTGCATCAACGGGCAGGTCGCGGCGGCCGGCGCCTACTTCGGCCAGGACGTCCGGGGGATCGTTAACCGGCTGCTCGCCGAGCAGCTCTCCGACGGGGGCTGGAATTGCGAGGCACCGAGCCGTTCGGCGCGGTCATCGTTCAACACCACCATCTGCGTGTTGGAGGCTCTGCTCGAGTACGAACGGGCTGGCCACGAGACACCGGCGGTTACCGAGGCCCGTCTCCGCGGGCAGGAGTATCTCCTCGAGCGACGGCTCTTTCGGCGGCGGTCGACCGGCGAGGTGATCGAGCGGGATCGCAAGGGCGGCGCCGCCTGGACGCGCTTCGCCTTCCCGACGTGGTGGCACTATGACGTGCTGCGGGGGCTCGAGTTCCTGCGCAGCGCCGGCGTAACCCCTGACGAACGAGTGGCCGAGGCGATCGAGCTGGTCGAGTCGACGCGCGACGCCGACGGGCGGTGGCCGCTCGAAACCCGGTATCCCGGCGTGATGCTCGTTGAGACGGACGAGGGCGAGGGCCGGCCGAGCCGGTGGAACACCTTGCGCGCCCTGCGCGTGCTCCGTTGGTACGACTCTTGGCGGGAAAGGTCAGGTAGGGTGCCAGGATAATCCGCTTCTACGGCATCGTCATTCACATCCGCGCTGCTCAGTGAAGGTTCACAATCTCCGAATCCTCCAGGCAAAGTATGTCCTGCATATACTCACGGATCGCCATCAGGGCGAAGGCGGTTTCCGCAGCCAGAAACACGCCCAGATAGGAAACCATAAGTGGGATGGCGAACCGGATTTCCTCGAAGGGAGTCTTGGCCATGGCAAGCTGGTCATTCAGGTTTACTCCCTTCACGCAGAAATCGGAAATTGCCCTGGAAACGGAATACTGTAGAAGGAGATGATACGTCGATAAGAACACCAACGCGATGCCAATCAAAATCAAGGGCAGCCACGCGATCAGGGTTTTTACCCTCCCATTTCTTTTCTTCGTTCCCGTGAAGAACCAGCGCGCAATGGCATGACGGCTGTAGAATATGAAACCCAAGACCAGAAAGCAGAATACGGTAACGTATCCAGCCAGAAACTTGGACTGCGCCTGAAACGTGGGGATTACCTGGAAGTAGCTCATGGGGGCAGGCAGAACTCCGCAACCGACAGCTCCCAAGGCCAGATATTTCTTGAAATATGCGATGAACTGTCTGAACCGGCTCGGTTCCACACTGCGGCTTCGGGGACTGCCTGGTGTTCCTTTCCGGCGGAGAGGGTTCAGGGAATCTGTAGTCGCCATGCGGCCTTCTCCTCCAGACCGACAGGTATGACCATTGCGTTGGATTTTTGCATGGTCCCGGCCGCGTCCTTTTTCTCGATGTAGATCTCATACATGCCCACGGGCAAATCCCATAGGGAGGGACTGCTGGGGTTGGGAAACGACAGTTCCACGACTTGCACTGGAAGGTTGTTCGGAGGCAGCCAATGATAAAAAACCTGCCACCCGCTTTCCTCAACACCTCCCTTCACCGTCCTGATCTCGATAGGCACCCGTCTACCGTGTCCAAATTTCCAACAATCCCGGCTCTTCAGGTCAACGTCCTCCGCCACGCCCTTCATGATCCCGGAGGCTACGGCTGGATTCGCCAGTGCCTGGCCAAGAAGGTAGTCATCAATCGTCAACTGCAAGCGATACTCGGCCGGGTCATTCTCGCTCATTCGCTCCTTGAGCCACGTGCAGCCGGAATTGATGGTTTGCGCGTACTTCCGGAAGTCCTTATGGTTTTTTGCCAAAAGCTTGGCGCGCTTGGGCATTTCGCTCAGGACGTCCGGCATCGAGCCTGGAGTCTGGGGGATGGCCTGCGACATCGCCACCACAGGAGAAAAGAGCAGCAGAATGGTTAGGACTGACCGCCTCATTCTGAAACCTCCTATTAAGTTGGTACGATCCCCCGTTTCTATGTAATTTATGATGGATAATTGGGCAAATGTCAACGGACGGGCAGCCAGAGTCAGTGGTTTTCCGACTGTTCCTCAGTGCGAGACCACCCTGGAATTGCCCCCGCGGCCTCGTTAACACCGATGTGGATATCTAAAGAGGGAAAAGGGAACGAGAGTCTGCGCTACCCTCTGTTTTGGCGCGCCTGCGCCGCAGGCATGCCTGGGGACTGTCGTGCCACTGAGATTGCGCCATCGGCGCTCCAAAGCTTCGCAACGCCGCGCTACACCCCCCTCTCGCGCCTTGGTCTCCGCCGGACCTTTTGTCCTTCAGGCTGGCGAGTCAAAAAATGCCTTTCCTACCGGTAGGAAATTTTCGGCCTGATTTGAAAAAGTTCTTCCTGCCGGCAGGAAAAACTGCAAAATTTCGCTTGACAAGCAGCCTGGGCTCTGGGCCAGAATAATAGGTGTCAGGGGGTGGCAATTGGATGGAATGCCGAGGGGGGCAGGCTGCAAGGGTGGAAATCAGGTGGGCTCCGGGGAGCAGGTTCATTCGAGCTTGCACAATAAGTCAGGGAACGAGCTCCAAGAAGAAAAAGATGTTAAAAAACGACGTTGGAAGCCGGAATGTCTATGAAAACAAAGGAAACAAAGGCAAAATGTCATGGCAAGAGCCGGATATTTGGCCCTAGTTGGGGGATTTTCGAGTGACATTTGTGCTCGGTTGGACGATCTGCGGATGCCATTCCCAGCTTCTGTACGCCATTCTAGCCGCAAAATGCGGTCCCCCCGCGGGCGCCATCGGAGGGAGTCCCCTGTCGAGGTCGAGGCTCAATCTTCTGACTCCTGACTCCTGACTCCTGACTCCTGTCTCGAGACTTCTGCTCGACGCTGCTCAATCCACCCTTTCCAGCGCCACGGAGGTGCTGTCAAAGTCGCCTTCCAGGTTGAAGTTGAGACCATGATTCATCAGGTAGGCTCCGCTCAAGGACTCCTGCGGTTCCACGAGTTTCCCGTCAACGCGCTTGACTCGATAAACGGCGGCGGGGTCGAGTCCGCGCAGGTAGACCGTCGGCGGCGGGTAGAGGAACTGTTGGGAATGCAGGAACGCGAACACCACCGCCTGCTTCCCGTCCACCGCGACGTACTCGTTGGCGGCCGTTTCGCCTTCGCGGGGAGAGAGCAGGCGATATAGGCTGCCGGTCTCCACCGTGTCGCGAATGGACTTGTCGTAGGCAATCATCTTTCGCGCCAGGTCAAAGTCCTCCGCCGTCCATTTGTTCAGATTGCTGCCGATGCCCAGCGCGCCCTGCATCGCCACCAGGAAACGGAACTTCAGCGGCGTGCTGCGGCCGTTCAGATTGGGGACGTCGGTCACCCAATCCATCATCACCTTGGGCGGGTATGCCAGGGAGAATCCTTCCTGAATGCGCAGGCGGTCAAACGCGTCGGTGTTGTCAGAAGTCCAGACTTCGTTCACCCGCTCCA
>DATJVT010000489.1:0-15966 GCA_035501695.1 Terriglobia bacterium | reverse complement strand
AAGACGTCTCAATGTGGTTGAGCCGTTTTCCTTTTCGCACACGATGACCGACTCCGGGATGTCCGTTAGCTCGCTGACTAAGGCATCCGAATGCGTGGTCACCACCAGTTGCATCCGCTGCGAGGCCTCTCGCAGGAGCTGGGCCAGCGATGGAATTATATCGGGGTGCAAACCGAGTTCGGGTTCATCGATGCATACCAGGGGCGGTGGTGCGTCATGCAGCAGAACCGTGAGAAGAGCGAGCCACTGTAGTGTCCCGTCGGAGAGCCTGATAGCAGAGATTGAAACGCCTCCTCTTTCCTTGAGCTGCACGTCAACAAGCGCTCCTTGTATGGGTGTTTCAATTGCCTCTGCTCCATCGTAGAAAATCTTCAAATACTTCAGCAATTCAGATTTGGTGCGAGAGTCAGAATTGAGCCTATTCAGCATCAACCCGAGATTGCTGATGTCCTCATCCAGGAACGCATTGCTGAGCTCCGGTCCAAACATATTCCGAGCGTCGGAGATGGGCCCAAACTCCCAGTTGCGGTAAATCTTGATATCACCAAAAAGCTGACCCAAGTAGGTGAGCTCAGGGTATTGAGCAGGATCCTTACGCTGGGCGAGGATCGACTGCTGCGGATTGATCTGCTCCCGCGAAAGTTCCTGCTGCGTCCCGTTCATTCTTAACATCGGGCGCCCATTGACATATCCGAAGTAAGGTGGGGCCTTCCCCTGGCTCTTATCAGTAACCTCAGCCTCGACGCGCTCATCCTTAACGTCAAGCTGATAATTCACGCCGGTGAACGACAGTTGGTAGCCAATGGGCACTCTTAATTGAGGGGGATTAGCAGAAACCTCGATCGTTGCCGTAGACAATGACCTCGCCGCCTTCTGGCGGGCCGGTGGCGATTTCCACAGCCACTCCACGATACCGCCGCCCTCCCGGATGGGGGTCGTCAAATCCCGGGGAGTGCTCTGCAACAACGCCACGACTTCGATAAGATTTGACTTGCCCGACCCGTTAGGGCCAATGAGGACATTAAGGGGGCCGAGCGTGATCTTCGGAGAGTCCGGACCAAAGGAGAGAAGATTCTGAATGTGCAGACTCTTAATCGCGGGGTTATCAATCATCGTCAACCAGAAATCTCCATCCAGGCATTCCCGTGCCCGAAATTATACCCCAATCTGTCCCCCGCCAATTCTTTGCAACCTAATCGCGCTACACTCCCTCCCGCTTTATGTCTTTGCGCCGCTTTTTTGCCATCCGGTTTGGGCAGAAACAGGTCCTGCGGCGTCAGGCCGCACTGCTTGACCATGGCCACCGAATACTCATCGCGCCCCAGGTTGGCGTCGCCGTTATTGGTGCCGAAGGAGAACTTGACCCCCGAGTTCTTGGCGCGCTGGATGAACGCCGGGCTGGGCAGGCGGTAGCGGTTGTTGATCTCAATCGCCACGTCGTTGGCCTTGGCGGCGTCGATGACCTTCTGCATGCGTTCCGGAGTCCACAGGCGATCGTAATCGTGCGCGATGGGGTCCGGCAGAAAAGTCGGGTTGGCATGGATATCGATGGGTTCGTGATTGAGGATGCCCACGATGCGATTAACCAGCATGCCCATGAATTGCTCGGGATTGGACAGGTCCCCCATTTCTTCTGGAATCCACAGCCGTCGGCGAAAACCGCTGTCATCGGTAAAAGTCATGCAATCTGTGAAGATATAATCGAATTTGGCAATAGTCTCTCGCGAAAACAGGGTCACCCATTCGCGGCCTTCGCCCTGCAACCCCACAAAACAAGGCTGGCCTTGCATGGTCGCGAGGAAGTCCTTGACGCCGGCGTCATTGGTGATGGGAAATTTCAGTCCGCCGTTGACAGCGATCCCATACATGATCCCCAGGCGGCGGGAATTGGCAAGGGCCTGCTCCAGGGTCAGACCGCCCTTCAGGTGAGTGTGGTGGTCCACCACGGGGTAACCCTGCTCGTTCAACTGGAGCAACTGGCGATAAACGTCATCCACCTGCGGCTGCAGGTCGGCCGGGGTGCGCAGGTCATCGGGCAGGGGTTTCACCGCCAGGTTGCGAAAGGAAACCTTGGGCTGTCCCCCGCAGCATTCCAGGGCGAAGGTGCCATGGCCAAGAGCAGGCGTCGCCGCATCAGGGGGAGTGTCCGGTTCGATATAATCGACGATCATCGTGCCGTTCACCCACACCTGCGCCTGCTTATCGCGCACCTGGACCCGCAACTGGAACCACTCGTCGTCCTTCACCATGGGCTTGTAAATGTTGCGAATGCTGTAAAGGGAGCCAGTCTTGCGGATATCGTGATCGCCGCCGAGGCCGGTGTTGTTGATTTGCACCTTGAGGCCGGTCTTGAGCGGCCCGTGGGACTGGAATTGCGTGTGAAAATGCAGGCCCGAACAAGCTCCGGGGCTTGTCCGGACTTCCGCGGTCAGATCGAAGTTCTTGAAGTTCGCATTCCCCACTGGGCCGGAGTAAAAGAGACAGGATCGCGGCCCCGCCGCAACGATTGCTCCATCCTCGACGCGGAAGGAATGGCGATGTTCGCCCGCTTTCCACCCGTCCAGGGAGTGACCGTTGAATAGAGAGGTGCCTTCTTCGTCGCCGCGCAACACCGCGGGTAGCACCAGTAAGGAAGCCAAAAGACTGCGCCGGGATATCGAAACCATGGAAACGTCCTTTCTATATACTGATATTGACCATCGTGTAGGATTGCGGAGGTAACTCGAACTTCATTTCGGCGCTGGCGGGCGGCGGATCGAGATTCTGCGGCACGACGTGCCGGGGGTCGGCAAATCCGTTCACAGCTTTCAGGTCCGGCCCTGTCAAAACCTGGCTGGCGCTGACTCGCCGGGGAACGACTCCTTGCCATAAGACGGCGAGCGCGCGGGACTTATCAAGATCGCGATTTAGAATGAAGAGGCTCACGCTGCGGCTTACTTCATCGAAGGTTCCCGCCATGTCGAGGTAGGGTACCGCGATTCTCTCCCCCCCGCGGTTACCCCGGCTTGTGAAGCTTGTCACCTCGTACGTCTCCGACTGGAGAACCAGATCAAGGGCTTTCCCGTGGGCATGCTGCAGGCCCCAGGCGTAAGGGTAATAGATCGTTTGCCGGAATAAACCCTCGTCATTGGTCATGATGGGGGCGATTACGTTCACGAGTTGAGCGAGGCAAGCCACGCGGACGCGGTCCGAGCGCCGGATCAGAGTATTAATCAGTCCCCCCACCAGCAGGGCGTCTTCCAGGTTGTATACTTCTTCCAGCAGGTGGGGGGCTTCATGCCGGTGACCATCGTCGAATTTCGGGCCGCGAGCCCGATACCAGACATTCCATTCATCAAAAGAAAGCCACAGCCGCTTTTCCGCTCGCCGCCGGCCCCGCACTATGTCGCATACGGCGGTGATCTCCTCGATCTGCCGATCCATGGCCAGATTCAAGGCCAGGTATTTGCGCGAGTCGCCTCCCGTCTCCTCGTCATTGCCGTAATATCGGTGCAGGGAGATGGCGTCGACTTCGTCGAAGCACTGTTCGAGCACCTGCTGGTCCCATTCCAGGTAAGTGGGCATGAAGGGGCCGCTCGACCCGCAGGCGATCAACTTCACGGTGGGATCCAAAACGCGCATTTGGCGGGCGGCGTCGCGCGCCTTGCTGCCGTATTCGGTGGCGGGAATATGCCCGATCTGCCACGGCCCGTCCATTTCATTCCCCAGGCACCAGTACTTGATTTGGTGGGGATTCTCATAACCATGGGCGCGCCGCAATTCGCTCCATTTCGTTCCTTTGTCCACATTGCAATACTCGAGCAAGGCGGCGGTCATGTCCGGCTGCTCGGTTCCGAAGTTAGTCCCCATCAGCGGTTCGGCCCCCACCGCTCGGCACCATGTGATGAATTCGTTGACCCCGAATTGATTGCTTTCCAGGCTGTTCCAGGCAAGGTCCAGCACGCGTGGGCGTTTCTCTTTCGGCCCTACCGCGTCGAGCCAATGATATCCCGATACGAAATTGCCGCCCGGATAGCGGATGATGGGAACGCCCAGCGCCTTGATCTCCTTCAGTACATCCGTGCGAAAGCCATTGGCGTCGGCAAGTCCTGAGCCCGGCTGGTAGATTCCCTCGTACACGGCTCGTCCGAGATGCTCGATGAATGATCCGAAGAGATTCCGGTCGAGGGTGGAAATGGAGCGGTCCAAGTCAATCTGGACGCGGGCGGCGTTCGTTTCGGAAGGGCGGGCGGCGAAACTCCTCTGGGCCATGGACAACGCGCTGACCGACGCTCCTGCTGCCAGCGTCCTGCGCAGGAATCGACGTCGGGATAGGGATTGCATATGACCTCCGGAGCCGAGCAGATGTTGTCGGACAGGAGAAGGCTATATTAGGGGGGTCAGGTGCAGTTTCCTGAACTGCACCCTGCCATGATCCCCCTGGAGCATGATCGGGCCAGGCCCGGCTTCATCGGCGTCCAGAGCCCCGCCCGTGATTCCCGGCACCTCGGCATTGTCGATGATCTTCGTCCCGTTCATGATCACCGTAACGTGGTTGGCGATCAAGGTGATGTCAAAGGTTTGCCACTGGCCCGCCGGCTTGTCGGCTTTGACGGGGGGAACGATAAATCCATAGAGAGCGCCCTGGCTGTGGACATCCAACGGGCGGTTGTAGCCGTCCAGGATCTGAATTTCATACCGGCCGCGGAGGTATACGCCGCTGTTGCTCTGCGGATCGACGTTGAACTCCACCTCGAGATGGAAATCGTTGAACTTCTGCTTGGAGTAGATGTTGCAGGCATTCTTACCCTCGTTCATCAGAATGCCGCCTTTCACAAACCACCCCATGGGGTGGTGCGGGTCCTGGCAAAGCCATCCGGAGACATCCTTGCCGTTGAAAAGGTCAATGGGTTTGCCGGGGGTTCTCTGGGGCGGAGTGGCAGGCCAGACGGGCGCGCGCACCCCGGTCCAGGTGAGAGTCTCGCCGTCCGTGAGCGCCGTCCCCACCAGGCGCGAGTCCTTCAAGGTGGCTTGCCATACCTGCGGAGTTTGATGGGGCGGTTTTCCATGCGGGTATTGGAAGCCCAGTTCGCCCTTTTGAATCATGACCTGCGGCAGATCGAAAACCGCGCCGCCCCCCTCATTGAAGCGGCCCTTGAGGGTGCCCTGGTCGCGCGTCAGTTCCAGCCAACAGATCCTGGGGAGGCCGGACTTGGCGCCCGTGGCGGTAATATCCCATCTGCCCAGAAGGGCATCGTCTTCTACCGGACCGGCGTATGCACCGGCCGGCCAGGCCAGCGCGATGGCCACCATGATGAAAAATGCCGTAAATGCACGTGAAAGCATGATTGTCCTTCTCCTCTCCCTATGTGCAATCGAGCCAAAAAGAGGGGTTAGATTACACCACAAGGCGCTCTAGTTCCATAGGCGGACGATCCATGAGGGAGAAGGTCCGTTCGGAAGGCGAGATTAGCGACTTGAATCAACTGAGCGCGAGCAAGCCTGTAAGCCGAATTCTGTTCCCCGACGAGTCGGGGTGGCGATCATTCCTCTAGTCCCGCGATTGCTCGCGGGATCCAGCGACCTACCCGAGGGTTGTAGCGGGACGGGCCGCCCCTCCCCTCCTATTTGGTCTTGCTCCGTGTGGGGTTTACCCTGCCCTCCATGTCACCACGGAGGCGGTGCGCTCTTACCTTGGTTCCCGGCAAACCGGGACCGCACCTTTTCACCCTTACTCGTCCGCCGGCGGACCGACGGCCCGCCGGTGGACGGGCGGTATATTTTCTGTGGCACTTTCCGTACCGGAGGTGTACGGCCCTTGCGAGCATCCCCCTCCGGCCCTCGCCGTTAGCGAGCACACTGCCCTGCGGAGTTCGGACTTTCCTCTCCCCCGCCCCTGCAGGCCCCGACAAAACACCTCGGGACGCTAAGGCGGGGCAGCGATCACCCGACTTGCTCGCGCAGTTTTTATGATAGCCCGGTGGAGCGCGAGGGTCAAACCTCGCTCGCAAAGTGGCACCACGCGGGAAAGTGCGGTTTTACTTGCCTGCCTGTATTGTTTGGCCCGGGTTCCCCACTTCCAAATCCACGTCGAAGTAGAGCGCGGACATGGGAAGCCCCGATACTGGCTCAACATTGTCGGCCCGGACCAGGGCGTGATAGAGACCCTTGTGAAGAACTGCTGCGGAGACGGTGCACGTGAACATCTGGCTTTTGCGATTTTTCTTCACCGTGACCGATAACCATGATGGCAGCCCGGATTGCACCTTCCAGAGCGGCAATTCATGGCTGCCGGTGGTCTTCACCGTGATCGTCCCCGTGAGCTTTTGTTGCCCTTCGCCCGGGGAGTGGAATGACAGCCAGTAAGAGTCAGCCACGATCACCGGAGGTAAAGGGAAATTCGCGGTCCTGGAAACATGCAAGAAAGCCACATCGTTAGGGGGCACGGTGACGGAGATTCCGCCCTGGTGCGGCCCCGTAGTTTGATGAGTCCAAAGATCGCGCACATAGAGTGGTGTGGAATCCGTGCTGCCAAAATCCCCCCATCCTATGTGAGCGCTCGCGGTGGCGGTTCCCGGATTGAAAATGAGCACGGCCTGGCTGCCGTCAAACAGACGCTTGTCGGCCCAAATTTCCAGCTCGCCTTCATGGCGAACCATGTGCCCCTGAATGCCCAGGGGATCCTGATCAATCCCAATGGCTTCCCGATTGGTCAGGATCTGGATCGTAGACGGAGTCATTCTCCGCAAATCATTCCCGGCCATGAGCGGTGCTGCCATCATGCACCAGAGGCTGAAGAAGCTGCGATTCTGCGCCTCGCTCAGTCCTGCCATTCCATTGATCAACATGTCGGGGTCGTTCCAATGGCCGGGGCCGGCGGCAGCGTAAAGCTTTTGGTTGGCGGCTGTGTTCTTCACGGCCGTGTCCCAATCTGCCTTCCCGGGAGAACAGATGTCGCCCGTGGTTCGCCAGAGGTGCCCCACGGAAGCGGCCCACTTCCATGGCTCTCCCATACCCCAGGAGCATAGGCTGAAAACGATGGGGCGTCCGGCGGCCAGTTGCGCGTCGCGCAGCTTGGAGTACGCCGCGGCCACATCCCGCGGGTCGGAGGCTGCTTCACCGGCGGCGGGATTATGCTGCGCCCATCCCTGGGTGTTGCACCAATCAACCTTGACGTAGTCCGCGCGCCATGCGGCGAAGGCCGCCATGTCGTCAAACTCATGGCCCTCGGTCCCGGGCATGGCTTTGCTGCACGTGCGGGAGCCCGCGTCCGTATAAAGCGCGTACTTCAACCCGCGTTGATGAATGTAATCGCCGAGTCCCCGCAGCCCACTGGGATACCGCTCCAAGTTGGTGGTGAGCTTTCCGTCCGCCCCGCGCGAGAAGCAGATGCCTTCATCGGGACCTACATAAACGTAGCCCGCATCCTTCATTCCACTACCGATCAGCGCTTCGACGATCTCCTTGATCAGCTTTTCGTTCTGAGGGTCCTGCCCAAATTCATTCCAGGGATACCAACCCATGGGCGGCGTATGCGCCAGGCCGTCCAGGGCCGCCCGGCTTTTCGGGGCCTGATTCTGCGCCCCTGCCATCGCGGCTAGAAAAAAGAAGGCGACGAAGGTTCTCGCAAAGAGAAACGATCTTCTTCTCATCGAAGTTGTCCTTGGCCAGATATGTTTACGGCTCACGGCGGGAAATGACCTTGGCGCTGTAGCGGTCGCCCCGGAATAGCGAGTGGGTAAACTCAACAGGGGCGTCGTCTTTGGCGTAGGCGATGCGGCGCATGGAGAATAAGGGGTCCCCAATGCTGACTTGGAGAAGCTTTGCCTCGTCCTTGCCGGCCGGGACCGCTTCCAATTCTTCTTCCGACCACTCAACGCCCAACCCATACCGGCTATTCATGAGAGCGTACAGGGATTGGTTTTCCATGTCTTGCCTCTCGAGGTCGGGGCACAAGCGGGCCGGGAGGATGGCCGTTTCCAACCCCACAACCTCTTTGTTGGCAAAGCGCAAGCGCCGGATGTGATAAACCTCTTCATGATGCAGGAGGCGGAGAAGATTGGCGGTGGGTGCGTCCGGGACTACCTTTTCAATCTGGAGAAGCTTGGAGGATGCCTTGAGCCCCCGCCTTGACATCTCCTCGGTGAAACCGCGAAGGCGGTGAAAATCCTTTTGTAAGCGGCCGGTGCTCACGATGGGGCGTTTGCCTTTCTCGATAATCAGCAAGCCCTCAGCCCGGAGTGCCTGGAAGGCCTGTCGCACCGTCATCTTACTGATTCCAAGCTGCGTCGCGCAGGTCCCCTCCGAACTGATCGTCTGTCCCGGGCGTAGCCTGCCGGACTTGATCATAGACTCAATCTGGTCGCGGATCTGGCGGTAGTAGGGCACATAGCTGCCGCGTTCGAGGCTAAGATCCAGCGTTTCAATATCTTCGGTATTGGGCGGGGCGCCGTGCGTAGGCATCTGGAATCCTCTCTAGTCAGCTAGCATTTAATATCACTAATACTGCGGGAGAATGTAATTGTCAAGGTTCGGTAAAATGAAGATAACGTGGAGCACGATTAGTTATTCCACCAGCATGGCGGCACCGGTGATCTCAAATTCCGCCGACAGAACCTCGGTGCTTGTGGCATCCGCAGCCCCCCGAAATCCCGGTTGCTTGCCTCCCACTTCAATTCTAAACTTCCCCGGCAGAGTCACGCGCCTTCCATCGTTGTCGATAACTGACGCCATCCGAGGGGTAATCTCAAATCGCAGAACTTTGACCTCCCCCCGGCGGAGGTGAACCCTGCTGAAGCCTACCAACGAACGAATGGGAACCGGCACGGGAGAATTTAAGCGTCTCAGATAGAGCTCAGCGACTTCGTCGCCGCTCACCGCGCCTGAGTTTTTCAATTCGACACTAACCGGAAGACTCTCGCCCGGGTGTATCTGCCGCGCGCCTACTTCCAACTGATCATACTTGAATTTGGCGAAGCTCAACCCGTAGCCAAAAGGATAAAGCGGTTCGCCGGAGAAGTACCGATAGGTTCTCCCCGCCATCTTGTAATCACCGAAGGGCGGTAATTGTTCGACCGACTTGTAAATCGTTACAGGCAGCCTGCCGCCCGGGTTGTAATCACCGAACAAGACGTCGGCAACTGCCGTGCCACCCTCTTCCCCCGGATACCAAGCCTCGAT
Source organism: Terriglobia bacterium (assembly GCA_035501695.1). Classification (GTDB taxonomy): domain Bacteria; phylum Acidobacteriota; class Terriglobia; order UBA7540; family UBA7540; genus Bog-366. The sequence continues at coordinate 6,807 of DATJVT010000489.1, read as the reverse complement.
GATTGCCCCCACGTGAGCGCTGGCCCATGCGGTCGAGATCGGACCTCCATTCAAAAGGAGCAGAATCGTGGGCTTGCCAGCCGCCACGACCGCTTCCAGCAGACGCTCCTGCGCGGACGGAAGGTCGAGGCGGGTGCGATCTCCCCAGTAGAATCCGTCGTTGTCGATCTCAAACTGCTCGTTTTCCAGGTCGCCCGTCAACCCCAGCGCCACCACCACTACATCGGCAGCCCGGGCGGCGCGCACCGCTTCTTCCAACGCTGTCGCAACGGTGGGGGGCTCAACGAGTTCACACCCTTTGGCGTAAATAACCCTCGTCTGAGATGAGACCTTCTGCCGAATTCCCACCAGGGGAGTGACTGCCAAAGACGGGGTACCATAATAATTTCCCAGCAGCGCCTTGACCTCATCTGCATTCGGGCCTACTACAGCGATTGATTTCGGTGTCTTGCTCAGAGGCAACAGATGGTTCGCGTTCTTGAGCAGAACAATGGATTCCCGCGCCGCCTTCAAACTCAATTCGCGGTGCTCGCGGCTGTCCACGACGGAGTAGGAGATCCGCGCATATGGGACTGCTTCTGGCGAGTCAAACATCCCCAGGCGGAACCGCGCTTCCAAGACGCGCTTCAAGGCCCTGTCAATGTCGGCCTCGTTTACCAAACCGTCTTTCACAGCCGCCGGAAGCGAGAGGTATTCATTACCGCAATTGAGGTCCGTTCCGGCTCGGAGCGCCATGGCGGAAGCCTGTTCCACACTGCTCGCGAGGTGCTGATTCTCAAAGATGTCCTTGATTCCATAACAATCGGACACCACGTAGCCGCGAAAACCCCACTCGCGCCGCAGGATCTCGTCCAGCAGCTTGTGGCTGGCGGAACAGGCTTCTCCATTCAGCCGCGAATATGCGCCCATCACGGCGAAGCCCTTCCCCTCGCGAAGGCAGGCTTCGAAGGCGGGCAGGTAGGTTTCTCGCAGGTCACGTTCGTCCACCTGGGCGTCGAAGCGGTGGCGTTCCGGCTCAGGTCCGCTGTGGGCGGCGAAATGCTTGGGCGTGGCTATCACCTTTAGATAACGAGGATTGTCACCCTGCAACCCCTGCACGTAGGCAACCCCTAAGCGAGACGTCAGAAAGGGATCCTCTCCGTAGGTTTCCTGCCCGCGTCCCCAGCGGGGATCGCGGAAGATGTTGACGTTGGGACTGAAGAAAGTCAGGCCGTAGTACTTGCGCGGCCGGTTCTGCCGCAAGGTCTCGTGATACTTGGCTCGCGCCTCGTCGGAGATCGCACTGGCAACTTCATGGACCAGGCCGACATCCCAAGTCGCACCCAAGCCTATGGACTGGGGAAAAACCGTCGCTACACCTGCTTGCGCCACGCCGTGCAGGCACTCGTTTGCCCACTCATAGGCGGGTATTCCAAGGCGATCGATGGCCGGGGAGGAATAAACAAGTTGCCCCATCTTCTCTTCCAGGGTCATGCGGGAAACCAGGTCGTCTACGCGAACCGCGACAGGCAAGGAGGGGTCGCGAAAGGGAACAACTGCCTCGCTGGGCCTTTGTTGCGCAGGGATAAGAGCAATTGGTCCCGTGTAGATAATGAGAACTATTGCGCTGCGACGTATAAGCGCCCAGGCTCTGGTGCGATGGGCGGCCTGCTGAAACATGGTTGTCCTCTCAGTTGGCGGTGGGTCCAATTCCGACAAGGCGTACGATGCGGTGGTTCGCGCGGCCATCGAATCCGCCAATTGCTTTCCCATAGGTCTATCGAATATACTCCGGCAGTCAACTAGGTGGCTAGACATCTCTAGATCTTCTCAAGCCGGATTGCCGATGAATGAACCTGCCGGTCCACAAGCTACTGCCCAATCAAAATCAACAGCGTCCGCTTCCAACCGCGTCGCCTCAATTGACGCGCTGCGGGGCTTCGACATGTTTTGGATAACCGGTGGCGACGCCCTGATCTATCACTTGTCCAAGGCAGCTCCCATTCCCCTTATGGTCGCTCTAGCCAGGCAATTCGAGCACGTGGAGTGGGAAGGCTTTCACTTTTACGACCTGATCTTCCCGCTCTTCGTTTTCATCGTCGGACTGGTCCTGCCCTTTTCACTCACTCGCCGGCTGGAGGCGGGGGCCAATCGACGCGAACTCTACCAGCATGCCCTGCGCCGCCTGTTTATGTTGTTCTTTTTTGGGCTGCTGGCCAATGGACTGTTGGACCTCAATTTCCCCGAGCTCCGTATCCTGGGGGTTCTCCAGCGCATCGCCATTGCTTATTTCTTCGCCACTCTGCTGGTGATGAACTTCAAGGTGCGTGGCCAGGCCGTGGCAACCGGACTGATCTTGCTGGGTTACTGGGCGGTCATGGCGTGGGTTCCGGTCCCGGGATTCGGGCGAGGGAACTATACCTTGCAGGGGAATCTTGCGGCGTACATCGACCAGCGTTTCCTGCCGCGCCCCTTCTGCTGTTACGACTATGGTGACAACGAGGGGATCATTTCGAATATCCCCGCGATTGCCACCTGCATGCTGGGAGCTCTGGCCGGACACTGGTTGCGCACGGCCTTTTCCCAAAGGCGGAAACTCCTGGGACTGGTCCTCGCCGGCATCGCCAGCCTTGGCATAGGCTTGCTCTGGAACCTGGCGTTCCCCATCGTGAAGAACATCTGGTCCAGCTCATTCGTTCTGTTCGCCGCTGGATGGAGCCTGCTACTGCTGGCGCTCTTCTACTGGATCATCGACATCTTGGGTTACCGGAAGTGGGCCTTCATCTTTACCGTCATCGGAGCCAACTCCATCACCATTTATCTGGCCCGCCATTTCTTCGATTTCAAAGCCGTCGGCCTCATTTTCACTCACGGGTTCATCAACTACCTGGGTGCATGGAAACCGTTTGCCATCGAACTGGGCTCCGTGATCGCCGGCTGGATGTTCCTTTATTATCTCTACCGGCAGAAGATCTTCCTGCGAGTTTAGTGGAAGTCCTCGAATAGAAGGCCACCCCCGGGTATCGAGCCTCCCCACAAGAATGACATGGCTATGCGAGCATCTAGGCGCGAGATGGCGCGTCTGCGTTCGCTTTGGCAGAACTCATGCTGTCCGTCAAAGAGTCTTTCGTAGTGTGTCAAATAGCGCCATGCGATTCTGCAGCCAAGATTGCTGCGATGGTCATTTGACCGGAGCAGCCCAGTAAGTCAAATGAGACAATATGTCGCTTATGACGCGGGCGAGTACAATTTATAATATATAGAAAACTATATATGTTCTAAATTTCATAACTTTTTTGCGTTGAATATTGAAACTTGTCTAATTTTTTCATGTATTTAGCAGAAGAAAATCGTAACGACAACTTGGATACATAATTGCTTATCTAGCTATGATTGCAGCACGCCTTGTTTCACGGGTGCAGACACTGGCTGCGAGAGAACATCCACCATTCTTTACCCAAGTCGGAACGATGCAGATCTGTCATGAGGAGGAACTATGAGAAGTAACCCTTCAATTCGATTCCGCAGAGACTTTATAGGCGCCTGGCTCGGGGCGGCGCTCCTATTATCTGTTTTTGCTCCGGCCACCCTGCGGGGTCAAACCGGTTACGGTACGATCCTGGGCAGGGTGACGGACAACTCTGGCGCGGTTGTGCCCGGCGCGTCAGTCACGTTGCGCCACGAAGGCACGAACATCACCAATGTGACGGAAGCCAACGGGGCCGGAGAATATGTGTTCGCTAACTTGATCCCGGGCGCATATGAACTTACGGTATCCCAGAAAGGCTTCGAACTGTTTATCGTTAGTCATATCGAGCTGTCGGTTAGCCAGACCGTTCGTGAGGACGCCCTGCTCGCGGTGGGCGCCACGACCACTAAGGTCAATGTCACGGCGAGCGTGCCGCTTGTGCAAACGGACACTTCCTCGGTAGAAAGCGTCATCAACTCGAAACAGATTGAAATGATGCCGCTGGACGGCCGGACGAACATCTTTCCTTTGATTGCCCTTGCCCCCGGCGTACAGGGTGGGGCCTGGGGCATGTACACCCCAAAATTCGGCGGCAACACGGTTGAGGGCAGCTACAACATAAGGATTGACGGCTCGGACGCGTCGGAAAGCGAGAACGAATACATCGGGATCGGGGACCCGTCCCTGGACGCGATTGCCGAATTCAAAGTCATCGATAGCATGGGTTCCGCGAAATACGGGACCGGTGCCGCCTCCGTGATTATGGTCACCAAGGCCGGCACCAACCAGTTCCACGGCTCCGCGTTCGAGTACAATCGGATCAAGGAACTCGCGGCCCAGAATTACTTCGCCACGAGCTTACCCAAGTCCCCCTACATTCGTAATGAATTTGGTGGGTCGTTCGGTGGGCCCATCAAGAAAGACAAACTCTTTTTCTTTGGCAGTTATGAGGGCCTCACGTTCCGATCCTCCAACACCAACCAGTCCTCGATGCCGACCCAAGCGCTTCTTCAGGGGGATTTCTCGGCACTGCTGCCAGGGCAGATCATAGATCCCTCCACCGGCCTTCCCTTCCCAGGGAACCAGATTCCCTCGGACCGAATCAGTTCCATGTCGCAGTACTTCAACACATTCTTTGCCACGCCAAACCTGCCCTCCACCGCGCCGGGAGGTTTGGGGACAAACTACGTCATTAATCTGCGAAATGTAACCGATGAATTCAGGTACCAAGCACGGGGCGACTACACGATCAACAGCAAAAACCAATTGTCGGGCATGTGGTTCGATGCCCGCTATGTTCCAAGGACTGGACCTGGGCCGACCCCCACGTATGGTGGCTATACCAATCCGGCTACCTATCAGAACGTCGCCATCAACTTAACCAGCACCATCAAACCCAGCCTCACAAACCTGGCCAGTTTTGGCTTCCATCGGGTTTGGGACAAATTCGCGTCTCAAAACGCCGGCGTGGTCGACATGAACAAGTTTTATCCGGAGATGCCGCAACCCCCGGCCGGGTTGGGTGGACTTCCCAACGTTGCCATTTCCGGGTTCAGCGGCCTCTATGAGTCGGGTGGGGGTGGAGACGATGAGCAGACTTATGAGTTCACCGACACTCTAACCTGGTCGAAAGGCAAGCACCTGATTGAGTCCGGCTTCTCCTGGATGCATTGGAAATTCAACAACTACGGGCTGGATGACAACGGTTCTTTCAGCTCTAACGGATATTACACCAGTGCCGGCAATACCAACGCGCCGAACTACAACGCGTTTGCGGACTACCTTCTCGGGGATTTGTCCGCAACGAGCTACGCCGTTCTGCCCGTGTCAGCTACTCCCGTCAATAACCGGTTCGGGTTCTTTATCACGGACGATTGGAAGGCAACGCCCAAGTTAACCTTGAACCTGGGACTGCGTTATGACCTCCCCACGCTTTATCAGAATTCCCCGGGGAACATGTCCAACTTCTACCCGGACATGAACGCATTGGTTATCCTCAAAGGTCAGGGCAGGCCAGACTTGTTCCCTGGCGTACCTTTGGTTTCAGGGTCAAGCGTTGGTCTCAACGCCGGAAACTACATCGGGACCGATCACACGATGTTCTCTCCGCGCCTGGGGGTGGTCTATCGTCCGCTGGGCAGTAGCCGCCTGATTTTGCGGGGAGGGTACGGCCTCTATTATGTGTCCATACCCTGGGTTTGGGGCTCGTATCAGATGGTGCGCAATGCCCCCTTCACGGCCGAGCTGACCTATGCGCCGCAGGCAGGCTTGACGCCAACTCTCACCTTTGCCGATCCGTTCCCGAGCGGTGAAGGAACCAACGCAGCCGCCGTCAATCCCAGCGCGAATGCTTTGCCGACGCACTATCGATATCCTTCGACTCACCAATGGAACCTCACGGCCGAATCCCAAATTACGCCCAATACGTCCGTGCGGATCAGCTACCTGGGAAGCGAGTCGGAGCATGTCACGCAACAGTTCAACCTGAACGACCCTGCTCCAGCTCCTGTTCCGGAAGGGCTATCGTATCAGGACCTTCGGCCTTACCAGCCTTTTAGCGGCATCACTCTTTGGTCGAATGGCCTGACCGCAAACACCCAGCAACTTCAGCTCTCGGCGCGCCGCCACTTTGCCTCTGGGCTTTCGTTCGAGGGAGAGTTCAGCTGGACCAAGATGCTCGATTGCGGGTCATACCCCGCGGGTCCCATACCTACGGACAACCGCAACATTCGTCTCGACCGTGGCAATGACCCTTACGTCCGTCCCGTGTTCTTTGTGGGGAACTATGTGTATGAACTGCCGTTCGGCAAGGGGCGTCACTACCTGTCGTCCGCCAGCCGCGCCCTCGATCTACTTGCCGGCGGATGGCAAACCACCGGGATCTTCACGATCGGGAGCGGTCTTCCTTTCTCGGTAGGTTTTGACAGTTCCCTCCCGAATTGGCCCGGTATGAATAACTCCAACAACTATGCCGACAAAATTGGCAGTCCCAAATTGAGCAATCCGTCCCTGACGCAGTGGTTCAATCCGGCAGCGTTTGCCGTGCCGGCACCCTATACATTTGGCAACGCAGCTCCCTATTCCCTCTTCGGCCCGCATTATTTCGACTGGGACATGGGCGCTTTCAAAACGTTCCCGCTCACGGAGAGATTCAAGCTGACGTTCCGGTCGGATCTCATCAACGCTCTGAATCATCCGAACTTTGCCAACCCGAACAATGACATCAGCCAACCCAGCGCGGGAACAATTACCTGGACATCAGGGAACCCGCGAGTCGTGCAGTTCTCGCTTCGACTTACCTTCTGATGTAAGACGATGATGGAATGCTAACCTTCTTCGATTGCACCACAGTCCTGGCC
>DATJVT010000488.1:0-2189 GCA_035501695.1 Terriglobia bacterium | reverse complement strand
CTTCTCTGCCGCCATGGCAGCGCGAATCGGTCCAGCACGTAACCCGAGGCCTCAGTCGCGCTTTCCAGCGATTCCAGAAAGCTGTCGAAAAAGTGAGGCAAGCGCGAACTGGCGGGATCGGGAGCTGTGGCAATTAGAAACTGGATCTGGTTGACCGCCACCGGTGGGTGGGCCGCAGACTCCGGGGGACTTGCCTTGGCGCTGGACAAATACTCCCCCACGAGGTCCCGGGCGCTCGGGAAGCCCAGCTTGTCCGGCTCGCTTCCCGCGGCCTCCGGCCTGCTCCCGGACTCCGCGGCCGCGGGCCGGGTGCTTTGCCCGGAAGTGCGAAGGGCGGTTGTGGTCGGATAAAGGACCGCCAGAGCGGCAAACAAAGTGATAAGAACCGTCGGTGTGCGGTTTCCCGTCATTCCCCAAGCACGTCCTTGAAGAACCCATTGAGCAACCGGTTGGTGGGGTCATATTTCTTACGCGCCTGGGCGAAGAGCTTCAATCGGTCCCCCAAACCCTTTTGCACCTGCCCCGCCGTCACCCGGGCCGTCTGGTTGGGCAATGGAATCCCTCCTTGATTGCTGCACAACTCGTTGTAGGCGTCCAGAAATGCTTCCCAGCCCGGATTCGCTGTCGAAACCGGATCCACGGTCATGGCATTGCCGTCAAAGGAATACGACAACAACGATTGTTGATCCTTGGCGACTCGATACCCGACGCTGAGCATGTTGGTTCGGTATCCCTTCTGTTGGTAATAATCGCAGGAAAACTTGAAGTAGCCCGTCAGAGCCTCCGCAAAGCGGGCCTCGGGAATGGCCCAGAAGCTGAAGGTGTAGCTGCTCTGGTTGGCGGGATGGGGGTAGCGGATCATCTGCTCCGGAGCCAGGCTGTTATCGCTGCGGATCAGGTTGGTCAGCTTGAAGCGCCACATGGCGCAGAATCCATCGATCACCCCATTGCGCGTCGCCGGGTCGGAGACCTCCGCCGCCACCTGGCGGCAAAAAGCCGGCCCGGCCGAACCCCACAGGTAATTGCGCAGCGGCCAGATGACTCGATTGGGAGGGCCCGCCGCGCCCGGATTGTACTTTCGAAATTCCACTGTGATGAGGTTGTCGAAGGGAAACACGTAATACATCATGGATTCGTTGCGGGCAAACAGTTCGGGAAGCTTTTGCACGAAATCTTCCAGCGTAAAGGTTTCGTGATAAACCGCCATAGGCAGGATCGGCCGAACGCGAAAGGTGGCGGCGGTCACAATGCCGAACAACCCATAGCTGGACCTGATTTGTTGCAGCAGCTCCGGCTGGCTCTCGTCGACTTCCAGAATCTCGCCGGAAGGAAGAACCATCTCCACTTCCGTCAGGTACGATCCCACCTGGCCATACTCTCCCGGCATGGAACCGTCCTTGGTTCCACAGCAGGCGGCGCTGCCCAAGGAGAGATTGCCGATCTCGGTATTCACGTAAAACTGGAGATTCCGCTTCTCAAGTTCCTGCGCGACGTCGATATAGAGGGCTCCCGCCTGGCAGGTGACCGTGTCCGCGCCAATCTGTCGGACCTGGTTCATCCCGGACATTTGGATGAGGGTTCCACCCTCCACCACTCCGCAAGGCGCCGTTGAGTGATTGGAACCGATGGCGCGCACCGGCGAGGGGTACTTCACCGGGTCCTTGAGAATCGCGATGATGTCTTCAAGCGAATGGGCCTCAACCACAACCTGGGGATGTGAAACCAGGTCTCCGAACCAATTGGTGACTGTCAGTGGTGGCACTGCGCTCCTCCTGCGGATGAAGTAATGATCCTCCAGCAAAGCCGAGGGCTTTATGGTGGCTGGCCCCTCCAAGCGACCCCCATGCCACCGCCGGGAACAAACCCGTCACCCTATCACCGCTTCTCCCCTCTTCCCTCTGCCCGGGGAGAGGGAAGAGGGGGGGAGTTGGGGGGTCTTGTCCGAATGATAAAACCTAGTGGACACTCACGCCCGGATCTGTCAAACAATTTCTGCCACCTCGGCAGAGTGGGGGGCTCTCCCGACTGTTCAGGCACCCGCCCCACCCTGGATTTCGGGGGCCAGGGGATCATAAGTCGCTTGCACAAACTGCGCTGTAAAAGCCAGGAAACGCATGCGGGCCTGCATTTGAATTACGGGGTCGTCCGTTCCCGTCACCTGGAATGAGGCCAGGAATGTCACGAGGCTG
>DATJVT010000487.1:0-8493 GCA_035501695.1 Terriglobia bacterium | reverse complement strand
TCATACTCGGCCGTACAAACTGCGGGGAGAAAGCGGGAGATGCTGCTACCGCTCCAAAGCGCCGCGCACCGATTCGAGCCCCCATAATGGAGTGTAGACACTTCTCCAACGGCAATGCTAAGCTGGTTTTTCATTGTTGGTATCCAGGGCATCCCCAATATCTCCCTAATCGAGGGTCGGGCCAGCGTCACAGGGTGACTTCTGATGGCGGTGAATGCATCCGGCAATCCCCAACTTGCGGGCGGCACGCGTGGCGTGGCGCAAGCCGTAACTGCGCTGCTGACCCGTGCCGCCATCTTTCTGGTCGTGGAGCTGAAGCCCGGCGCCGGCACTCGAACCCTCATTCGATCCTTCTGCGCGGATCTCGCCGCGCTGTTTCGCGCGGTGGAATTTCGCGATCTCGAAGCCGGGCTTTCCTGCATCATGGGAATCGGGTCCGACGCCTGGGACCGCCTCGTTGGCCCGCCGCGGCCGGCGGAACTGCATCCCTTCCGCGAGATTCGCGCCGGGGCGCGCCATGCCGTCTCCACCCCGGGAGACCTGCTGTTCCACATCCGGGCCAAGCGCATGGATCTGTGTTTTGAGATGGCGACACAAATTATGGCGCGAATCGGCGCGGCGGTAACGCCCGTCGACGAGGTGCACGGATTCAGGTACTTCGACGACCGCGATCTCCTGGGGTTCGTGGACGGCACGGAGAATCCCCGGGGCGATGCCGTGGCGGAAGCGGTGCTGATCGGTGATGAAGATCCAGCCTTCGCCGGCGGAAGCTACGTCATCGGGCAGAAGTACCTCCACGATCTGGCCGGCTGGAACGCCCTGCCCACGGAGACGCAGGAACGAATCATCGGGCGCACGAAACTCGCCGACATCGAACTGGACGATTCGGTGAAGCCCACGTACGCGCACAACGCGCTGAACAAGGTGGTGGAGAATGGCCGGGAGATCCAAATCCTGCGCGATAACATGCCTTTCGGGCAGGCCGGCGCGGGCGAGTTCGGCACCTACTTCCTTGGTTACAGCCGCTCGCCCCGCACCATTGAGCAGATGTTGGAGAACATGTTTATCGGTAAGCCGCCCGGCAACTATGACCGCCTGCTCGACTTCAGCCGCGCCGTGACGGGGAATCTCTTTTTCGTGCCCACCGCGACATTCCTGGAAGACCTGGCGGATGAGGTATCGGAGGTTGCGGTCTCTGCTCCCGCATCGTCTGAGGCCGCGGAGTCCGTGCCGGGTGTCCCCCGCGAGCACGAGGGTTCGTTGCGCATCGGGTCCCTGAAAGGAGACGTCGAACATGAATAATCTGTATCGCGAACTCGCCCCCATTTCCGGTGCCGCCTGGGCACAGATTGAAGAGGAAGTGACCCGAACGTTCAAACGGCATTTGGCGGGCCGGCGGGTTGTGGATGTAAAGGGTCCGGAGGGCACGGCGCTCGCCGCCGCCGGCACCGGCCATCAGAAGCCTATCGCGACGCCCGGAGACGGCGTCCATGCCAGCCAACGGGAGGTCAAGGCGCTGGTCGAGTTGCGCGTACCCTTTGATCTGGACCGGCAGGCGATCGACGACGTGGAGCGTGGCGCCGACGATTCCGATTGGGAAGAAGCGAAAATCGCGGCGCGCCGCCTGGCCTTTGCGGAGGACGGCGCCATTTTTACCGGCTATACCGCCGCGGGAATCGTGGGCATTTGCGAGGGAACCAGCAACCCGAAGAAATCGCTGCCCGCGGATGTGCGCGAGTACCCGCAAGCATTTGCCGAAGCGTTGAGCCAGTTACGGATGGTGGGCGTGAATGGGCCCTACGCGGTTCTGCTGGGCGCCGACGCTTACACGGCGCTCGCCGAAACCAGCGACTACGGCTATCCCGTCCTGGAGCACGTGAAGCGGTTGGTGGACGACAAAATCATCTGGGCGCCGGGCATCCCGGGCGCGGCCGTTTTGACAACCCGGGGCGGCGACTTCGAACTCCACCTTGGCCAGGACACCTCCATCGGCTATCTCAGCCACACCGATAAGTCCGTCACCCTCTATTTGCAGGAGACCTTTACCTTCCTGCTGCTTACCACCGAGGCCGCCGTGGCCTTGGCTTCGCCCGCGGTGGCGAAGAAGAAGCGTTGAGTTCAAACTGTACCACCCTACCGACGGGTTCCTTGCCTTGACGCGGAGATTTCTATAATCTTTGCCTATGAAAAAAGTGAAATCTGCCCACCGTGAGTCTGCACCTCTGGCCACGGGTGTTCCGGAAAGCGTTGATGAATACCTGGCCGCTCTTCCCGAGCCCGCCCGCAAGGCCGTAGAAAAACTCCGCGCGTTGATTCGCTCCGCCGTGCCGGCCCAGGCGACGGAGAAAATCAGCTACCGCATGCCGGCGCTCTACTACAAGGGCGTGCTGGTCTGGTTCGCGGGGTTCCAAAACCACTGTAGCTTGTTCCCCACTCCCGCCATCATCCAGGCGTTTAAGAATGATCTGGCGGGTTATACCCTCTCCAAAGGGACCATCCAGTTTCCTCTCGACAAGCCTCTACCCGCGGCACTCATCAAGAAGATGGTGAAGATGCGCATCGCGCAAGTGGAAAGCAAGAAGCGGCGGTAATCAACGGATCCCCTCCTCAGGTGAGGAAGGGCGGCGCCTATGCGCCGGGGGTGGTATTCGGGCAAGGATGGTATTCAGGCAAGAATCCTTACACCACTTCCCCTCGGGAACGACCGGGTGGAATTCAATCCTGTCTGCCAAACTCGTAGCGCAACGAAAAGGAAGATTCACCACAGAGGGTCGCAGAGAAGCCTTTTCTGCTCTATTTCTCCGTGTTCTCTGTACTACTAACAGTCAAAATCGTTGCAGCTTGCGCAAATTTGTTGTAGGTCCGGTAAATAACGAGAGCGAAATACGATTTCGTTTGGTTGCGGCTCCGCCGCGCTGTGCTCTCTGTGGTGAAGCCCTTGCTTGGGTATAATCTCGGTTGCAATGGGTGTACAATCTCAGTAGCTTAGAACTCACCAGGTAATGTCACCGGGCAATTTACTGCTATTTTTTGGGTTGAATCCACGGTTTGGATTCTACGCCTCGGTCCAAGGAGGACTCCCGTGCGGCATCGACATCACCACTCCACGGTTCACGGCCCCATCCAAGATCCCAATGCTGCCAGAATTTTGAATAAGCACGGCATCCATGGAGATCCCCAACAACTGATAACGTGGCGGCAAATGCGTCACGTGCTCGAATCATCCATAAAGGAACTGGAGAAAGAGCATCGCAAGGAGCAAATTATCGATCAGGCGTTGCTTGTGGCCCGTATTACCAAAGCAACTTGCGACGCGTTTTTGGGAATGGTTACCGCGGTGGCGGGCGTCTTCAAGCTAGGCGGGGGCGCGAAAGTTGTTACCGGAGTATATGAGGCTACCACGCCCTTGGCGGGCGCCGCTTCGACATGGGCTGCAGGCGGACGCGTTGATCTGGTGAAAACCGTCGCCTCTTCAGCCAAGGGCGGTTCCTCTCTCGCGGGTGATGATTATGAGTTGTTGACCAAAACCACGGCGGTTAAAGCTGAGATTCTGAACGCTGCTATTCGCAGCGAGCCCAAGGAGATTCTGCCGGCGGCACGCGACTATGTGATTGATGCGCACTTGACGATCGCCAATATGGAGAAGATGCCGGAATGGAGCAAGCGCTTTGGCGCGTTCGCAGAGGTCACCAAGCGGGCAGTTGAATACAACAAATCTCTCGGTGAAGCGTTTGACCAAATGCTCGAAAATAAGGAAGAGGGCGATCAGCGCTACCGTGAGCTGAAGGCAAGTCTGCTGAAGCAAGCAATAATGGTCAATCACAAAATCGCCGAACTCGAACGGCACCTCCATACCTACCGAGCACAGTCTCGGCCTCGTTTGCCATGATCTATCTATCCCTTTATCACCTATCTGTGAACCATGCGTTTGCCTAAAACGAAAGCGCGAAAGCCCTGGCATCCTTAAAACGGGTGGCCTGAGGGGGGACAACTTCTGGCGATGAGCGCGCCCCGCCGCTTCCGGTACCACCTCAAACCAGTCACGGTCGCCGACCACCCGCAGAAAGCAAGTAGCCGGAACTTCGCGCCGGGCCGCGAATCTGTAGCACGGTCATGCGGTTCAATTTCCGCGGCTTTAGTCCGCCATCACCAAAGGCAGGAGCCGGAAGTCAAACGACCGGAGAACCGATGGGCGGCCCGTCCGTTTCCTGACGGGCAAAGAAAGGCCCACGGTCAGAACGGCGCTGTGGTCGTTCAGCCGAACGCCGGAACGGGCCGCCACCATCATGGCGAACTTGAGACGGTGCTGTACATCGTCCGAGGTCGCGCGCGAATGCGGTGGGGAGATCGATTAGTGTTCTGCGATGAGGCCGATCCTGGGGACTTCATTTACGTGCTGCCCTACGCCCCCGCATCAGGAAATCAACGCCGACCCGGGTATTCCCCGTGAAGCCGTCGTATTCAGAAGCGGGCAGGATCCGGTGGTCGTGAATTTGGATATCGACAGCCCCGAGCCTGTAGGTGAGAGCAACAGCCAGAAGCCGTTCCACCCTCGTCTTTAGGATTCAAGCTGCGTTGTCATGAGCGACCACGTCGTTTGCCGAATTGAGATTGCCGGACGGCCACGCAGATCTCAACCTCCGGCTTGCCGGAATCCCTTCCACAATTCCGTATTGTCCGGATGGCGCGTCGTCCGCTCGGAATGTTTGATGGCAAGCTGCTTCGTCGATAAATACTGGCGACGAGGCAGGAGCTATTTCCTCGAACCCCGTTCGGGGGGGCTGAATGATTGCTGGGGGGAGAGGGCGTTTGTCAGGCAGGATCTGCACTCGGGAGGAGGAGAGGGCGTTTTTGCTTCCCGCGGGCAGAGAATTCACCTCGGCCTCGCTGGCTCACCAACGCAGCCGAGGGGCTGAAATCTAAACCTCGGCTGAACCCTGGGTGTGCAGATAAACATCCACAGCTTTCTTCACACCCGGAGGCAACTCTGTGCCAGATTACAGGTGCTTACCACCGACAGAAACCACCAAAACACGCCGACACGCTCCGGCCTGCTCAGCGCCAGGCCGCGGGAAGCCGATATTGAGTTTTTCTGCCTGCTCATTTGCAAAGTTGCGGCCAGCTGGCATAGTTCGCAGTTGCAGTGTTCGCAAGCAGGCTGGGGGAGAAATGAAGGAGTGCAGGAGTAAACATTGCGCTGGAATTCCGCCAATTCCTCAAGACGAAGTATGCCGTGGTGCGGGAGACTGCCCATAGCAGGGCGCAGCCACGTTGGCTGTGTGATTCCGCAGACCGTAAATCCCCCAACGACAATATGCCATTCTGTTTAGCACCTAGATAATGGAACGGCAGTGCTATTGCGAAAGACATAATGTCACTCTCTCAGGCACCTCAGTAATGGCACGTCCGTGATATTGATATCACACCAGTTGAAGGTCTACCTTACGCCTTAACATAACATGACACGTCTAGCCCTTCTGTCGCACGACGAATCAGTTCTTGGGAAGCTCTCTCGGCTTGCCGGCGCGCCCGTGCCGGAGTCAATGCGAGCTGGGCAGGATGAGCACCGGAGAGTAATCGACGGAAGGCATGCCGAACACCCAATCTCCAGTGGGAACTCAGGGAAGGCAAGCTTTTGTAAAGCGTACGGGCAAGCGATGCAATCCATTAACGAAAGCAAAGGTGGATCATGCGATACCTACTGAAAATAGCCGTTCTGATGCTGACGGCGAGTGTTGTATTTGCGAGAAACCCAAAATTGGGAAGGGAGCTTGACAGTATTGCTCCGAAGGGGATGGTGGATGTAATCATCCAGTATGACCATTTCCCAACTCAGGGGGACCACCAGAAGGTTTTCCACCAAGGTGGCGTATTGAGGGGGCAGTATCGGCATGTCAAGGCCGGATTCTATAGGGTGCCAGCCAGTGCGTTGACACAACTGGCCAAGGACCCCCAGGTTAGGTTCATCTCAACGAACCGTAGATTGCACTCGACGCTGGATAATACTGCCGCCGCCGTAAATGCCGCCGCCGCTTGGAACCAGGGCCTCGACGGGACCGGGATCGGTGTAGCGATCATCGACAGTGGAATTAACGAGGTCAACGATCTAACGAATCAGGGCGTAAGCCGCGTCGTTTACAGCCAGGATTTTGTGGGCACCGGCCCGGATGACTTTTATGGGCACGGTACGCACGTCGCGGGCATTGTGGCTGGAAACGGCGCCGATTCGACCTGCACGACGTGCACGCGAACCGTGAGGGGGATTGCCCCGAATGTCAGCCTGATCAATCTACGGGTACTGGATGAAAATGGCGCAGCGTTAGACAGCGACGTAATTGCCGCCATCGACCAGGCCATCGCCCTGGAGAGTACCTATAACATTCGGGTCATCAATCTCTCGGTAGGCCGTCCTATCTTTGAAAGCTATGACCAGGATCCATTGTGCCAGGCGGTGGAGGCTGCCTGGAAGGCAGGGATTGTGGTGGTGGTTGCCGCCGGCAACTACGGCCGGGATAACACGGTGGGCGAAAACGGCTACGGGACCATTACCGCGCCCGGCAACGATCCCTTCGTGATCACGGTGGGCGCCATGAAAAATGAAGGGACGCCCGACCGCACGGACGACCTGATCGCCTCCTACAGCTCGAAGGGGCCTACGGGGATCGACCACTTCGTCAAGCCTGACCTCGTGGCGCCGGGCAATCTGACGGTTTCCCTGTTGGCCAACATCAACGACACGATCCCCACGACGGAACCCGCAACCCTAACGCCCAATACCTATTACGACTCTGCGGGCGACGGCTCACCTTCCAACATCTACTACACGCTGAGCGGGACCAGCATGGCAACGCCTGTGGTGAGCGGTGCGGTGGCCCTGTTGCTCCAACAAAACCCTTCATTGACGCCCGACCAAGTCAAAGCGAGGCTGATGAAGACTGCTTACAAAACTTTTCCCGCCAGCAGCCAAGCCACTGACCCGACAACGGGGACTGTTTACACGAGCTACTATGACATCTTCACGGTTGGCGCCGGTTATTTGGACGTCGCTGCCGCGCTCGCGGATACGGAGACCTTTACCGGCACAGCGAATTCACCCGTCGCCGTTTTTGATCCCACTTCGGGTGCCGCGACAGTGTCTTGCGGTGCGACTACCGTCTGTGCCACCCAAGCGATGTTTGGCAACCAAGCCATATGGGGTACCAGTGCGATCTGGGGGACCTCGGTGTTTGTAAATGGCTCGTCTGCCATCTGGGGCACGAGCGCGATTTGGGGCACCAGCGCGATCTGGGGTACCAGTGCGATCTGGGGCACCAGCGCGATCTGGGGCACCAGCGCCATATGGGGAACGTCTTCAGACTTGGGCGAAAAATAAGCCCACCGTTAGATATATCGTCACCATTGGAGATTGGTCAACGCAACGCGGAGAGAAGGAAAGAGGAGAAGAAAATGGGTACCCGACGATATGTGCGATTCTTAGCGGTTCTGGTTACTTGCCTCGGGATAGCTTCTCGCAGCGCGGCGGGTCTGGACCCGGCGAAGGCCCTCACCCAATACGCTCATGGAAGCTGGCATGTGGCGGATGGCCTTCCGCAGGACAACGTGGTCTCCATCGCCCAGACCCCGGATGGGTATCTCTGGCTAGGGACGGAAGAAGGCCTGGTGCGCTTCGATGGCCTCAAGTTCACGACCTTCGACAAGAGCAACACACCGGAAATGAAGAGCAATGATATTTACGCACTCCTCGCGGACCAGATGGGGAATCTCTGGATCGGAACGGGGGGCGGCGGCGTCCTTCGGATGACACAGGGGAAATTCGTCGCCTTTACCACCCAGAGCGGGCTCTCCAATGATTCCGTTTTATCGCTGTGTGAAGGGCCCGACCACTCCATTTGGATTGGCACCGAGGGAGGGGGAGTAAACAGGTTCAAAGACGGTAAGTTCAACGTCTACACAGCCCACACCGGCTTGCCCGACGATTCCGTATACTCCATCGCAGCAGCCAAAGATGGAAGTGTGTGGTTTGGGACCGGCGGGGGACTTTCCCAACTGAAGGATGGCTCGTTCCGCAACTTCAATGTCCAGCAAGGGCTTCCGAATAAGAACGTGCGAGCTGTATTTGAAGATCGTGACGGCACACTCTGGGTGGGGACCAACGGCGGCGGCCTTTGCCAGTTCAGGGGTGGGCAATTTAGGACCTTCACGACCAAAGACGGTTTGAGTAGTGACGCCGTGTTCTCCGTCTATCAGGACAAGGAAGGAACCCTCTGGATCGGCACCGTCGGCGGTGGGGTGAATCGTTGGCGCAATGGAAAATTCACTCCTTACAAAACTGCTCCCGACAACGCGCGACAGGACATCTGGGCATTTCTCCAGGACCGAGAGGGGACGCTTTGGATCTGCACCGGCGACGGCCTTAGCCAATTGCGCGATGGCCAAGCCACCACATACAGTTCCGTCGAAGGATTATCCAGCGACATCGTCCTGCCCATCTTC
>DATJVT010000486.1:0-7739 GCA_035501695.1 Terriglobia bacterium | reverse complement strand
GTCGTCCCTCACCAGGGGAATACTATCCATGATTGCGACATTTTGACTAGAATTCCCTCTCTGGGGATTGCTGCGGCGCGGGGTGTGGAGTGAGAGCCCGGCTCGGGGTTACAATTCCACTATGCAGATGAGCCTTGCCTTTGGACGAACCGGTTGGACCCTCGAGCTGCCGGAAGGGTTTGACTACCAAGTATTGGAGGCGCGGTCGGCCGTGCCGCTGGAAAATCCCTCCCGCGCCATCGAACAGGCTCTCGAGGCGCCCATTGGCTGCCCGCCACTCGCTGAAATTGCTCGCGGCAGGCGCTCCGCCGCCATCTCGGTATGTGACATCACCCGCCCTGCGCCCAACCGCCAGGTGCTTCCTCCCCTGCTGGCTCGATTGGAGGCGGCCGGGATTCCACGCCATGGCATCACCATTTTGATTGCCACGGGACTTCACCGCCCCGCGACGGACGCGGAGATTCGCGAAATCTGCGGGGAAGAAACCGCGGCCCATTATCGAGTGCTCAATCACCACGCGCGCGAACTCTCCGAGCATCGCCACATGGGAAGCACCGTGGCCGGGACGCCGGTTTATATCGACGACCGGTTTGTCTCCGCCGATCTCCACCTCACCCTGGGATTCATTGAGCCGCACCTGATGCTTGGATATTCGGGCGGGCGCAAGCTGATCGCTCCCGGCCTCGCCGCGCAGGAGACCATCAAGGTCCTGCACAGCCCGCGCTTCATGCGCGATCCGCGCGCGGTGGAGGGCTCGATTGGCGACAATCCCCTGCACCGTGAACTCCTGGAAATCGCGCGGCTGGCCCGCCACGATTTTCTGGTGGACGTGGCGCTTGCCCGCGGCACTCCCCGCCCTCCCATTGCCGCTGTTTTTGCCGGAGACCCCGTGGCCGCGCACCGGCGCGGGGTGGAGTTTGTCTCGCGCGTCATGCTGGAGACTCTCGACCAGCCTGTGGACGCAGTGATCACGACGGCCGCCGGCTACCCCCTTGACCTGACCTTCTACCAGGCGGTCAAGGGGATTACCGCCGCCTCGCATATCGTGAAGCCCGGCGGGAAAATCCTGCTGCTCGCGGCTTGCCAGGAAGGTGTGGGCGGGCCGGAGTTCGCGCGCATGCTGGCGGAGGGTCTGACCGATCAAGACTTCCTGAGTGAAATTGAGAGAGCGCCGGTGACGGTGGACCAATGGCAACTCGAAAAGCTCGCCCTGGTTACCACTCACGCCGAGGTCCTCTACTACGTGCCGGGCCTGCCGCGACAATTTCATTCCAGCCTTTGGGGCAAGTCCTACGCCAGTGCGCATGATGCAGTGCAGGCACTGGCGGGAACGTTGCCGCCAGGCGCGCGTGTCGCCGTAATCCCGGAAGGGCCATACGTTTTGGCGCGGTGTGCGGGACACTGAGAAAGGACGCGCTGGATGGCGCACAGCGGAGCTGTGCGATCCTGGATGTGTCCACCCAACGTAAGCCGCAGATCTTCGATCTGCGCCAGCCTGCCTTAAGAACCCGGCGGAACTTCGAAGTTCATTCTGCGTAATAGTAGGGCGAGGATGAACGTGTTATCCTAGGCGCGCCGGAGCGCACCCCGCTCCACTGGAATCCAACGTGGGCAGTTTGACCGAGGCGCTGGTTTTGGGTTTGGGTTCAGGCCCCGTCTGTCTCGCGGCGTGCGGACCGGCGCTGCTCCCGTGGTTAGGGGCCGAGCCGCGCGAACTTCGCGCCACCAGCCGATTACTGGGATTGTTCCTGGGCGGACGCCTGGCGGGTTATCTGGGGTTTGCCGTGGTGGCCTGGGCGGCCGGCATGGCCTTGCCGCTAGACCTGCGGCTGCGCACGCTGATATTCGGACTGGCCAACCTGGGGCTTGCGGGGTTGCTGGGAGTTTCCGCCTGCTTGCCGCACCGCACCTGCCCCATGGTGGCGAGCGCGCGCGAACCGCGCCTGTACCAAATCGGCGCCGCCAAACGTTATCGCCCGCCCGCGGCCGTTACCCTGGGCTTCTTCACCGGCCTCAATCTCTGTCCACCCTTCGTGGCGGCGGGCGTGCGTGCTGCCGCCACTCACAGCCTTCCCGGAGCGTTGATCTTCTTCACGGCGTTTTTCGTGGGAACGGCTGTCTGGTTCATTCCCGCCCTCGCGGTCAGCCCCCTGCGCCGCTTCCGCTCCGTGCCCACCATCGCCCGCATGGCGATGGCCGTCCTCGCCATTTACTATGCCTACCTTGGTGTGGTAGGCGCTGCCTCATGGCAGTTGGTTCCGCGCCAATCCGCCCAGCTCGTCATTCTCATTTCGGGGATGGTGACCCATGCCTGACCAAGCCCGCTCGATCGCGCCCCAGCCGGTGCGCCGCATCGGGCGCTCGCTGCTCCTGACCGTGCCCATGGCACTCTTCACTTTGTTGCTGTTTACGCCGGCTCTGCGCGAGCCGGAGCGTCCTGCCAAGCTGGCCGCTCTCATCACCTGGGCTTTCATGATGATGTTGTTCTTTCAGATGATGCGCACGCGGCAGACCTATCGCTGGCGGCGGATCTTCTTCGTCGCCCTGGGATTCCTGTTTCCCGTCGGCTTTATCTGGGACCTCATAGCCCTCCGCGGGTCAATGAGCATCCCGGTGGAACGCATGCTCTCCGGCGACACGCCATTCTGCTTCATGGTGATTCCCATGACGCTCATTCCTGCGGCGCTCACGAGAACCATTATCTTCCCCGGCTCGATCCTGCCCACGCCGTCGAATCCCCATAGCATCGCCATAATGGTGGCGCTATGGATCCTCGCCACGGTCATCCTGGGCAAAGCTTGGTGCAGCTACGGTTGCTTCTTTGGTGGATTGGACGAGGGCTTCTCATCGATACCTAAGAAGGCTCGCCTGCGCAAGATCAATCCCAAGTGGAGATTGGCGCCGTGGGCGATTCTGGTGGCCATCGTGCTGCTCGCGGCGGCAACCTATGAGCCCATCTACTGCAAGTGGCTCTGCCCGTTCAAGGCGGTGACGGAGTTTTCCGAGGTACGGTCCACCCAGACCGCCATCCAATTCGGCATATTCAACGCCCTCTTTCTGGGCTTGGTGGTGGTGCTTCCCTACCTCACCAAACGCCGGACGCAGTGCGCGTTCTTCTGCCCCTTCGGGGCGTTTCAATCGATTTTCAACTGGACGAGCGTCTTCGACATTCGGATCAATAAGGAAAAGTGCGCCACCGGCTGCGTGCTGTGCCAGAACCACTGCCCCACAATGGCTATCGATCCGAGCTCCATTGCGGGAGGAAAGATGCTTTCCACCTGCATGCGGTGCGGAGCGTGCGTGGACGTCTGCCGCAAAAACGCCGCGGTGTGGCACATCAAGGGCACAACCGTAGGGATCGCGACGGAACGCGCGCGCCTGCTTTACCTCTACGCGGCGTGGGTGTTCGCCAGCATGTTCGGCGGCGCCATCATCGCCAACTCACTTCAGAAGTTAATCGGCCTGATCGTTTGACGCGGCCAGGGAGATTGAAATGAACCGATGGAAAGCAATTCTGGGTTATACGGCCGCAGGCCTGACGATTGCCGTGGCCGTGGTGGGACCACTGGTGTGGTTTGGCATCTTCACCCGGGCCGCGTCCAAGAGCTCGCTGCAAATCGACCCCGTCTACACCGGCGGCGCGCCGGCGCGCACGATTGCCCGCGATGGATACCAGATCGTGGTCTACAAACCCGTGCCCAAACGCGCGCCGCTGACGCAAACCGGCGCCTTTGTGCAGGTGGTGTGGAAGCCCGCCTCCGCGTTGCCCGCCACGGTCGCCGAGACCCTGGATCTGGATGGCGACGGCCGGCCGGACTGCGTGATTTCGTTCCAGGCGCCACGCGAGCCGCGGGCAAACCTGCGGGTGACGGCCGAACCGCTGAGCGGCCTCGTGCAACCGATGCACGAGGTCGGGAAGGATTCACTTTCTTCCCTGATCGCGCGCGTGAATGACACCATCGTCGTGCGCGTGCCGCTACGGTGAGCACGAGGCGTGAACGGGCGAGACTGTCTCTTATCTACGACCCCCCATGAGAATCTCGAAATAGCGCTCGCGGGTCATTTCGGCGCCGTAGGCGAAACAAGCCTAGTCCTGTGTTGATGCCTATGTTTCGACCGGGCAGCACTTGCCCGGCGGAATGGGCGACCCGTGCGGGCAGGTGCGGGGATGACGCAGGAAAGTGCAGATCTTCTCCGTTACTTCCAGGCTCAGGGAGTGTTCGATCCGGGCGGCGTGTTCGTCTACAATCGCCTGGTCGATTCCGAACGTCTCGTAGAACAAGCGTTCCGAGAGGCGGTGGCGTCGCAGCACATGGCGGGCGCGAAGCTCCCCGCGCGGGGAAAAGGAAAGCGAGGCGCCCTCCAGCCGAATCAGGCCCTCCTGCGCCATCAACAGGAAGGTGGCTCGGTTGGGCACGAACTCCGGCAAGGCATCGGTTTCCAAGACACTGCGTGCCGCATGCTCCTGCGCGTGCCAGACGGCCTTCAGCAGATCGTCGATGAGTTCCTCTTCGTGGGTAGGGAATAGGGAGACTTCGGTCAGACGGCCGTGATGCA
Organism: Terriglobia bacterium; assembly: GCA_035501695.1. Lineage (GTDB taxonomy): Bacteria > Acidobacteriota > Terriglobia > UBA7540 > UBA7540 > Bog-366. Next base: position 3,182 of record DATJVT010000486.1, on the reverse strand, counting down.
ATTCGATGCGCCGCTCGGCCATCCGTCCTATTTCCGGGTCATGTGTCACCAGCACGATGGTATGGCCTTCGCGGTGCAACTCCGTCAACAGGCCCATCACCAGCGTTTCGTTCACCTCATCCAGATTGCCCGTGGGCTCATCGGCCAGTATGACGTTGGGCTGATTGATCAGCGCCCGCGCCACGCAAACGCGCTGCTGTTCGCCTCCGGAAAGTTGCGAGGGCAGGTGCCGCAGCCGGTCGCCCAGCCCCACGCGGCCCAACGCCTCGGCGGCTTCGCGCTCATCCGCCAAGCTGTGGAAGTACTGCGCCAACATCACGTTTTCCAGCGCCGTCAAGTACGGCACCAGGTGGAACTGCTGAAAGACGAAGCCGATCTTCTCGGCGCGAAAGCGCGCCAGTTCGCTGCCGGAGAGCGCGGAGATCTCCTGGCCACCCAGCGCCACTCGCCCCGAAGTTGGCGCATCGAGGCCCCCGAGGATATTCAATAGGGTGCTTTTGCCGGAACCCGACGGGCCCATCACAGCGATCCACTCGCCCTTTTCCATCGTGAACGAGACTTGGTGAAGCGCATCCAACGATGAGCCGTACGTCTTCGTCAAACCTTCAACTTCGATGAAAGCCAATTTACTCACCTTTCAAAACCACCGCGGGTTGAATCGCCCTGATAATGCGCAAGGGAACCTGCGCGGCCAGCAGGGCCAGCGCCATGCTCAGCACGCAGACCAGGGGGAGTGTCCCCGCATTCGGGCTGAGCGGAATGCCGAAGAGTTGCCGGGCCACGCCGCGGGCCGCGAGCGCCCCTACCCCGAATCCCAGCGCCCCGCCCACCAATCCCAGGCTGGCGCCTTCGGTCATGAAAAGCCGCATCAGCAGCGCGTCGGCGGCGCCCAGAGCTTTCATCATGCCGATGTCTTTGCGACGATCCAGCACAATGGCCGTCATCGTGGCCATCACGCAAAGAGCGATGATAACCAGAATCAGAATCGTAAGGGAAAGCAGGAGCCAGCGAATGGTTCCCAGGACCTTCCCTTCGGAGTAAACAATCTGCCGAATGGGACGGACCTCCACGCCGGGAAGAAGCTGGGTAAGCCGCCGGACGGCGCGTTCCACGTCGCCCGTTTCGCCCGGAATGCTGAGTTCGGCAAGACTGATTTTGCCAGGCAAGCCCAGGAGGGATTGGAGCGCAGCGAGGGGAACAAACACCTGATTGTCTTCGGAGGCACCGGAAGTGAGGACGGTGGCAATGCGAAAGGTCGCGACTGGTGGCCGCTCCGCTTGTGCATCCTCACCCTTGGGGGCGAGCCTGCCCCCCATACTCCCCGGGGAAGGGTCTTCTTTTTCAGCCCCGTGAGCCGGTTCAGCGATTACCCGGCGCAGATGAAGGGAGTCGCCCGGCCTGAGATGAAACTGCGCCGCCAACTGCGAGCCCACTACGCATTCGCCCGCCGGCTGGTCCGAGGAAATGACTTTCCCGGTTTCCCGCCAGCCCGGGTTCAAACTGCGCAGCAATCCGAAATCAGCCCCCACCGCCACAACATTGGCAAATTCCTGCAAGCGGGGATCGGCGCGGTCGGGCGAAACCTGAACCACACCGTAGAGGAGGGGCGCGAACACTGTGCCGGGCGTCTGCCTGGTGAATACGGCAAGCGGTTGCAGGCTAGCGTCCTCCATGACCCCGCCGCTCTCCCCACCAACGCTGGATTCCGTGGTGCCGGGTGCGATGACCACGTTGGCTCCGTAAGATCGGAAGTCCTCCGTCATCTTCCGGCGCACGCCGCCGTAAAGACTCAAGAGCATCGAAGTGATGGCAGCCCCAACCGCCAGTGAAACCAGCGCCAGCGCGGCCTGGGAACGCTTCACCGAAACCGCCCGCCACCACAGCCGCCAGAACATCAAGGATCGGGCGATCGGGTGATCGGGTGATCCGATGATCGGAAGATTGGTTGATCGGCTCATCGACATGTCGAGTTAGCGGCCGTCTGCTGGCTTAGGGAAATCAAGCTTCTTTTCTATCGCAGAAGTGAATATCGAATTTCTTGTTGGTGATGAATATTGCCACGACATCCGTGTCCACTGTCGCGCCGTGCTCCATGCGCATGCCTTCCGGAAACCAGACGAAGGCGCCCGGGCCGAAGTTCCCCGCATGCGTGACCAGAGTGCCCTCGAGCACGTACATCCCGTGCGCACAGGGATGGGTGTGCCACGTGGTCATGAAGCCTGCCGGATAGCGCACTAACCGGATCTCCATGCCGGTGTCCGGGTCCTGGAGAAGAAGTTTGCGGAAGTTGCTCTTGCCCAGGGCAGCCTGATACCTTTCTTCCCACGGCATGGTATGGGTGTCGATTGCAATCATCTCTTGCTGCGGCATGTCGTCCTCCCGAAGAATAACGCCCGTAAATCCCGGCTCAATTGTATCCCTTGGAATTCGGGAAGCGCCCCTGATTCCGCGTTCCAGCTTGCTGCCGCTCCCCGGAGTAGTCGTACTTGTTACTGGCAATCAGTCGCGCAACGCCAGCGAAGGTGTTAGCTTCAGGACCCGGCTGAGCGGCAGAGCGCTGCCCGCCAGCGTGACCAGAAGCGCCAGGCCGAGGCAGAGAGGCAGAATCACCCAATGGATGCCAATGGCGGATCCGAAGACGGCCACAGCAAGACGCCACGCCAGCAGGCATCCCAACATGTATCCCGCCACCCCTCCCAGAATCCCAATCACGCAGGCCTCCATCAGGAAAACTGCCGCCACGCGGACATCGGTTGCGCCGAGCGCCTTGAATAGGCCGATCTCTTCGCGGCGCTCCAGAACGGCGGCCAGCATCATGGACGCCACGGCCAGTGACGCCGCCACCAGCGCCGCGATCACCAAGATCGCCATGAGAACACCGACTCGGCCCATAATCCGCCCTTCCGTCTCGGCCACATGATAAATGGGTCTGGCCTGCGCTGCGGGGATCGCTTGCTGAATCTGGTATGCAATGGAGCTGACGTAGGGCGTGCAATACCAACGGTCGAATTCTTCGCCGGTGAGCCGCGAAACGTCGGAGCGCGCGAATGCGTCCTCCGGCTTGGTGAGAGCACTGATCTCAATGCGACGGACTTTGCCCTCAAGGCCGGCCCAGCGCTGCACGGAAGCCAGAGGCGCGACGATCTGGTCGTCTTCGGGTCCGCCCGTCTCCAGAGTTCCGC
>DATJVT010000485.1:0-7952 GCA_035501695.1 Terriglobia bacterium | reverse complement strand
TGTCGGGGCTGGGAACGGCATTCTCTATTACCTGCGCGAGGTCGGCAGCACCCTCGGCACGTGCGCCACCGGCTCACCGCCCTGCCTCGGCAGCACCACGGTCGCGGTGGGGACCGCCGCCATGCTCGACTCACCGATTGTGGACAGCACCACGCAGAAGGTCTTCGCGACGGCCAACAATGGCACGAACGCTATTCTGGCACAGGCCGATACCCAGCTCAGCGCCGCCAGCGTGGTTTCCGCTACCATGGGCATAAGAGGCAACAACCTTTACGACGGCGCGTTTGACAACGCGTACTTTACCAGTGTGGCCACCGGCCATATGTATTTCTGCGGCACCAATACGGCGGCTCGCTATCCCACTTTGTACCGGGTCGGGTTCAACGCCGCCGGAACCATGAACGCGGCGAATGACGGCAACTCGTTCCAGCTCACCACCAACAACGTTGGAATTACATGCACCCCGCTCACCGAAATCTACAACTCGACTCAAGGCATCGACTGGCTCTTCCTGGCCGTCACCAACCATGGTGAAACTACCACTACCCCCAATTGCGGCGGCACTCAATGCCTCATGAGCTTCAATATTTCCAGCGCATTTCCCACAGCCCCTTACGCGACATTCAAGCCAGCCGGCACCGGGGGCCTTTCCGGCTTGGTGATCGACAATATTTCCGGCGACACAACCGGATCTTCCAGCGCGAATATATATTATGAGGACATAACGGGGAAGACCGCTGTCAAAGTGACACAATCCGGACTCAAGTGAAAGGCGTGACATCTCGATTCAGGCGAAGTAAGCTTATGGGGAGCACGGAGCTCAAGGAGGTCTGGATGGCCGAGCCGGATGATAAGGACAAGCTGCCAGGAGGAGCGGAGCGAACGCCTGGCACGACGAAACGGCCCTACCAGAAGCCTGCGGTGCGGCACGAGCGTGTCTTCGAGACCCGTGCCCTGGTTTGCGGGAAAGTACAGACGACTCAGGCACAGTGTAAGCACAATCGGAAGAGTTCGTAGGCAGCCGCTTGGAAGCCGCCCCCTCACTGGACGGCGGGAAGGCTGGTATTTTCCCCCCTGCCGGTCTGCGACGGACAGCGGAAAACGGGAACAGACGGGATGAATTCAACGATTCAGGGCCAACTCTTCCTGGAAGTCCTCCAGTCATTTGGGGAGGCAAGGCTCGCGGTCACAGGGACGAGTATGCTATCCGCGATTTGGCCCGGGGACATTCTGGACGTGCAGCGCCGCAGCCCGGCGCAGATTGCCCCGGGAGAGGTTGTTCTGTTTGCACGCGAGGGCCGCTTCTTTGCCCACCGGGTATTAGAGAAGGTCTGCCGGCGAGAACGTACGTTGCTCGTCACGCGAGGCGATCGTTTGCAGGATCCTGACCCGCTGGTGTCCGGGGAGGAATTGTTGGGTCGGGTCACTGCGGTCACGCGCGGTGGGCGCCGCCTCGAGCCGCAACTTACCCCATGGGATCGCGCCGCCTCATGGGTTTTGTCCAGGTCGGAGTTGCTGACTCGGATGGTGGTGCGTTGGGCAGCAGTCTGTAATGGTTTGTCCGCTGTCATGGGTCCTTTCCTTTTCGTGCCCAGGCGCAACATTCGGTCCGGCGAGTAGCCATGATCGTAGTGCCACGCACCGTGCACGGAAACCGAACGACGGCGGAAAATGAGTTAATGACCGAGCATAGAGTGTGTATTGAGATCGGCGGAATGCCGGTCCTTATCCGCACAGGCCAATCCGGGTTTGCGAAGATGCTGCGGGACCGATACGGCGCCTTTGCCGGTCCCCCTCTCGAAAATCTTGCGCCGGTTGCTCCCGGCCCCCACTCCCAAGGTCCCACCCACGCTGCCTTTGAGCTCGAAGTGGAACTGATTCCGCCCGGCGTCGTGACCGATGCCGAAGACGTGCGCGTCACGGCGGAGGGCGGGCGATGGGTAATGGAGCGTGGCGATTTTCACGCCGAATGGGACGAGAAGCGGGGACAGGGGTGGGTGCGCCAGAGCGCCAATCCCTATTCCCTCGACTCCGTATTGCGCATCCTGCATTCGCTGATCCTGGCGCGCGAGGGCGGATTCTTAGTCCACGCGGCCAGTGCCATTCGCAAAGGCCAGGCCTTCTTATTCGCGGGAATTTCAGGCACCGGAAAAACAACAATGTGCCGCCTGGCGCCACCCGATGTTGCCATCCTCACCGATGAAATCTCTTACGTGCGGAAGGGCCAGAACGAGTATTCAGCGGCCAAAGGGCAGAAGTCCGGCTCAAGCAATAGCCGAGAAGAGGAACCGAGAGTCAACCGGCAAACCGCCGGGCTCCATCACGAATACAAGATTCAAGATTCAAGACGATATGAGGCTTTCGGCACCCCCTTCGCCGGTGAATTGGCGCGCATAGGCCGGAACCTGCGGGCGCCTATCGCGGGACTCTTTTTACTTGCGAAGGGCAGGGAAAACCGGGTCGAGGACGTCAGCCATTCCGATGCCGCCCGCGCACTGCTTCAGAACATCCTCTTCTTCGCTACCGACGCGGAACTGGTGCAGCGGGTCTTCCAATCGGCGCTCGATTTCCTGGCCCGCGTTCCCGTCCGGCGGCTGGTGTTTGCCCCCCACCCACAGGTGTGGAAGGGAATTGGCGTTGGTTCTGAGGGCCTGGATTCCGGTCTCGCTTTTCAGTAGGCATGGGAGAATTCGCATGAGTCAACTCTATCCGGCGCGCAGCAAGGCGATCGCCGCCCGCAAGCTGGATGACGAAATGATGATCATGTCAGCTCGGGATTCGACGCTTTTTAGCTTGAACGACGTCGGCACCATCATCTGGGAGGCGGCTGACGGTCGCACCCCACTCGCGGAAATCGTGACTCAGAAAGTCTGCGCCGAGTTTGATGTTGAGCCGGGAGAGGCCCTCAAGGACGCGGAGAGCTTTGTCCTGGGACTGGCGGGGCACGGGATCATGCTCTTGTCCGACGCTCCCCAGGCCGGACCATCGTAGGAATTGTGGGGTAATTCCCGAGCGAACCGGCCGTTCGTGAGGTCATTTCCTTAAAGGCTTCTGCCCTGCAACAGGAGAACATTATGGCTACACTCCTGGAAGAACTGAGCCAACGGGCGCTCGATTTGGGCGTGCCCCTCAGCGTCCAGTTGGACGTGACCTACCGTTGCAACGAACGCTGCGTTCATTGCTATCTCGACCACGACGATCACGGCGAGATGAGCACCGCAGAGGTCCGCGGCGTCCTGGACCAGTTGGCGGACGCGGGAGTGTTTTTCCTCTGTTTGAGCGGGGGCGAGGTCCTGATGCGCCAGGACTTCTTCCCCATCCTCGAGCATGCCCGTGCGTTGCTGTTTGCCGTGAAGATTAAAACCAACGCCTTCATGATCCGGGAGCGCGAGGCCGACCGGTTTCGCGATCTGGGCGTGGAGTCGGTTCAGGTCAGCATCTATTCGCACCGGCCGGAAGTGCATGACTCCATCACCCGGCTGCCCGGCTCTCTCGAACGGTCGATTGCCGGCGCTCGCCTGCTCCGGTCGCGCGGGATAAAAGTGACGATCGCCAACGTGCTGATGCGCCAGAATATGAGCGACTACAAGGGCGTGGAGGCACTGGCCCATGAAGTGGGGGCGCATTTTACCATCGACCCCACGATCACCCCCCGGATGGACGGCGACCGGTCGATTCTGGCCTTGGGAATCCGCTCGGAGGCCTTGCGTCAAGTGTTTCGCGACCCCGGTCTGGTGGGGGACGTGAAAGAATTCTGCGCGCCTCCTCCCCCCGCGAACGAGGACGCCCTCGAGGAACTCCCCTGTAGCGCCGGCCACACTTTCTGCTACCTTTCGCCTTATGGCGACGTCTATCCTTGCGTCCAGTTCCCGCTTCCCTGCGGCAATGTCAGAAAGCAGAAGTTCGCGGAGATTTGGCAGCGCTCCCTCGCACTAAATGAAGTCCGCTCCATTCGCGCACGCGACCTGCCCGTGTGCTCGGCATGCGGACACGTCAGTTCCTGCACCCGGTGTCCCGGCCTGGCGTACATGGAAGGCGACATGCGCGGTCCCTCTCCCCAGGATTGCGAGAAATCGGAAGCGCGCTCGGGAGTCCCTTCTGCTTACCGGCTCGCCGGCAATCAGGTTCGCCGCGCCCCCGGCCTGGTACAGATCGGAGCCAGAAGCGGGAGACTCCTGGTGGCCGGTTAAGCCATTATGCCGATTCCCCTCGTTCCCGAAGACGAATTATGCCTGCTGCTTTCCCGCGGCGAGCTTTCGCCAGGTATTCAGGCGCGGGCCCTGGAACTGCTCGCGCGACAGCTCCGCTGGGACCAAGTGCTTCATCGAGCGTATGAGCACCATTTGTTCCCGCTGCTCTATCGAAGCCTGCGCAAGCTGGAATTCTATCACGTGTCGGCGGCCGCGAGAACGGAGCTGACGGGAGCGTTCCGGACCAATGCCTTGCGCAACGAATTCCTCCGTCAAAAGCTGGTTTCATTGCTTCGCGCGCTAAGTGATAGCGGAATCCGGGCCATTCCGCTCAAGGGTGTGGCGCTGTCACAGAAGCTCTACGGGGATCCGGCATTTCGTGACTGCTCCGATATCGACCTGCTCGTCCCGGAGGGTCAGGTCCTTGTGGCACGGCGGAGGATTATTGACCAAGGGTACAAGGGCGTATTCCCGGAGGCATTCTTCGTCCAACATCAATTTCCCACGGGAGTCGATTGCCCTTTGAACCCTGAGGTGCAGAACCCCCACTTTCCTTTCCAAGTGGATCTCCATTGGACCATCCTTCACCATTCGTCAAAGGACTCGGAGGTCGTCCAAGAACTCTGGAGCGCGGCTGGGCAGAGTTCTTTCTTCGGCGTCTCCGCCTATGCCTTGAGCCCCACCTGGGAGTTCCTATTCCTGGCAGAACATGCCGCGGGCCACAAATGGCAGGCCCTCAGGTGGCTCGCGGATATTCACGATTTGTGTATGTCGGTCCCGATGGATTGGAAGCAGGTCAGGGAAAAGACCAACCAATTTGAACTCCAATGGATCGTGTCAACTACGCTGGCGGCGTGCGCGTCGCTTTTCGGTATGCCCATCCCTCGCGAATTCTCCGACGCCTCCCTTCCCTCCGGCATTCAGCTCTACCCGAATGCGCTGTCACCTCAGGTGGGGTGGAAGGCGCCGCTCTTCTATCCGCGGCTTCTTAAGCGGCCGTCTGAGAAGCTCCGCTGGTATGCCGACATCATCTTTGTGGCCCGGCCTGCGGATCGCGCCTATGTGCGCTTTCCCGCTGCCCTTAGCTTCCTGTATTACCTCTGGCGCCCGCTGCGTCTGAGCCTGAAGTGGTCCTCATTGTCGGCTCGGGCGGGCTTCCGATGGCTGAGAGATTCCCTGAGCCGTCACCGCCTCAACATCTCCAAAAGCCCTGCCGCCACTTGCAGCGAACCAAATCCGGTTGCAGTACGTCACCGGCTTTCTTGATCGCGAACCCCGGAATTGCTATAGAATGGCGCCGCCGGATCGAACCGGCATCTGCGGCCAGTGCTGGTGGCGCCGCTCGCCTTTCCAATGGTCAGCATGCCTCTCGGCATCGCTCAGCGGTTTCACCACCCCTGGTTGGTACGAGCCTCTTCTTTCTCCATGACCCTGAAAGACGCATTTCAGGATTCTGCGTAACGTTAAGGAGCACTCTTTGTCATGAAACGAGTACTGTTCTTCTCACTCATGGTTTCCTTCTCTTCAACCTGTTTGCAGGCCCGGGCGCAGGCGGGGGCGGCGAGCGAACCCGCCCAGGAGACAGTTCACATCAGCTTGAATGGCCCCTGGAAGCTCTTCTACTTTCCCCAAGGCAAATATCAGATCACCGGCCCCGACCAATTGAAGGCCCTGCCCTTCGCGCCGATTGAAGCCATCGTGCCGGGAGAGGCGCCGTTGGACTTGTCGCGGAAGGAAATATTGCCGGCCGACCTCTTCTTTGGCGAAAATCTCAAAAAGCTGCAACCGTACGAGCTGTATGAATGGTGGTATCAGCGAGAGTTCCCTGCGCCAACGGGAGCGGCTGGGCGCCGTGTCGAGTTACGCTTTCACGCCGTGGATTGCCTCGCCTCATACTGGCTGAATGGCAAGCGGCTGGGGGAATCCGCCGACGCCATGGTGGAGCAGTCGTTTGATGTAACAGGACGCTTGAGCGCCGGGGACATTAACCTCCTTACAGTTCGCCTTCGCTCGCCCATCATCGAGGCGGCCGGCAAAACCTACGATCCTGCCTACACGAATAATGCCGGGAAAACCAACCAGGAGGCCATCTGGATTAGGCGGCCCGCTCACTCGTACGGGTGGGACATCATGCCGCGAGCGGTGTCGGCAGGGATCTGGCGCCCCGTGGAATTGATTGTTCATGCTAAACACGAAATCAAGGATTTGTACTTCACCACCCGCGCGGTTCAGCCGGGCCACGCGACGCTGGCCGTTTCCTTCGAACTCGCGACGGACCTCACGCTGCTTCCTCAGCTCACGCTGCGGGTGCACGGCCGCTGTGGTGAGTCATCGTTTATCTATAACCACAAGGTAGAGTTCACGGCGGGACGCTTCGAGGTGGACGTGCCGAATCCGCGCCTGTGGTGGCCGCGGGGATATGGCGATCCCAACCTGTACGAGGTGACGACTCAGCTCCTGCAAAACGACAAGGTTATCGCCTCGCGCCATGACACAGTGGGAATCCGCAAGCTGGAATTGATCCGGACGGAAACGACGAGCTTGGAGAAGCCGGGGCAATTCCTCTTCAAGGTCAACGGGGTGCCCATCCTGGTGAAGGGGTCAAATTGGGTGCCGGCGGATGCCTTCCACAGCCACGATGCCGAGCGCTACGAACGCATTCTGGCCCTCTTTATCGATCTGAAGTGCAACTTCCTGCGAAGCTGGGGCGGAAACGTTTACGAAGATGACGCCTTCTTCGACATCTGCGACCGCAACGGGATCATGGTGTGGCAGGACTTCTCCATGGCCTGTGCGATTCACCCCCAGACGCCGGAGTTCCTGGAGGCGATGAGGCAGGAGGCGATCGCGATCGTCAAGAAGTTGCGGAACCACCCGTCGCTGGCACTCTGGTCCGGCGACAACGAGGTGGATGCGGAATACGCTGACGCAGGTTTGGACCCTGCGCACAACAAGATCACACGAGACATTCTGCCGCAGGTCGTTTTCCAGGACGATCCTTATCGCCCTTATCTTCCCAGTTCCCCCTATATGTCGCCGGAGGTGATTGCGACGGGAAATCTCAAACTCATGCCGGAGGATCACTTGTGGGGTCCGCGCGATTACTTCAAGAGCACTTTCTACACCGAGCATACGGCGCACTTTGTAAGTGAAATCGGATATCATGGCTGCCCCAGCCTTTCTTCCATAAGGCGTTTCATTGACGAGCAACATGTGTGGCCATGGCAGGACAATCCCCAGTGGATTTTGCACTCCACGGATTGGACGGGCAACCCTTATCGGATCAACCTGATGGCTAACCAGGTGAAGGAACTCTTTGGTACGGTTCCCGATAAAGTCCCGGATTTCATCCTGGCCTCGCAAGTCTCACAGGCCGAAGCCAAGAAGTTCTTTATCGAAATGACCCGCCTGAACAAGTGGCGGAGCACGGGCCTGATCTGGTGGAACGTTATGGATGGATGGCCGCAATTCTCGGATGCCATCGTGGACTATTACTTCAACAAGAAGCTTGCCTATTACTACATCCGGCGGGTCCAGGAGCCCGTGTGTGTCATGGTGGATGAACCCAAGGATTGGCACTGCCGGGTGGTGGTGGGCAATGATTCACGCGAAGACGCTGCCGGCCATTACCGCGTCTGGGACGCCGACTCGGGAGAAACTTTGCTGGAAGGTGACTACCAAACGAAAGCCAATGAGAATCTCGATCTCGGAAGCATTCCAGTCTTTCATTCGGGAAAGCGGCTTTTCCTGATCGAGTGGACG
>DATJVT010000484.1:0-5586 GCA_035501695.1 Terriglobia bacterium | reverse complement strand
CCTGAATGTCTTTCAAATCCGCCTGCCGCCCCTGCGCGAGCGCAAGAGCGACATTCCGCTGCTGGTGGACGTATTTGTGCGCAAGTTCTCCGCGTCCATGAACAAGCGCATTACCCGCGTTTCCCCGGAGGCCATGGAGCTCCTGGATAGCTATCCCTGGCCGGGAAACGTCCGCGAACTCGAAAACGCCGTGGAGCGCGCCATGGTGGTGGCTCAGGAGCCGGAATTGCGCGCACAGGATTTTTCCCTGAAGCTCTCGGCACCCGACGAGAGCCAGCGCACCCTGGAGGATGCCGAGCGCGCCCACATTCTGGCGGTGCTCAACGAGTGCCGGAACAACCAGACCCTGGCCGCCGAGGTTCTCGACATTGACCGGGTGACCCTGCACAATAAATTGAAAAAGTACGGATGGAAAAAAGTTACGGCCGATGTGTCGTGAACGAGATTCACATCCTGCCTCTCGCAGCCGTTCCCGCCGGAATGCTGGGAGACCTCCGCGCCGGCCTTGAGCAGGTCTTCGGCGGCCGGGTGGAGATACTGCCGGTGGAGAGCCCCCCGGCACAGGCCTTCAATGTCAGCCGCCAGCAGTACTCCTCCACGGAAATCCTGGCGGCATTGGCCCGCCGGGCCCCGCCGGAAACGCGCCTGCTCGCGGTCATTCCCTCGGACCTCTACGTTCCCGTGCTCACCTTTGTGTTTGGCGAGGCGCAACTGGAGGGCGTCTGCGCGGTGGTATCCACCTGGCGCCTGCGCCAGGATTTCTACGGCCTGCCGGCCGATGCCGCCCTGCTCGGCGCGCGCCTGCTCAAGGAAGCAGTGCACGAATTGGGGCATACTTTTGGGCTGCTCCACTGCGACGATTATCAATGTGTGATGGCCTCCTCCCACGCCGTCGAGTGGGTGGACCTGAAGGGCTCCGCCTTTTGTGCGGACTGCCGCGCGCGCTTGCACACCAGGCCCAGTCTCGCTCCGGTGCGGTGAGCGAAACCGTCCGTCGTTAGTCCCGGTGGCGTAGGGAAAACGCCGCCAGCGTAGCCGTCCAGCTTGATCGCTTTGTACAGCCCTCCCCTTCTTGCAGGGAAGTGGCTGGTCTGCCGACCCAGAGTAGCAATATGCAGTGAATATCCCTCTGCGGTGATAGCATATCCGAGAGTTGACATCTCCTAAATATCAGATAGGCTCCTTAGGCATTGCTCGGCGCATGGAGGCGGTTTGCCCGTTGGCCGGGCGGACCAGGAGCGCATTTCCATAGGAAAGCCGTGAGCACACGGGACAGTCTGTCAGCCGGACTTGACTGATGGCGGGAGGGCGAGTGCCATGAAGATGGAAGTCGGGTCTGCTCTGGCCGTTGCAGCCGCTCTAGCGATCTCTCCCCAACAGGGTTCTGCGCAATCCACCGGGACGAAGAAGCCGCCAACTGTGATCGCAATCACGCTGCAAAAAGCGCCAAACAACATGGAACCGGTGGCGGAGCCTTCGCGTATTCGGGTCGATGATCGAAGTTCGGTAATAATCAGGCTGGTCAATCTTAGCCCGCTGGATGTGTGCTCCCTGAGTGGCCGTACGGTGGCGCCCACCGCGGAGACGAATCCCATTGAGTCTTTAGTGGGGACTATCGCAGCCTTAGGCGCATTTTCGATAGGCGCGGGGGCAGCTCAGACCCACCTGGACGCGATTCAAACCAGCACGGGCGCACAGTTGCACACTCTGGATGCACGAACGTCCCCCGGTCAGCCATCTCCTCCGCCCCCGATATTCCAGGACGCGGAATATCGCAGATTTCTCGCCGGGTCGGACGCTTTCCACCGGAGCGCCGCACGGGTTGCTGCCGAGGAGCAGAAGTCACGCCAATGGTTACAAGCGGATCTGCAAAGGCTTAGCAACTATATGGGGGCGGACTACCGGGAGACAAATTGGAAGTCCTTTAATCCAGAGCAGGATTCTGCTCTGAAGCCGGTCCGCGACGATTTCAACAATGCGTTGCCATCCATCACCACTGCCGCCCAGAGCCAGGCTCTGCTCACAGAACTGGTAGGCTGGGCGTCTGATTTGCACAAGAATTACGACAAGGCAACGGACTCCGAGACACAGGATGCATTGCAGATAATGGACGAGACCCTTGAAAAAGCAAAAGCGGCCATGTCCATTCTTAGCGACAACATCACCACGCTGAAAGCTGCGCAAACTACCTTGCAAGGGAGTTATCTCGCGGCTGTCAAGGTGTACGCTGACTTCGTCCGGTCGAAAGACACGTTGCATATCATCCGGGAATCCGAGGATCATACGGTCCTGATCCAGGAGATTCTGCTGGGTACGGACAGAAAGGCGACGATCACCGGTGTGGTGTCTTGCGTGAGCGACGTGGACGGGAAGACCCCGACGACCGACGCCATCAACTATTCGATCCTCTACCAGGATGTTCCGCGCCTGACGGCCTCTGCTGGATTCCTGGTCACCTTTCTGGGAAAGCGCGAGATCGGCATCAAGACGGTGGCCGCGACCAATCCCGCGGGATTCAATCAGATATTTGCGGTCACCGATTCGTCGAGCGCTCAGGTGTTTCCCATGGCCTTCGTGAATTGGAGGCTCGGCGGATACCATTCCATGTGCACTGGCAAGACAAAGGAAAACGAGAAGGTGGTCACCGGCGCACTGAGCGCGGGTTTTGGAGTCAATCCGAACTCAGGGACGAATCAACCTGAGTTTTTTGTCGGGGCCGCGATAGGCATCAACCGGCTGATTTTTCATCCAGGTGTGCACTTCGGAAGGACTCAAAGTCTCGGCGGGGGATTCACGCTGAACAGCACGGTGCCCATGGGATTTCCAGGAAGCGCTCCGATTTCCTGGAGCTACCACCCCGCCTTCTCGATTGGATTCAGCGTCAGAGTCGCGCCCTTCTGATGAATCGAAGGAGGGCGCTGAGAACCAACCGCAAGGCAGGGCATCTCGGAGCAACTCAATCTGCGTGACTCGGCGAGCCCTCTTGGCACCCGCGGCCGCCGTGTCAGATCGCCGCTGATCCGCTGCAATGCTCCCCGGCAGTTGAAGGTTTCGCGCCCCGGGAAGACGGTGATCTATCCTTGGTTGTCGTTGACCATCGCCCCGAAAGGATCGTTAGGGCAAATCGGAGATTAGCGCCTTCACGTTGGGGACACCGATGCCCGTCACCATATCGTAGCCCGCGCCAGCGTGAAACGCCCCGTTGCTGCCATTCTGAATGTCCCGGAAGCACCGCGAGTTGGCGAGGGGATAAATCAGTGGATTCAGAAAAGGCAAGGCTGATTTGCCGGCTGCGATCCGCGCCTCATTGATCAGAGCACAGAATGCCGCCCAGATGGGCGCGCTCCAACTGGTTCCACCAATCTGGATTTCCTTGTCTTGCAGGACAAGAAAAGCTCCTTTGTCGGGATCTGCAGTCACGCTCACGTCCGGCACCAGGCGCTGCGTGCCCGCGGGCACCCCGGCTCCTTTCTGCCACGTGGGGCGTGTGAAAAAGATGCTTCGCCCGCCGCCGCTCCCCGTCCAGGCAGTTTCGCTGGCCACCGCTCCGTTTGCGGCCAGGGACAGACTTGTGCCCCCAACTCCGATCACGAAGGGGTCGGAAGATTCGTATTCCGCTTGTGTCGGGCCCGTGGGGCTGTGTCCGGTTTGGTCGGGATTCGATCCGGCATCGCCGCTGGAGACGAACACGTTTACCCCTGCCGCGGCCAGCCGGAGAAATTTCTGATGCTGGGTGGCCACCTCTCCCTGCGGTCCGCCCAGAAAAGTCTCTCCCAGGCCGAGGCTGATCGACAACTGCCGCAGATTGGGCATGGTGGCGACGTCTTGAATGATCCGATCCAAGGCCAGATCCAGGTCCACGAATTCCAGGGAACTGGTGGCATAGATGCGGATCGTCGCCCCGGGAGCGATACCGCTGGCCCACTCCACGTCCAGTGTTTCCTCCCCCTCGGGCGGAGGGAGTGGAGCGCCGGTCACGTTGACCTTCTCAATTTGCGCGAGACTCGCTGCCACCCCATTCTGCCGCCAAAAGGAGGTCAAGTCCGTATCGTTGGGAACCGTATCTATCAGGATGGCGATGATCTGGTTTTTTCCGGTCACAGGCAGAGAGTCCGCGTCATATGCCTTGAGCACTTCCGGGACCAGGTAGGGCGGGGCGTTCTGAATGTTGGGCGCGGGGCCCGCAGCCGCCGGGGCCGGGGAGCCAGGAGCCCGATGTCCGCGCCGGGGCATGCGCCGGATGCTGTGCTTGCGCGCCTTGCGATATGGTTGCAAGCCGATAATGGCGTGAACGCTTCCGCCGACATCAGCGGGCAAACTCGGCGCATTGCGCGCCGCCATGTAGCTCAAACCATCTTTGATCACGCGGACCATCTGCACTCCCAAGCTTTTCTCAATCTGCTCGATGGTGCCCCGTGCATAGATGGAGGTACGATCTGAGGAAGTGCTCTGAATTTTAAAGCCTTGAGATTCCAGCCAGGAGCGCAGCGTCTTGGCATCTGACTCACTGGGTGTATATTTGTTCTGTAACTCAACCTGGGGGACCACTTGGCCGGCGGCGACTCTTTCTTCCAGCTCATTCTTCGCGGCCTCCGGAATGGCCAGCGAAAAGAGCAGGGTCATAGACTCCTTGCCGCTCTCCGGCTCAGCCGATTGAAGCATCAGGCCGTTCGGAGTGAGTCCGATAGCTTCGGGGAGGGGGATAACGCTGTCGGTAAATACCTTGCGGTCGCTCATGGTTTTCTCCTCTCGGTAGCGCCGTGGATTGGAAGGAACCGACGCTGCATCCACACTTCACAGCAGAAGGGGGACGCATCCACCGGTATGATGCCTTCTTAGGCCAGCGTCCAATAGAACCGGTCTTTGCGGCAAGGCTGGCCGCACTCGATTCCGCAAAGAGGACACGTGCAGTAAGCCTTATAATGCATATTACCGGCAGGGTCAAGTCCATGCCGCAGTACCTGGCCACCTCTACGGCCGGGGTACTGGGACGCGGGGAATTGAATCATTCGAGGGACTCGCGATTCGCGCAGGACGTCTCAAGCGGCTAGAGGCAAGATCGAGTCTGCTTTCGGCGCGGTGAGCGAAACCGTGCCGGCGGAACAGCCGTCCTTTCTCTGGCCGCGGGTCTGCCGCCCAGCCGATTCCTTTGGAGATCCCATGGCAACCACGAACGTGAAGTTCGCTCGAACCCGTGCGCCACTGTGTGGCGTCGCGTTTCTGCTTCCGCTGGCCACCCTGTTGGCGCTCGCGCCCGGCGGCGCGGCTCAGGGGCAGGATTCGCGGCTCGCCGCGACGCGCGCGCAGCTCGAGCAGAAAATTCAGGCCAGCGGGGCAGACGTGGCCGTTGTCTTGCATTCCCTGGACCGCAAAGCCAGCCTGGAAATCAATCCCCAGGTTTCCTTTCACGCCGCCAGCACCATGAAACTGGGAGTCATGCTGGAACTGTTCCGCCAGGTGCGCGCGGGAAAACTGACCCTCGAAGCACCGGTCCCGGTCAAAAATGAATTTCACAGCGTGGTGGACGGAAGCAGGTTCCAGCTGGATCCCGGCGACGATTCCGATCCCGAACCGTACACCAAAGTC
>DATJVT010000483.1:0-8040 GCA_035501695.1 Terriglobia bacterium | reverse complement strand
GGCGCTTCGGTTACTTCAGTTTGCGCACCCAACTCCTGAGGTCAGAAAGCCACTCGGTGCTCCGCGAGGAGACGCTCTGCCGGGCTAGCCGGGACAGGTCGGCGGCGGAGACTTGAGGGAAGGCCAAGCTCGTCTCACTTTCGACATACTGCGTTCCCGAGAGGTGCAGGAACCTCAGGAGCGTACCGTCGTAGCGCCAAATTTCCGGGACACCAAAAGCGGCATAAACCGGCAACTTATTCATGACGGGAGCGGTAATCTCAATCTCTATTACCAAATCCGGAGGTGGATCAACGGCGGGATCGATGGGCGTCTTTCCGTGCATTCGTGGTACGCTCTGCACGTAAAAGCACACGTCCGCCTCGAATCCGCGTTCGAGCTTGCTGCGCTTGAAGGTTGTCGACCCAAGACTCCGGATATCGATACCGAGCCCGTCGGCCAACATCACAACCAGGATGGTCAGCGCTTGCTTGCACTCTTCATGTTCGGAAGAGGGACTCAGGATCTCCAACCTCCCCCGGTCAAAGGTGAAGCGGGGCGCCGAAGCATCCAGGTGGTCGGAAAGGATATGCTCGTAGGTTTCCCAACTTACATTTTCGAGGACCACTCTCTGCTCCGGCAGAGTTAAGACATTGCCCATGTTGATATACTCCGCTTCTCAAGAGTTTACCGTAAAGCAGGCAGCCTTGCATCTTGAAAGCAAGGGGATGCCGGACACAGGGCGGTGGTGGAGCCAGCGTCTGGCCATTCGGGGATGCGGCCGGGGGGAGCTGAGTGGTGGAAATTGAAATGAGAACTTAGAGGCGTGGAGAAGGCACGGGTTGCAAATAGGCTTTTACGAAGTCCTGAAACGCCGCCTCGATCTCGCGCGTGATCTTGCCCGGCGCGGCGTATTTCCAGTTGGGGGCGATGCTTCCCACGCCCGCCACCTCGCGCGTGGTGGAGCTGATGAAGACTTCGTCCGCCGAGTCCAGGTCGCCCGCCATGAGGTCCTGTTCCAGAAGCGTGTACCCCGCTGCGGGGATGACTTCGCGAAGGGCTTCGCGCGTTATACCCGGCAGGCAGCCGGAATGCATCGGTGGTGTCAATACCTCGCGGCCACGCACGAGGAAGAAGTTTGCCGAGGTGCACTCCGCGATGTGGCCGTGCTCATTCAGCAGCAGGGCGTCGTCGAAGCCTTCGCGATGAGCGCGTTCCAGCGTCCCGGCATTTTGCACCCAGGAGAGCATCTTGGCCCCGGCCAGTCTCCCCGTCGAGAAGATAGCGCCAGGGACCAGCACAAGCTTATGCGCCGAGGGCCAGACGGCCAACTCGCGAGTGAAGATCAACAGGTCGGTGGCGGGGCGACCGGGGGCATCGGCCCAAAGCCCGCCGTGATTCTTGATGAACGAAAGCCGGGCGCCGCCTTCCGGCCGCCGGTTGGCAGCGGCCAAATCCACGATGGCCTTCCATACGGCTTCCCGCTGGTATTCAAGATCAATGCCCAGGCGCTCGGCATCGCGCGCCATTCGTTCCCAATGGCGCTCGAAGGAGAAAGGAACCCCCTGGTAAATACGCAGGGTGGTGAAGACTCCCCAACCCATCAGCAGGCCCATCTGCCCGGGGGAAAGGCGTGCCTCTGCCAGGGGAATTATTCGATCGTTGTGATAGATGAGGGGATCCATCCGGTTGGTTACCAGGGTATATGAACGGTAAGCGGGTAGTTCAGGCGCAAACGGCATTGCGTATCAGGCGGCATATTCACTTCATGCCCCTTGCGCCAGAGGGTTTCGTAACTGATGATGGCGGCCCCCCCCAAGGGTAGCGCAATGGTGGCCCCCGCCGAGCCCACTGCCGCAATTTTCAAAGCGCCGAATGCCCCGAGGGCCGAGAAGCCAACCGCCAGCGTCTTCCATGACATCGTCCGATTGCCGGTCAGGTGACCTTCCTGGTCGAGGTGGATGTCGAGCATCTGCGGGTGCTCCAAGGAAGCGAGCACGGCAGCGACGGGTTTTTCCTGTCCGTCAGGCAGGGTGATGTGATCAAAACGCATGCCGAGTTCCGCCGAACGGCGCATGTGACCGGCCACGCGAATAAGGGTGATGCGCCCGTCCAGAAGACTTCCCTGTGGCAGGGCGAGTTTCCCTTCCACATAGACCGGCTTTAAGAGTTCGGCAATGACGGGGTCGTTTACGTGATTGATCTGGGAATGGATTCCAGACAGGACTTGGACTTTGACCTCTGTCTCGGCGGGAACGGTTAGCGTGGCGCGCTCGGGGGAACTCGCGCGCAATGCCGTCAGGTCACGTCGCGACAACGGCGTACTCGGTTCATCTTTCGCGACGGCCGCGCATGTCAGGACCGCGGCTAAGATCACGGCGCACCCTAGACTTTTCATTGCGACATCCTCCCGCACCCTAAAACCGACTGCCGCGAATGCCTCGCCCCGCCGGCGGGCGCGCTACTGCGCCTCATGCGCAATTGTCAGCTCGCCCCTACTCTATTGACCCGTGTATTTTCTCGCTTGGCCGGGTGAAAAGCAAGTAAAAGGTCTGTAAAAGAAATAAACGGATTTAGGGAGAAGGAAGGTTCCCGCAGGCCGGGGGAAACAAAAAGGCCCAACCACAAGGATTGGGCCAGGAAATGGAGAAGCGGATGCCGTTTAACCGAGTTTTGTGACCTTGTCGGCCTGAGGTCCTTTTTGTCCCTGGACGATCTCAAATTCTACCGTGTCGCCTTCTTGCAAGGTCTTGAATCCTTCACCCTGAATGGCCGAGTAATGGACGAAGACATCTGCTCCGCCTTCCTGGCCGATAAACCCGTACCCTTTGCTGTTGTTGAACCACTTTACCTTACCTTGAAGTCTTGCCACTTGCGCCCTCCTTAATTTCGCTTTTGAGGTTGTCACTCTTTGACAAGCGCCCTGAAAACAAAAAAGCCGAAGGCCGTCCGGCCCCCGGCTTCCTGATTTCTATGAGCACCTTCCCAACGAGAACACTTTCCTGACTCCCTCACAAATATAATTAGCCTTTTCACCCCCGATTTGTCAAGGGATTTGTGGTTTGGAGCCGTCGCGCGCAGCAGTTTCCATGCAATGAAAATCAGCTTGCGATGAATCGGTCGCCGAACACCCACAGAATTCCGAGGAGCGTCTTCCCATCGTTAATTTCCTTTTTCCGGATCATTTGAAGGACATCCTCTATGGCGAAGATTCCGGCTTCGATGCGTTCATCGTCGTCGGGTTGGCCCTGGGATGGGGTCAGGTCCCACGCCTCAACAAGGTGCATCTTTTCATTCAGGATGCCGGGGCTGGGAAAGAAATCCACCAAGCGCTTGACGTGCCGGGCTCGGTACCCCGCCTCTTCCCGCAACTCGCGGCGAGCGGCCTGCGAAGGAATCTCGCCTGGTTCCAAGCCACCCGCCACCAGTTCCCACATGCTGGCTTGCGCGGCATAACGGTACTGGCGGACGAGAATCAGGCGGTCGCCGGGAAGATGCGGGATGACTACCACGGACCCCGGATGACAAATCAGCTCGCGAGTGGTCTCGACGCCACCCGGCTCCACGACACGGTCGACTCTCAGTTCCACCGCTCTTCCCCGGTAGATGACGCGGGAATTCAGAACTTTCGCCTGTTTTGGCACGGGAACCGACCTCGATAAGAGAAAGATGCCCCACGTTGCGGGAGGAATCAGTATAGCATCGGCCTTCCCAGGCAGGCGGGATCTCGCGAGCGGTTGAAATCCGTAAGAACAGGCGCGTGGAAAGACGCCAGGCCGGCCGTGCCGGCTTGCGATTATGAGCAGAGGACCCGAGGCGTTTCGCAGAGGGGTGATTATTTGCCCGGCATATCGGGCACGATGCACTTGATGACCTCGGGATTGGAAATCGTAACGGTCGCACCTTGAATAAATACCGGATCGCGGGGCATGCGCACCTTCCAGGCGGGCATTTTCACCCCTTCCGGAATGGGGTGTGCGGGAAGGATTTGGAAGTAAATGTCCCCGGCGGGCAGATTCCTCAAGAGAAATGCTCCATCCTGGTCGGTGGTTACCGTAGTGTGATCGACAGCGATCCTGACGCCGGGCAAGGGGACGAGTTCCTCCGTGGCCTGTGCCTGTCCCCCTTGGGCGGCGCCGCGGTGGTCCCCGATGCCGGGAGCGTCGCCGACGACCCCGGGAATTTTCAGTTTGCCTCCGTTGGCGCCGGTGGGTTTCATTAGGACGTGGCCCATAATTGATCGCAAGGCTAGGACGGGCACGTCTTGTACGACCGTGGAGGTGGGAGCGACATGAATCGGGAAGGAGGCGGTCTCGACTTGATAGTTGGGCGGGATGGTGGAAGCATCAACCGAAAGCAGGTAATCACCCGGGCTTACATCATCGATCTCGTAATCCCCGCTTGAGTCGCTCAGAAGTGGGATTTCTTTCTTTCCCCCACTCAAAGTCAACCGCACCTGGCGAATCCCCGGGGCGTCGAGTTGCTTTCTCCGTGTCAAGTCATAATCGTTGAAGACATTTCCCATCACGCGGGCGAAATTGACGATCCCAAAATCCGCCCTCGCCACCATCGGTTGAAGAATGTCGACTTGTACGGATGACGTACTCGTCATCCGAATCGGCTCGTGGAATTGGTCGACGGGGAGGGTAACCGTGTAGACGTCCGGCTTCAGCCCGGAGAAACTGAATTGGCCCCGGGCATCCGTGAGAGCGGTCTCCCCGTTGTTCAATTCCACGCGCACACCCTCGAACCCCGGTTCCCCTGCATCATACCTTCCGTTCACGTTGTTGTCGCGATAAACCTGCCCCTCGATCGTGGCCCGGCGCGCCTGGAACGGATGGAGGACCGACTCGTGACCGCTCAGCCGCTTCGCGATCCCGATGCTGAACACATTGGTGCGCCGCAATCCCTGTTGGCGAAAATCCCACAGGAGCATATTGGAAAGCGAAGATTGCAATTGCAGGGTGCGGGTTAATCGATAGGTCAGATTATACCCAAGAAGATAGGAGTTGGTCTCTTGGCCCAACCCTTCAGCCGCCCGGTAATAGCCGACCATGGGGCTCAAATTGAGGCGATTGCGAATCGAAAACTGCCCCTGAAGGGTTACCTCGGTATTGGTGGGCTGGAGATTGTTGAGCAGGCTGCGAATCGCAGGGGGAAGGTCGTTGGACTCCACGAACGCCACCGGGTTCTCCAGAAACAACTGCTGCAGAGCCGGAGAAAGCAGATTGATCTCCTGCTCCATGCGGCTTACCAGGGAGGGATTATTCCGGGAATGCTGGAACCCGACATTGAGGGATCCGGCCCGGATGGGGATGTTCACGGCGTCAAGCAGGGTGAGATCCGATTCCGCATTGAGCTGGAGAGGATCGCTGAGTGACCCCACCGTGACCTCCGCTGTATTGACGGTCCGCCGGGGGAGTTGGGAGTTCAGGGAGAAATCGTACCGGTTCCCGTGCGAGCGCGTCTGGGAGGTGAACCCGCCCACGTTGCTCGTGTAGGTGTAATTGAAGGTCGCGTTTTCCCTCGAACTCATCGCGAAAGTGAAATGGGGATTGAGATAATCGGAGGTCCCCGGACTGAGGGTAAGCCCTGCCGGCTTGATCGTACTGTGCTGGTAATAGAAGCTGCCGGAAGTTGCTTTGCTCAGGATCAGCGTGGACCCCGCGGCGAGGGACGTTCCCCCGGCAAACAGCATTTGCATCTGGTTCAGAGGAAAGCTCGGCGAAGAAGACGTCCCGGATATAAATCCCACAAACCTCTCGCTGTTATAGGTGACGCCCTGCTGCACCAAGCCGCCACGGTTGCTGACGCCGCCTGTTCCCTGGATTGCCCAACGGTGATTCGGATGGTAGTTATAACCGGCGGTTTGAAACACACTATTCTGCCGCTCGATGCTGGGCCCGAAGAGGTAGATGGGCGCGTTCAACCACGCGCTGGTGGCAAACAGATCCAGACTCTTGCTTTGATGCCGGCTGAAGGTGAACCCTCCAGTATCGCGAGTACCTTGAAGGCTCAGGAAATAGGCCGGTGGAGTGGACCCGCCAAAGAACTCGTATTGGTTGGCGCCCCGCTTTAACCTGACATCCGCTCCCCGGATCACGAAGATGTTGAAGAGCGTGTAGGGCGATGATTGCATTTGTCCTTCGGATATTCCCGTAAGGTTGAGCGGGAAATCGATCAGGGAGAGGTCCAGGCGGGGCGAATAGTATTGCACGGAGGCGGAGGTTGCATTGATCCACGGAGCGCCCGCGAGATTGGTATTCTCCACCTGAGCATTGATGAACAGGCGGCTTGCCCCGTTGTTTTCCATCCAGTTGAAATTGTGGGTGAGAAGGAGGTCGGCGGGCGCGCCCGAGCCGGTGGCAATCCGCGCGTTGGACGCGGCCATGCCGCTGCCCAAGGCCTCCAGTTCGCTCTGCGATAGCCGCGGACCTTCCGGTGCAGTGGGAGGCAGGATCACCGACACCACCACCGTGTAACGTTGGCCTTTGACCCAAATAAAAGCCACGCTGGTGCCGCGCTTTTCCCCGGAGAAATCCACCTTGTCCGGCGAAACCTGAACGTTGCAGAGGGAATCATCCAGGAGGATCACTCGCTCCACGCCGGGGAGAGCCACGGTCTTCCCCGAGTGCCAAATTACCTCAATCCGCTGCGGAATGGCGTCCTGGGCAATCCCGTGGCAGGGTTCGAGCCCAGCCAAACCCGTGATGAGGATTGCCATGCTCAGGAAGTGGAACCCGGGGCGCGTCGCAAAGGCCGGCTTCAACCTTTGGCAAGGCACGTACTGCGAGCGCCATGGAAAAATCCTTCTCATGGAGTCGAGCCAACCGTGAAGGGCAAGTCCTGGGTGTAGACCTTGTCTTCGCCGTATTGAATCGCCAGCACCGCCATGTAGCTGCCAGGGGGCAGGGCTCCCGGCCAGGATACGGACATGGAATCCTTCTGGCCGGGAAGAAACCGCTTGGTATCTCCCTCGGCTTTCCCTACCAAGTCCTTGCCGGATTTGAATATGGCTACCGCCGGCCGGGGGAAGAGATGGGTGTTGCCCTTGTTCAGCAGAACGTAGTCAACCTTGAGGGCTTGTGTTCCCGAAGGTGGCGTGACATGGGCGTCCGATACCTCTGCTGTATAAATCTGTGTGCGCGCCGCGCTCAATAGAACCAGGCAGCCTAACCGGAGATTGGTGTAAACGCCCTTTCCATCCTTGCCCGCCCCGGGGACCAGCTCGGGCTTGGACTCCAGGAACACCACCGCGTAATACCCGCCAACCGCACTGAGCGGTGGAGTTACCAGCACCTTGACCTTGCCCGTCCCTTGCGGGGGAACTTCAATCTGCCGGGGCACAAACTCGATCCAATTGGCGGCGGAACGTGGCGAGGAGCCCGGAGGTCCAAACACCTTCTCGTTCTTATCGTTGTACCAGAGATCGGTCACCGAGACCCGCATGTATACGGGGGCAGGGCTGCGATTCGTGCTCGCCAATTCGAACTCAAACGGCTGGCCGGGTTTGAAAGCGTAGTCAACTTCGGCGGGAACAAGTCCCAAGGACTGGGCCCAAGCCGCAGGGGCAACTGCTCCCAGTCCCGCCACCACGGCCAGGGCCGTTGCGAGCCAGCAGGACAATCGAAACCGGGTTGAGGCAAGAACACCACGTCTCATTAGGGCACCGTCAATGTATACGTTAAATTGGCATTATCTGCGCCAGTAAAGGTTCCGGCGCCGTTCACATTGCTCACGAACAGACCGAGGTAGCTCGTAAAATTCGTTCCACTCGTCACGCTGGAGGTCAGCACGGTTTGAGTGGCGCTTGATTTGGAGATAGGCGTAAAGGGACCTCCTATCGCCGTGGCCGTTTCCGTTTGGAGGACTGTGTTGTTGGTAAAGTCCAGCGAGACATACGTCTCAAGGGTGCCCGTCGTCGATGTAAAGCTCGAGAAGGTCGGCTGCAGAAGGTAAGAGGTGGCATACACCACCCCACCGGAAACAGAAGTGACGGTCAGACCAGCGGAGGGAGCGAGACCTAGACCATTCACATTCCCGAAATCCATGGCATAGTCC
>DATJVT010000482.1:0-3650 GCA_035501695.1 Terriglobia bacterium | reverse complement strand
AATGCCCCTTGCCAATCTCACCGAGAACATTTTCGACGGGAACAGGGACACTTTCAAGATTAAGCGGCGTAGTGGAGGAGCCGCGAATCCCCATCTTATGCTCCTCCGCGCCGGGTACGACCCCGGCAAAGGCACGCTCCACGATGAAGGCGGAGAATTTCTCTCCACCGACCTTGGCAAAGACCACATAAATATCGGCGATACCGCCGTTGGTAACCCACATCTTGGCACCGTTGAGGATGTAATGCCTTCCCTCGGCGTCAAGTGTGGCGTTTGCCTTGCAGTTCAGGGCGTCGGAGGCGGAAGTCGCCTCGCTCAGGGAGTAGGCGCCCACCCACTCCGCGCTCACCAGTTTGGGAAGGTATTTGGCTTTCTGCTCTTCCGTGCCGAAAAAAGCAATGGGAAGGATTCCAATTCCCGCCTGCGCCCCGATCGTGGTCGCCCAGGAACCATCGCGCGCCATCTTTTCGGCAACGAGGATGGATGAAATCCTATCCAACTCCAGCCCGCCGAATCGCTGCGGCACCTCGGTGCCACAAAAGCCCAGCTCCGCCGCCTTCTTCAAGAGTTCCCGGAGCAATCCCGGCTTTTTCTCTTCGATTTCATTCAGGCGAGGGACGATTTCCTGGTCGACGAATTCCTGCGCGGTCTTGGCGATCAGCCGGTGTTCCTCGGTCAGATCCTCCGGCGTGAACACCTCTTCCGGCAGACGCGACTCAAGCAGAAAGCTGCCGCCTTTGATTCGTTGCGTGGTTGCCACGGATCCATCCGCCATGCTTCTCCTCCCTTCCTCATAGGTTTTCAAAGACTCCCGCCGCGCCCATTCCGCCGCCCACGCACATGGTCACCATGCCATATCGCGCTTTCCGGCGCTTCAACTCCCCCAGCAGTGTGGCCGTCAGCTTGGCGCCCGTGCAGCCCAGCGGATGGCCCAGGGCGATGGCGCCGCCATTAACGTTGGTCCTATCCAAATCGAGTCCAGCCAGCTTGATGACCGAGAGTGCCTGTGCGGCGAAGGCCTCGTTGAGTTCAATCACATCCAGATCCGCCAGCTTCAGGCCGGCCTGTTTCAGGGCCTTGGGAATGGCAAACACAGGGCCCACGCCCATCTCCTCCGGCGGGCAGCCGGCCGTCGCATAACTTACCAGGCGCGCCAGCGGCACGAGTCCCAGAGCCTTGGCCCGGTCGAGCGACATCAAAACCGCGGCCGCCGCTCCGTCGCTCATTTGCGAAGCATTGCCCGGTGTCACGGTTCCATGGGCATGAAACGCGGGTTTGAGCTTGGCCAATGCCGCGAGCGAAGTGTCGCGCCGCGGTCCTTCGTCAGTGTCGAAGGTAGTCTTCTGGGTTTGCGGTTTGTTTCCGCCGTTCAGGCTGACGTCAATGACTTCCAGGGGCGCAATCTCCTCCCTGAACTTTCCCTGCTCGACGGCCGCCACCGCCCGCTGGTGGCTGCGCAGGGCAAACTGGTCCTGTTCCTCCCTGCTGATTTGGTGCTTGGCCGCCAGGTTTTCCGCGGTCAGCCCCATGCTCAGATAAATGTCCGGGTAATGCTCCATCAGGTAGGGATTGGGGGAAAAATGGTATCCCCCCATGGGAATCATGCTCATGGTTTCAGTTCCGCCCGCCACGATTACTTTGGCGCCGCCTGCCTGAATGCGCTCGGATGCCAGGGCAATTGCCTGGAGCCCGGAGGAGCAAAAACGATTGACCGTCATCGCCGGAGTGGTCACCGGAAGCCCCGCGCGCAGCGAGGCCACGCGCGCCACGTTGTTCCCTTGCTCGGCCTCGGGCATGGCGCAACCCAGGATGACGTCCTCAACCTCGGCGGGATCGAATGCAGGCACACGGCGCACCGCCTCGCGGATTGCGGCCGCAGCCATGTCGTCCGGCCGCGTCGAACGCAAAGTGCCGCGCGGCGCTTTACCCACCGCCGTGCGGGCGATGGAAACGATGACGGCTTCGTACATGGTTTTCTCCTGCTTCGAGAAGTTGGGAGGCAGTCATCAGCAGTCAGTTTTCAGTTATCAGTTCCCGGTAATAAGCGCTCCAGCCGAATCTGTTCTCAAATCTCAGCGCAGCCGCGCACCTACTGATGACTGATAACTCCTCTTTTCAGTTCCGCAACGCCTTCCCCTTCTTCAACATGAACTGAATACGTTCAATCGTCTTCTTCTGTCCGCAGAGGCTGAGGAACGCCTCGCGCTCGAGATCAAGCAGGTACTGTTCCGACACCAGTTGCGGCGAAGTGAATTCGCCGCCGCCGGAAAGAACCCTGGCGAGTTGCGTCGCGACGACCACATCGTAATCGGAAATGTACTCGGCGCGCCGCATCAGGTGAAGTCCCAGTTTCATCTTGGCAAAGGCGGGCTGGCCAAGGGCGCGAATATCCTGGCGCGGCTGGCCCGGGCGATACCCCAGTCGAACCAAATCAAGCGCCACCTGCTTGGCGTCGGCAATCTGCCGGTCGCGATTCATGCTGATGGAGTCGCGGGGTGAGAGGTATTGCAAACGGCGCGCCTCTTCGGCGCTGCCGGAAACTTTGGCCATACCGATGTTCAGGAATACCTCTTTCACATACGTAAACGGATCGGCTTCGGGATCGGCGGGAACGGCGTCCAGAGCGCGCAGGAGCATTTCCTTGGCGCCACCGCCCGCCGGAATCAGGCCCACGCCAGCTTCCACCAATCCCATGTAAGTCTCGGCAGCGGCGCGCACGCGCGTGGTGTGGAGGCACAATTCAGCCCCGCCCCCCAGCGTCATTCCGAAGGGGGCCGCCACCACCGGCTTGGGCGCATACTTCAACGCCATGTTGGCATTTTGAAAGGCTCGCACGGCGAGCTGCGCCTCGTCCCAATCGTCCTCCTGAATCGCGGTGAGGAGCAGCATCAGGTTGGCGCCCGCGCTGAAATGGGGCGCCTGGTTCCCGATCACCATGGCGTCAAAGTCCTCAACCAGGGCCTTCAGTCCCGCGTGGACCATCTGAAGCGTGTCGCCGCCAATGGTGTTCATCTTGGAGTGAAATTCCAGGCACACCACGCCGTCGCCCAAATCGATCAGGCTGGCGCCCGCGTTCTTCTTCACTTCCTTCCGCCGGGCCTTGAGGGAGGGCAAGATGGTCACCCCCGGCCGGTCCGGCACCGGGTGATATTCCGTGGTCGCAACGTCAAACTGCGTCGTGATTCCGTCCTTATGGAGGTAGAAGGATATTCCGCCCGCGGCCCGCAACTTTTCCACCAGCGGCGGGACCGGTGTCTGCTGTCTTGCCCATCCCTCCACGAAGGGCTCGAGGCCGCAGGCGTCCCACAACTCGAAGGGGCCCATCTCCCAGCCAAAGCCCCACTTCAGCCCGTTGTCAATGGAAACAATATCGTCGGCAATCTCCGGCACGCGCATCGCGGTGTAATGGAAGACATCGGAGAACAGCTTGCGGTAGAACTGACCGGCGCGGTCCTTGGCCTGGAACAGAATTTTGACCCGCTCGCGCAGGTCGTCAAGGTTTCGCGTCATTTCGAACGAAGGGAAGTTGGCGCGCTGGCGGGGGCGATACTCAAAGTTCGTGAGATCAAGAGTCAGGATCTCGCTCTCGTCGCCGCTCCTGCCCTTAATCTTCTTGTAAAACCCCTGCCCGGTCTTGTCCCCCAGCAATC
>DATJVT010000481.1:0-6886 GCA_035501695.1 Terriglobia bacterium | reverse complement strand
AGGGCGTTCCTCGTCGCGGCCCTGCTCGCAGCCCATCATAAAGTCTCCGGCAGGAACCCTCACGCAAACGGGTTCGATGCTCGCTCTATCTCGATCTTCCAGCCCGGATGATTTACACATGATGAGCGGAACCCCTCCGCCGTGCCGGCGCGCTCAGCCCCGGCTGGACGACCGTATTCGGGCCAGGCCGTTTCCCCATTGGCGCGAACTTAGACAACTTAACACGTTGGGAGCCTCCGACATTGGGGAATATGACTCGCCACTTGCTACCGGCTTCCGAAGGGTGTCGAAGAGACCCCTCACCCGTCCCGATCCACCGGGACGACCTCTCCCCTGGGAGAGGTGGCTAATCGCTTGTGCGCCCACCCCCAGAAGACCACAGCCTCTCCAAGGGGAGAGGCCGACCGTCTGCTGACGGGCGGGTGAGGGGTCCCTTCCCAAAACTCGGCGGCACCACCGCAGAGGCTTTGGCGGTCGGCGCCGCTACGCGGACCCGTCGAATTTCGCCCTATGAAGCCCGTGGATACGGCGTGAAATCCGGTCGAGAAGCCGCGGACGTTGGGAAGCGTGAGCGTGCTACTTTCTTGCATCCCGCGTCATTCGTGCACGTGTTTAATAGGCGGCGCCAAGGAAGAAAATCGCAGGTAGCGTGAAGAGGGTTGGTAAGAGGTCTGGCGATGGCATCTACAGTAAGCACTTCCATCCCCTGACTTTCCAGCGCTCGCATTTCTCCGACCGGCGGGTGACGAGATGGACCCTCCGCAGTGGAAGAAACTGCGGTTGACGAGCCGCGCGGATTCCGTTTTGTAACTCCCCAGACTCCCCTGCAAATCACCTTTTCTGCGGCCGACCTCGGATGATCCTGCTTGACACCAACGTAGTTTCCGAACCCTTGCTGCCCCGGTTCGATCGCAAGGTACTGGCCGGGCTGGACGCCAGGTGGCGGAGACCCTCTATCTTTCCACCGTCAGCCTCTTGGGCACGAGGCATTCGGTCTTCCGAGGGGCTCTGGCGTCTCCCGAATTTGACACTCGTCAGATATTGCAATGCCGCCCGTCATTGACACCGGAAATCAGACAGCGTTTACTGATGGACTTGAATTGGACTAATTGGGTCCACTTTGAAGCAATCGAGCCATGCAGATTACCCGCGCCACCGACTATGCCACCCGCGTCATGATTTACCTGGCCACGCTACCCCCCGGCGTCAAGGCCCAGAGGGGGGGGATTGCCAGGGCCGCTGAGGTTCCGGAGAGCTTTCTTTCCAAGCTGATGCAGCGATTGGTCAGCGCCGGGCTGGTGGCCTCCTCCCGCGGCGCCGGCGGGGGGTTCGAACTCGCGGGCCGCCGCCGCAGCGCCACGCTGCTGGACATTCTGGAAGCCATCGAAGGTGAAACCCGGCTCAACCTGTGCCTGGCGGACGGCCCCTCCTGCTCCCGCAAATCGTGGTGCCCGGCCCACAGTGTCTGGCGCGAGGCTCAGCGAGCCTTGACCGACGTCCTGCGCCGCGCCACGGTCGGCAAACTCGCCCAGGAGGCCGCGGCAGGCGCGGTGGCGCGCCGGGAGGTGCGGCCGGACGCGCTTAGTCACATTGGTTTCGTTGCTACAGGTGAAAGGCCCGCCGCCAAACACTCCGCCCGAGGAGACAGTGTCCCGAGGCTCTAGATGGAATTCACCTGGCTCACCATTCTCGCCAGCCTGTGCATGGGCATCGGAGCGGCGCTGCTATTTGTGTACGCAGCCAAGAAGAACTATTTCCACAACCTGGAAGACGCCAAGTATCAGGTCTTCTGGTCCGACTTGGAAGAACTGACGGATTCTGCGCAAGAGGAGCACAAGGATGGTGACGAAGAAACCCGACACTGAAGAACAGGCGGGACCGCTGACGCGCCGCAAGGTGCTCGCCTGGCTGAGCGGATTTGGGCTGTGCGGCTCCGCCATCGTCACGGTTTTTTCCAATTTTACCTTCATCAAACCGCGCGT
Organism: Terriglobia bacterium; assembly: GCA_035501695.1. Classification (GTDB taxonomy): domain Bacteria; phylum Acidobacteriota; class Terriglobia; order UBA7540; family UBA7540; genus Bog-366. The sequence goes on along the minus strand of DATJVT010000481.1, from coordinate 4,904 downwards.
CACTTACGGCCAGCCCAACCGCTTCTCGGTCGGCCGGCCGGAAGATTACCCACCGGGGGCCCGGATTGCGCTCGAAGGCCGGCGCATCTGCATGGTGCGCGAAGGGGATAAGTTGGCGGCGATCTCCACCACCTGCACCCATTTGGGCTGCATCGTCTCCTCCTCGGAAACCGGATTCTCCTGCCCGTGTCACGGCTCCCATTATGACCAGGATGGCAACGTGACCGCCGGCCCTGCCCCCAAGCATCTGGCCTGGTACCAGTTGAACCTGGCGCCCAACGGCGAGTTGGAAGTGGATAAAGACAGCGAAATTGAAGTGGGGACTTATTTCAAGGTATGAGCAACCAAACTACGACCAGCCCTTGGAAGACTCTCACCGCACTGCCGGAGAACGTTTGGCGCTCGGTGTTCCGCAACCCCCTGCCCATCTCCGACCTGGGACGAGCGTCCACGTCGTTCACCAATTTCTTCCTGCACATTCATCCCGTGAAGGTCCATCGGCACAGCCTGCGGGCCACCTACACCTGGGGACTGGGGCTTATCGCCTTCTTTCTCTTTCTCATCCTCTCGGTTTCCGGCGTGCTGCTGATGTTTTACTACGTCCCCTCCACGGCCCAGGCGTACGACCGCATGCTCGACTTGCGCGGCACCGTAGCCTTCGGGATTTTCCTGCGCAACATGCATCGCTGGGCGGCGCATGGGATGGTAGCGGTGGTTTTCCTCCACCTTGCCCGCGTCTTCCTGACCGGCGCTTACAAGCCACCCCGTGAGTTCAACTGGCTGCTGGGCGTGGGGCTTTTCCTGCTGACGCTGTTCGCCAGTTTTACGGGTTACCTGCTGCCGTGGGACCAACTGGCTTTCTGGGCGATCACAGTGGGGACTTCCATCGCCGGATACGCCCCAGTATTCGGGAAGCAGATTCGCTTTATTCTGCTCGGCGACAGCAGCGTCGGACAGGAAGCGCTTCTGCGCTTCTATGTGCTCCATGTGGCGGTGCTGCCGATCCTGATGTCCGTCCTCGTCGCCGTCCACTTCTGGCGAATTCGCAAGGATGGAGGGCTCTCGCGTCCCGCCGAGGAAGACGAGTTTACGCCCGACGGCGTCCCGGTTTCGGCTTCACAACCCGCCCTTGCCCCGGCCGCGCCCGGTCAGGTGGCGCACACGGCTCAGCCTGAAGTGGGCGAGCCACTGGGGGAACGCCGCCGCTATGGGATTCAGGGTCTCGTCAAGGGCCCCATCACCAAGGCCGGCAACATCCCGGACCGCTCCTTATTCAGTTGGCCCAACTTGTTCATCGCGGAGTTGGTGATTTTCCTGGTGACGGTGGCAGGCGTGCTGCTGGTTTCGGTCTTCTTCAATGCCCCGCTGGAAGAGCCGGTGAACGTCATGCACCCGCCCAATCCGGCCAAGGCTCCGTGGTATTTCCTGGGGCTTCAGGAGATGGTGAGCTACTCGGCGTTCTGGGGAGGAGTGGGCATCCCCACGGTCGAAGTTCTGTTACTGCTGCTCCTACCCTACATAGACCGGAAGCCGGGCGGCGTGGGCCGGTGGTTTTCGCGCGAGCGGCTGTTGGCCAACTCGCTTTTCCTGACGTTTGCCATCCTCAATGTCGGATTAATCATCATTGGCACATTCTTCCGTGGGCCGAACTGGGAATTCGTCTCGCCTTGGTAAGGAGAATCCCGTGAGTATTCGTTGGGTCTTGGCCATCGCCTGTTTTGTGGTTCTGATCGTGCACGGATTGGTCTTTTACAAGCAGTATTTCAATCTTTGGGAAAAGCACCAGACCGCGTATTTCGAGCAGGCCCGGAGTATGGCGCGCACCGATGCCGAGCGGAGCGCGCTGGACGCCCGCGCGCCGCGCATTGAACAGGTGATTGTGACTCAGTTCGGAGAATCGCAGGTCGATCGCTGCACGACATGCCACGTCGCCATTGACGATCCGCGTTTTCAGGCGCACGCGCAGCCCCTCCGCTCGCACCCGTACTCCGAAGCCCTGGGAGACGTACAACGCAATGGCCGTTGGGAGCGCCGCCATAAGTTCGCGGACTTCGGCTGCACCATCTGTCATGACGGCCAGGGGCGCGGCCTCGAAACCGTCTACGCCCACGGCGAGGACATCTTCTGGCCCGAACCGTTGCTGGGTTACGTGGCCCAGGCCAACTGGCCGGCGGCCTTCAAATCCAAGCTCCTGGGCAAGGAGTACATGCAGTCCAATTGCGCCCAGTGCCACACGGAAGAGAACTTTGCGGGGACCCCGCTGGTCACGCGCGGGCGGCAGCTTTTCTTTGAGAAGGCCTGTTACGGCTGCCATCGCATTGAAGGCCTCGCGAACGGCATGCTGGCCCCGGACTTGACCGAAGTCGGCAGGAAGTACCGCATCGACTATCTCTGGGGCCACACGGTGAATCCCCGTACCTACCAGGCCGCGTCCTTCATGCCCAAGTTCGACCTGACGGACGATGAAATCAAAGCCTTGGTCATCTTCCTGAAGAGCCGGCGCGGGATGAACTTCGCGGAGACCTCGCTCGAAAAATACCGGGTCCGATTGCAGGAGGTCAAGCTGACTCCCGCCGCCGCGACCGCTGGGCGACCTGCCGCCGGCGTAACCGCCGCGCGAGGCGAGGAACTCATCGGCCAGCGCGCCTGCACGGCCTGCCATCGGTTGGGAGACCGCGACGGGCACATCGCTCCCGACCTCTCGTTTGAGGGACTCGTCCGGGAAGCGGATTGGATGACCGACCACTTCCGCGACCCGCGCTCGCGCGTTCCCGACTCCATCATGCCGTCCTTCGGATTCCCCGATGATGACTTCCTCTCCATGGTGGCTTACCTGAAGTCCCGGACCACCGGACCGACTTTCAAGAGCCCGGATGAAATTTACAAGGGACTCTGCGCCCGCTGCCACGGTGAAAAGGGCGATGGCAAGGGCATGACCTATCTTTATCTGGACCCGGCGCCGCGTGACCTTACCAAGGCGACTTTCATGGTTGACAAGCCGGAGGCCCGCTTCCTGAAGTCGCTCCAGGAGGGTGTGCCGGGCACCTCCATGCCCCCCTGGCGTCATGTCCTCACGGACGAGGAGCGCCGCGGCCTGCTGACTTATGTCTACCAGACGTTTGTGCGCGAACCCCGTGCGGAGGCGAAGGGACACAAAGTTCCGGCACAGAACCCCTCGGCCATGAGTGCCGAATCCGTAGCCCGAGGCGAGCAGACCTTCCTGGCGCGTTGCACGGGATGCCACGGGCGCAAGGCGGACGGCAAGGGACCCAACTCGCTCGACATCAGCCCCCGGCCCAGGAACCTGCGCAACCGCGCCTTTGTAACCAGCGTGGATGATCATCGACTTTTCGATTCGATTCTTTACGGTGTGCAGGGCACGGCCATGCCGCCGTGGATTGATTACGGACTCTCGCAAAGTGACGCTGGAGACCTGATCAATTTTATTCGGAGTCAGAACAAGTAGCGCAGCCGGCCCGGCCGCTGTGGCTGCGGTGTCCCGCCCCAGCAAACGCACCGGCAGGATGCCTGCGCCACAGCCGGCAAGATGCCGGCGTTACAAGTCACCAGGAGGCACCATGCCAGGAGAAACGCCAGCCATGCGGGCGAGCCAAGCCACTCCCGCTGACTCTCCCCACTCGGGAGAGTCAGTTCATCGGGACCTTACGGCCAAGTGGTTCATGCTCAGTTCCATCACTTATTTCTTCATTGTGGGAATCATTGCCCTGACCATTGCCGCCAAGTTCGTCTGGCCGCAATTGCTGGGGACCGTGCAGTATTTGACCTACGGCCGCCTGCGTCCGCTGCACGTAAACGGCATGCTTTTCGGCTGGCTGCTCCCCGCTGACATGGGCCTGACGTTTTACGTGGTTCCCCGCCTGTGCGGGGTGAAGCTCTGGAGCGAGAAACTCGGAGTGGCTAACGCGATCCTTTGGAACATCATCGTCCTGGGCGCCGTGGTGATGTTACCCCTGGGAATGAACAAGGGGTGGGAATACGCGGAACTCCCCCTGCCCCTGGTGGGGTTGGTGGTGGTGGGGTGGGTCATGTTCGGCTGGAACATCTTCGCCACCATCGCCACGCGCCGCTACGACCAGATGTACGTGAGCTTGTGGTACATCATGGGCACGTTGCTGTGGACACCGTTCGTCTATGTCACCGGCAACATAGCGGTCTACTTCACCACCGGCACCAACCAGGCGAACCTGAACTGGATGTACGTGCACAACGCGGTGGGCCTGATCTTTACGCCGGTGGGGCTGGCAATGGCGTATTATTTCATTCCCAAGTCGTCCAACACGCCTCTCTACAGCCACAAGCTTTCGATGATCGGATTTTGGTCTCTGGCCTTTGTGTACGTGTGGACGGGTGCGCACCACATGCTGCACGGCCCCATCTCGCAGTGGCTCCAGACCATTGCCATCGTCTTCTCGGTGATGCTGCTGATCCCGGTGTGGACCGTGGTTTATAACTTTTTCGCCACCATGCGGGGGCAGTGGTACCAGCTTCGCGATAACGTGGCGCTGAAGTTCCTCATGTCCGGTGTGGTCTTCTACCTCCTGACCTGCTTCCAGGGGCCCATGCACAGCCTGCGCTCCGTGAACGCTATCGTCTCCAAAACCGACTGGATCCCCGGGCACGCGCACATGGCCCTGCTGGGCTGCTTCTCTTTCTTCGCGATTGCCGGTTGCTATTACGTGATTCCCCGGGTCTTCCGCACCCGATTACACTCCGACGCTTTGGCCAATTGGAGCTTCTGGTTTTTCATGATCGGGGGATTGGGATTCTTTGTAACCCTGTGGCTGGGAGGGTTCTGGCAGGGGTGGCAATGGAACAACCCGTCCATCCCCTTCATTGATACGGTGGTGGCGCTGAAGCCCGTATGGACGGTGCGCTTCTTCTCC
>DATJVT010000480.1:0-2114 GCA_035501695.1 Terriglobia bacterium | reverse complement strand
GGAAAGCCCTTTTTTGAAACGACGATCTCGGAAGTTTGCCGGCAGTGATCCTCCCAAGGCCTGGCGGCCTTCCCTGGGCGCAATGGTGATAGAAGGCGGGGCCGCGTCGCCCGGGAAGCGTCCCTGCAATACATGCAATCCTCGTTCGTAATTCGTCTCTCGCACGCCGCATTTTGTTCAGTGTTCAAGGTGGGCAAAACCGCGGATGTCTGATAGGATAGGGGGTTACGGTAAATGAGTTTCTTGCATCCGGAAGAGGTGAAATAATGGCACGTACCTGCGATCTCTGCGGGAAAGGTCCCAAATACGGAAATCACATCAGCCACGCCCACAACGTGACCAAACGGCGCTGGAATCCCAATTTGCGAAGCGTGCATGCCCTGGTGCAGGGCGTTCCCAAGACGCTTCGAGTATGCACGTCCTGCATCCGTTCGGGGAAAGTCACAAAAGCAGTGTAAATAGTTGACAGTTGTCAGTAATCAGTAAAGGCAGGGGGCGGTTGTTCGCTCTGATTCCTGAAGACTGATAACTGACGGCTGCGTCTTCCTCATCCTTCCACTTCGGCGATCACGTCGATTTCCACGGAGACGTTGCGGGGCAGGCGCGCTACTTCGACGGTGGCGCGGGCCGGGGGAGAGTCGAGGAAGAATCGCGCATAAACCTCGTTCATCGTCCCAAAGTCAGATATATCCCTGAGATAAACAGTGGCCTTCAACACCTGCCCCAGGCTGGAGCCCGCGGCCTCCAGAATGGCGGAAATGTTCTGGAGCACACGCGCGGTCTGCACCGCGGCGTCGCCTTCCACCACGTGCCCGGTTTCGGGATCGAGCGGAATTTGACCGGAAACGAAAACGAGATTGCCGGAACGAATAGCTTGCGAATAAGGCCCGATGGCGGCGGGAGCCAGGGTAGTGGCGATAACCTGTTTGCTCAAGTGGTCCTCCGGAAGGTCTATTGAAAGTGAACAGCTACGGCTGGGTTACGCGTTCAACGTGAAAGACACCCTCGATCTTGCGCAGGGATGAAACGATCTTCTCCATGTGGTCGACGTCCACGATGTCCACGGTGACGTCGATATTGGCGCGATTGTCGCCAGTGCGCGCTTCGATGTTCTGAATGTTGGAGTGTACCCCGGAGATGGCGGCGGTGACATCGGCGAGCATGCCCTGGCGGTCTTCCGTCAGCAATGCCAGCTTGACCGGATAGAGGGTCAACTTGGGCCCCCGCCACTCCACGTCGATGCGCCGGTCGGCGTCGTAGAGCAGGTTCTGGACGTTGGAGCAACGGCGGGCGTGCACGGCGATGCCCTTGCCGCGGGTGATATAGCCAATGACCTCCTCCCCGCGCACCGGGTTGCAGCACTTGGCGCGGTAGACCATCAAGTCGTCGTGGCCGTCCACCTGGATGGCCGCGTCGGAAGCCACACCCAGGGCGCGCTTCACCGTGCTGGCCAGCCGGGAGGTATGCACCGGTTCGAGTTTGGCGGAGGGCACCAGCTTCGCAAGCACCTGCCGCGCCGCATACTTTCCGTAACCAATGCCGGCGTAAATATCTTCGGCCGTCATGCAGCCGTAATCGTGCGCCACACGGACGTAGTCCGGGTCGGTGACCTTCTTTAACGCGACGTCATATTTGCGCGCTTCCTTTTCCAGCAGCCGCTTGCCGATTTCCAGCGCCTGTTTGCGCTGCGCCACATTGATCCAGTGCTTGATCTTGTTGCGGGCCCGCGAAGTGTTCACCAATCCCAGCCAATCGCGGCTGGGGGTGTGGCTGGCCTGGGTGACGATCTCCACGATGTCGCCGTTGCGCAGGCGGTACTTGAGGGGCACGATGCGGCCATTCACCTTGGCGCCCACGCAACGATGGCCGACTTCGGTATGGATGGCGTAGGCAAAGTCGATCGGGGTGGCTTCGCGCGGCAGGACGATGACCTTTCCTTTGGGCGTGAACGTGTAGACCTCCTCCGGGTAGAGGTCAATCTTCAGCGTGGACAGGAATTCCCCCGGGTCGCGCATGTCCTGCTGCCACTCCACGAAATGACGTAGCCAGGCGAAGCGCTCCTCGTCCTGCTGAGTGTGCGGGCGGCCCTCCTTGTACATCCAGTGGGCGGCGAT
>DATJVT010000479.1:0-3382 GCA_035501695.1 Terriglobia bacterium | reverse complement strand
CCTGGCCGTCGGTTGGGTGCTCGACCGGTTTTTCGGGGCGCGCGTGGCTTTTGCGGTTTACCTGATCACGGCGGGAGGAATCCTGGTCCTCGCCCGGGCGGACACGCTCCTTATGGGCTGCATGGGGGCGGGGTTGGTGGGCGTGGGAGCGGGTGGAGAAGCGGACATTACTCCATATCTGCTGACCCGCTATTTCGGGCTGCGCGCTTTCTCGACGCTCTATGGAATCACCTGGACGTTTTACGCCATCGCCGGAGCGCTCGGTCCGGTCATCTTGGGACGGGCGTTTGATTCCACAGGCTCCTACACCTCTTTGCTACTGTTGCTGGCAGCGGTGATGGCCGCGGCGGCGGCATTGATGCTGCTCCTGCCCCGTTATGCCGGGGCGGGAATATCGCGGCGCTCGGGCCTGGATCCGGCGCAAAATCAGCCTCTGGAAAGCCATGCTGGAGGCTAGGTTGCTAATCAACTGAAATCCGGGGAATGGCCGGGCGCTCTTGCCCGTGCCGCGCCGCCGGGAGGGGCGGCGCCGTCAGCCGGACCACCTTCCTCCCAGGCCGCGGAGCGGCTCGGCAAAGGATTGAAAGCGGACCAGGCGGACGGCCGGCTGGTTTTTCAATGAGGCGAGCGGCATGAAGCCCAGGTCCATCATCCGTTCGGCGGCCGTCTGCGTCATAAGGACTTCGGCGCAGGGCGTGGTGATCGACTCACCCTCCACGGTATAGATGTGAATGGGCAGGCCGCCGATTTCGGAGATGACCCCCGGACGGAGGTTCCAACTCTCCTCCGTGAAAGCCTGTCCCAGCAGCAGCGCCATGGCGAAGGCCGGATTCCCCCACAGATAGTCATCGTGCGCGCCGGGCTCGGAAAGCTCCTCGAATTCGAACAACTCCGTCGGATCCGTGTCTTTACCGTAGGGCAGGCGCAGCAGAAAGCGAGGCAGGGCCAAGCCCGCATAACGGCTCTCGGGCCGGGACCGGAGAGCCTTCCAGGCTGCCGCGGCTTCGGGGGCGGGTGGCTTCGTCCAACGGCGCGGGTCGGGCAGGTCGCCAATCGATTCGCACCCCAACAGGTGCATGCTCGCTGCGGCCAGGAAGGGAGCCCCGGCGGCGGCCGCCACCTTCGCCAGGCGTTCCAGCAGCGACGCATCGCGCACGGACGGTTCAAAAGTATAGTTGCCCGCCAGCACCGCCCAGGGTTCTGCCCCCGGCGTGCCCACGGTTCTTTCCACCAGCAACCGGTAGAGCCCCGTGGCGCTCAAGTCCGGAGAAGAGGCCAGGTCGTTGACGAGTTCTTCCTTGCTGACGTCGATAAGGAACACCTTAAGGCGTTCGCCGGTTTCCAGGTGGCGAACCAGCAGGAAGACGGCTCGCCACGCCGCCTCCAGGGCCTGCAAGGGGGGAAGGTGGAGAAGGGCGCGCATCTGGCCGCTCGTCACCTCGTCGATGAGGGACACCGCCTCCGCCTGCCGCGGGTCGGCCTTGGCCACCACGTGGGGCGCCACGATCTTCTGGATGAAAGAGGCCCACTCATCGCGGCCGCGGGAGACACCTTGATCTCCCCGCGCTTCGGTTTCCTCCGCCATTTGATCCAGGATATTTCCCGAGAGGATTTCCGCCACATCGGCGTTCGAAACTCTTTGCCGTGCCGGGGTCGGGGGCGGCGGGGAAGGCCGATTCCGCACGATTCCCAGTTCCTGAGCCGTCTCCACAAAAGTCGCCGAATCGCTGAGCTTATCGCGAGTGTCGCGCAGCTTGCGAAACAGTTGTGCCTGCTGGAAAAGGCGGTCGGGGTGGAAATCGTCCAACTCACCGAACTTCAACACGGTGGCCTGCTCGCCCTCGTCGCCAAGGACCAAATCCAGGCGCGGCGCCAGCTTGGCAAAGACGGAATCGAAGTTATCGCGGTCGATCAGAATGGGCCGTCTCTTCGCCAGCGCCTCGCCGCTCTCCACGATGTGGCGATTGGCCCGCCCGCTGAAGTCTCCCAGGATCGCAATGCGGAACGGGGTGTCAGATTCGGGTGTCGCGACTTCCCTTTCGCTGCCCGCGGACACGTCCAACTGAACTTGCCCAAAAGAGTCACGGTTCGGCATCGAGTCTCACCTCGTCTCGGTAGAATGTGGCTGTTCCTGCAACGGCTGGGTAGATTGTACCTGCATTGGGGTTTGTCACCAAGCCTTGGTTCCTCGCTTCCGGTGCATGCGGACGGCGCCCCTTATTGGATCAACCCCAACCAGTCCCCCGCCAGGTTGAATTCGTTCAGGCTGCCCGCGCCGTTTTTCCGCAGATAGCCCGTCCACTCTCCCTCGGGACTAAAGAGGTTGTAACCGTGATGGCCGTTGTCCGCGGCGTAAGCCACCCACTGGAGATTAAGATCAAAAAGGAGGAAGACGGATTTGTTCGGGGTATTGACAATGTAGCCCAGAACTTCGCCGTCGGGACTCCACCGGCACTGGCCGGAGTAACTCTGGGTCTCGCTCAGGTTGAGCATGGGGTTGGAATGGGGATTGAGACTGGCGTTATGCTGGGGGTTCAGGGCATGATTGAATCGCGGACCTATGCGGGGATTACGCTCCGGGTTGATCTGAGGATTGTACATCGGGCTCACCAAGGCATTCCCCTTGGGATTATTAGCCGGGTCGAATTGGGGATTGATGAGGGAATTGAATCTCCAGCGATCAGGTGAGATGAGCATGGCCGGAACCTCCCACAGACCAGAGTGGCTTGCGCTGGATCATCGCCGAACTTGCCTGACTTGGCCACAAATCGGGCGTTCGACAGGTCAAGTCCAATCCAGCACACCTCGTTATCTGGTTTAGTTTCAATAACATCGTCGGAAGAAAGGGATATCATGTTTGTTTTCAATGATATCGTGGCAAAATTGCAGGGCTAAGAATTTTGGCATTTGTTTTCAGTAACATCGTGGGACTAACCTTCATTTTCAGGAGGCCCCATTTTTTTCCCCGTATTCTTGCAAGTGTTTATTTTCAATGACTTGGGATCCTTTTGGAACCGGGGAAATCATGCCAACCACCTTTTTTATCAACAACATCGTGGGATGAAATCTTTCACCGGGTTTTTGCCGGGAGATCGCCAACTTGGCCGATCCTCCTTCGGCCCCCAGGGCCCCGGTAGAGACGCTAACAACCCGGTGGGTCCCCCGGGCCCTGGTAACCACCCCGTCCGCCGGCTGACGGACGGCCCCCACCACACCTAGTCTAGCCAAGAGGCCAGCAGGTTTGTCAAGGGAAATATCGCGAAAAAGGGCCTTCCCGCGGAATTATCCGCCACTTTGTCGCTGTGATTTCCTACCCTGGCAGAGCCAGAACCAAACAGGAAAAAGACAAAGACATTGTGTCTGGCCGCTTGATTTTCTATGA
>DATJVT010000478.1:0-5299 GCA_035501695.1 Terriglobia bacterium | reverse complement strand
CATCGTACCAGCTATCCCATTATACCGCCAGTGGGATATTGAGGCGGGGGAACGCGCGGCGGCCGGCCATCCCAGGGCTAAAAACGATTCCGTAGTGTCACAGGTTTTGCCTTGACGAAGCCTGGTTATACGGGGATAGTCAGTTCATCTGAAATCCTCGAGAAAGGTGGGGGCACCCTCCATTGGCCAAATTCGACCAGCTTGGAAATGCAGTTAAGCTGTCGCGCGGGAAGATTCTCAACCCGGATCGCCTCAACCTCTTCGCTAGTGTACCCAATGATTCGCCGGTTCTTCTGGTCCTGGCCGCGGGGCGAGGCACGCGCTTTGGGCAGGATCCCAAGTGTATTCAGCCGGTTTACGGCACACCCCTGGTGCGCCATTCGATTGACGCCTTCCGCCGTTTCCATCCCTCTCCGGTGATTTGCGTGGTGGGTTATCGCGCCCCTGAGGTGACGGAGGCGGTGGGTCCAGACAACATTTATGTGCAATCCGAAAACCCCACCGGCGGGACGGCCTTCGCCGCCTTTGAGGGTTTCAGCGTACCCGGCTTGTTGGAGCGCAACCCGCTGCTGATCATTACCTATGGAGACCGGATTATTCCCTCTTCCGTTTTCCGCCGCTTAATCCAGGCCCACCAGTCGAGCGAAGGCGAGGCGCATATCACTTTTCTGACGGCAGAGTATGAGCCCCCCAAGAATCGGGGTAAGGGCAGGGTACTCCGGGGGGAGAACGAAAACGTTCTGCGCATCATCGAGGAAGGAGACATTGCGCGGGAGGCGGACGGTCCCGCCCGACAGGCATTGCTTGAGATAACCGAAGGCAATTGTCCGCTTTATGCCATGCGGGCGGCTACCTTGCACCAATACGCGCAGGGGTTGACCCACGAGAACGCCCAGGGACAGTACTACCTGACCGATCTCATTGAGATCATCAGCCGCGCCGGCGGTCAGGTCCGCACCGTAACCACCACTGTGGCCGACCCCGAGTATGACCTGCTCTGCTCCGACGTAACCCGCCCGATGGACTTGGCCCTCCTGGAAGGCCTGCTGGCATCTGCGCACGGGCTCTTGTTTCCGGAAGACCTGGAGGTGGAAGAAGCGGCCAAGCTGATCATTGCCGGCCGCCCGGCCGGACAAGTGGCTTCCATTGCGCGGCAGTTGGCGGATTTGATCTCGACGGTTGCCAGGGAAAAACTGGGATTCCACGCCCACGAGCCCATCGGCCTTGGAATCTCAGGCGGGCGGCTGCGCATTTCTTTTATGCATCCGGACATGTTCCGGTTCTTCGGTCCGGCATGGCAAATGCCCATCGGGGCCGCCGATGCCCAGGGCGGGGAACAAATCGTGGTGCTGGTCCAGAGCGCCGACGACGGGCGCATCCAGTTGTTTCCGATTAACCCCAAGTATCGCGAGAGCATCAACTTTGTGCCCTCCGACAACGACAACATGTATCCAGGTGAAGGCGTCTCCGGCCTGCACGCCTACGAGGAGTTCGGAACGCGAATGAGCGAGAGTCTGCTGCTTTCCCTCGGGTATTTCAGCGAGGACGAACTTGAGGGGCGGCGCAAAAAAGGGCAGCCGTTACCCCCCTCCTCCTTGTGGGTGGGCAGCAACATGCGGCGTCCCTTTGCGCTGGTGGGCAATGCCATTGCCTCCATGCGGACGATGCGAAGTGGGACTTTGGGCGCCAAAATCCGGGAACACCTGGGGCGCGACAACTTCCGGGGCCTGCGGCTGGTTTCCACCGGAGATATCCCGCAGGGCGGATTCTCCAGTTCTTCCGCTTTGACCGTGGCCACCAAGAACGCCATCAATGCGCTGTGGGATATCGGCATTCCCCCCGACGTGCTTGTGCATCTGGCCAGCCAAGCGGAGTACGGCACCGGCGTGCGGGCCGGTTCGCTGGATCAGGCGACGGAACAAAAGGGCCGCACCGGCCAGGGGACGCTGATTTCCTCCAACCCCCAGGACAACTACCGGATCATGGGAACCTATCCGGTTCCGTCCGATCGCTTCCACATCATATTCCCGTATACGGCCGAGCGGGACCGCAGCGCCTGGCGCTGGTCCTGGGGCGTCTATGGGGAGGGCGGTGCTGCCGGGCCGTTGACTACAGGAGAAATGCGCAAGCTTACGGGCAAGGCGGCGGAGATGGCCGCCATTCTGACTCGCCTGCCCCAAGGCGCGGATTTCTTCAAACCGATCGAAGAGGATTTGCTGAATGATGGCCTGCTGAGTAGCGAGAGCCGTGCCTGGATCAGCTCCGTCCTTCGGCAGATTCCACTGCTGATCAAGCAGGACGACTTGCGGGTGCTTCTGGAGGTCCATCGCGAATGGTACGCGGGGCAATTGACCGAAGCCGACGGCCTCGAACGGCAGGCGGCATTACAGAAGGCCGATGTGGCGCTTAACTCCGTGCTGGCGGGTTGGCGGGATCCTCTGCTGCGGCGGGGCACGGCCGAGGGGGAGGCGATCCAGGAGTGCGGGGTCCCCCTGCGCGCCATGGTCGCCTACCTGTTCGGGGAAGTGGCCAAGAATTTCTACCTTATCCACCATCCCGAGGAGTGGATCGAATACGTTAGCTTGTCGCAACGCGGCGACCGCTCGGTGGAGATCGACCCGGCCAGTCTGCCTTCCCGTGAGGCGATGGAAGAAGAGTTGGAATGGGAGCGAGAGACCGCCGGCCCGGAGCGCATGAACCTCTGGCTGCACCGGCATGGCGCTTCACCTTTCGATTTCAACCGAGGGCTCAACGACGAGGCGCTGACGCCGGAGACGGAATTCCATCGGCTGGCGGGTTCAAACTTCTTCCGCGGCCTCGCCCTGATCGACCTTGCCGAGGCTATGCTGAAGAGAGCCTTTGGGCGCGACGCCGTCGCCGTGCGCGTGAATGCCGCCGGCCAGGGAGATTATTTCCAGGTACACGTGGATACTCGCCTCGCACCATTGAGTGACGTGAAGCAGTTCCTCCGCATGGCGTTCTATCGCCGCTTTGGTTTGTCGCCGGAAACGGAGTTCGTGGAAACTCACCCCGGAGGTGGCGCGGTGGGGATCCGCCTGAAGCGGTATGACGCGCTGGCGCAACTGATCCAGCGGTTGAGGTTGCCGGCGGCACCGTGAGTGGACCGGATGCTCTGAGAACCTACGTGACCGTGCGTGCGTTGGGGCGCCCTTCCGCCCCTGTCCGCGCAATAGAGAGGACGGAGAGTTCGCGCTAAACCGGTTGGAACGCGTCGCGAGGGGCGGTGTCATGTGCGGTCATTTTGTCGTATTCTGGCCGTTGCCGGAACGCATCCCTGCCGTTGGAGGGCCAGATGAAACGCCGAACCTTCTTTGGCGGAGCATTTGCCAGGCTGGCGGGCAGCCCCTATGGCCTGAAGCCGCCCAACCCACGGGCAGGAGATATCCCGCAGCGGCCACTCCGACAAGAGCCGAAAGACACATGGCGAAGCTGCGGCTTTCCGTTGTAGTTGCTGTCCGCCCTGACCTATGGTGGGTGCCCGTGGCGTACCCAAGGGCGTGTACCAGGTCCACCCCTGCTATGTGATACGGTCGCAAAGTTGCCGTTTTCCTCTCGCCCGCCAGGAAGCTCAGGTTGTTTGCGAAATCCGCCGATAGACGAAGCGAGGTATTGTCGGGGGAACCATCGCCCCGCCGCCCCTCCTGCCGCCCGCCCCGTCGCCCAACCTTCAGCCCGACATCGCCCGCGGGCGGCTTTGGACCCCAGGGGAAGCCGGCTTGGGGTCGCAGGGCGAGGGGGCCAGAAGGCAAGGCCCGAGCAAGACGGAGTTTCTGACTCCTGACGCCTGAAACCTGACACCTGGCCCCTGATACCCGACACCGCACGGCGGACTCGCGCCCCGTCACCCGAAGGCTTTGGATCGCAGGGCGAGGGGGCGGGGAAATGGCACCCGGAGTTCGCGGTCGGTACGACGCCGGGCTTCGCGGCTCGCTCTCCAGCCCGAATCCTCAGCCTCTCCGAGGGGAGAGGCCGTCCCGACCCTTCGGGCGGGTGAGGGGTCTCTGTTAGCACCGGGATAAAAGGGAGCTCGTTGTGCGCCGTGGAAGGCGCTGGTCTTAAGCGGGTGAAAATCCCGCCCGGGAACTGGTTCGTTCCACCCGGTAGCAATCGGGGCGGCGCTGGGGGTAACGAAGCCGCTGAAGCCTCCGATGGAAAGGGTCGCATTGGCGACTCCGCGAGTCTGCAGGCTGTAACGTGAGTGAACGCTGAGCAGGCCTCGAAACAATTTAATGCAGGAGCTGACTCGCCTTCTGGTCGGGGAAGGTCGAAGTTGGGAGGGCAGTACGAGCGAACAAGCTCTCCCGGTCCTGCCCGGGTAATGGCGACGGCATGCAGGCATGGGAGATCAGACGCAACACGGGAAGCCCCAGCGGTGATTGCCTGTAGGGGATCAATGGGCACCTCGGGAGAGCCAGGCCGGGCCGTGTGGGGTCTCGGGGAGGTCCATAGTACCGCGGAAAGCGGGTATTGCCGATGGAGGGAAGGGGCCTCAGTTGGGAGGAAGCGCTCGCAGCAGCAAAGGAGAGAGGGATTGACGATGAGTCTAGCAACCCCGTCAAGGTGATCGCGAGTTGGGGGGAATGAAACAATCACTGGGTGGCGCATAAATTGACTTTTGTGTATGCGGCACTTCGGGTGGATCGCCGGCGCTGAACCACCGGTGCGCGGCTCGGAAGGCGACGGCCCGGGTCGCATACATACAGTGCAAAGAATGCGCCACCTGGCCCCTTCATGCTTTAGAGCCCACCCTTGCCGCTCCGGAGGATTGTTCCGTTGGAGTGATGCTTCGCTCGCGCTGAACGCCCGCTGCCCCCGGTGGCCCGGCGACAAATCAGGTTGCATACATACACGGCAATGTATGTGCCACCCGCGACCGATCGACTTGCCGAGTCCTTCCCTCTCGGGCTCACTTTAATCAAAGCCATATGGCGCGCGTGTTTCTGCGTCGTGTTGGAGTCTCTCCCGGCAGATGGAGACGTAGCGCCTAACGACGAGTCCAAACACAATCCGGCTTTGGTATCTCTGGCTTCATAGAGTTTCACATACTCGTCCTAAACCAAACAGCGGTGAGACGGGGACAGACACCTCGTTTCCTATTTCTTTTTGAGGCCATTTTCAAGGCGGGAAATCCGGGATAGGTTCATTTCCTAATTCTTGTCGGGCGATTTTTGGCACTCCAGACGCCGTCTTTTCAGGGCAAAGCGGGTCTTCGCAATTCCTTCCTGGCATGGGAGTCTCCCCTCACGCCCCCATCCACTCGACCCGTGCGCCCCATGTG
>DATJVT010000477.1:0-7465 GCA_035501695.1 Terriglobia bacterium | reverse complement strand
AAAGCGGCATGCGATCGTGACTCGCCTGCCGCTCAACTGCGAACTGTCAATTGTTAACTGCTGACCGCTGGCTTCAACTCACGCGTAGGCGTGCAGGCCGGGCAGCAGGTAGGTGACGCCGAAGAAGGTAAACATCACGATGGCGAAGCCGATGATGGCGAAATATGCCGAGCGCCTTCCGCGCCAGCCGCGGGTCAAACGCATGTGCAGGTAACCCGCGTAAGTGAGCCAGGTGATAAGCGCCCAATCTTCTTTCGGGTCCCAGCTCCAATAGGCCCCCCAAGTGCGATTGGCCCAGTAGGCGCCGGCGATGATCATGAAGGTCAGCAGGGGGAAGGAAATCGCCACGGTCTTGTAAATCAGGCTGTCCAGCGTATCGCGGCTGGGCAGGTAGCCGACGATGGAGTCATATTTCCAGTTCAGCACCAGCCAGGCGAGGCACGCAAACAAGGCTGTCACCACGCCGGCCAGCAGGAAGGGGCTGTCCACCAGGCGCACCTCAAAGCTCTGGGAATACTCCGCCACGTAATGGAGCCCGGAATTCACTCTTACGAGCAGAAGGCCGAGGGATACGGCCTGCGCGCCCAGCGCCGCCAGGAAGACCCAGCGCACCGCCTTGTCCCAACTCTCCGGCCGGCCGGAGTAGGTGGCGGCAAGATTCAGCGCCAATGTGCCGGCGGCCAGCACCAGGGCGATGACGAACGGCCAGCCCAGTGTGTCCAAGGGCACCAGGAGGGGCTTATGCTCGGCGATCATCACTTTCACGCGCCGCGCGGGGTCCCAGGCGCTCATGGTCAGGGCCATACCAGCGGTGACGCTGGTCAGGGCGATGGCGCTGTAAACGCTGACTACCAACGCCGCGCACCAGCTCAGGAAGTTCCGCGCCGAAACGCCGTCCTTGATCAGGTAGAGGAGCGCCACCGCGAACGAAATGGTGAAACCGGCGTAACTCAGCATGGCCAGGGTCACGTGAATCTGCAACCAGGTGGATTGCAGGGCCGGAACCAGGGGGCGAATCTCACCCGGCAGCACTTGCATCAGGATGAGGGCCAGCGTCGCAATGGGAAGCGTGATGGCTCCCAGGAAGGGAAGCTTCAGCCGCCACTCCGCCAGGGCGTGCAGCGCCACCACTCCCCAGGAGAACACCAGCACCATCTCATAGATGTCCGAAAGCGGGGCGTGCCCGGAACTTGTCCAACGGGCCAGAATAGCGATGGTATGCAGCAGCAGGCCGCAGCGGGAAAACAGCACGGCACCCTGCCCAAGGTCCGGCTCACGCAAGGCGAGGGAAGATCCATACAACACCGACGCGCCCAGGTAAGCGATAAGGGCCACAAACAGGAACTTCTCCCCGGCTCGATCCCCCGCGAACCACCCCTGATTGCCGATCAGGTGGGGAACGGAGATCGCCAACACGGTAAAGCACGCCACACTGACCACCAGCAGAATCCAATGGGCGGCGCTCAGGCGGGTGCGCTCCGGGGTGTGGGTTATTGCCTTCGACATGACTTACTCCTCCTTAAGGTCGATCCCAAACGCTTGGCGCCCCTCATCGGCTCTTTGCATCGGGGCAGGAACGTGCGCCCGGTTCATCCCGTGACGGGTCAGGCGGCGTGGGCGTCATCAACCAATTCTGCCGGAACCTTCACCAGGGCAGCTTCGACTTCGTTGGCCAATTCGTTGAACTTGTGCTCGAAATTCTCGCGGTACTTGCTGGGTTGCCCGCCCAGCAGCAGAGCGGGACGCCCCTTGCGATCCACTCCCGCGACGCCCCAGATGCGAATGTGTGAAAGATACAATGCCATCATCAAGCCGCCGGTCAGCAGGAGACATCCGGTCCAGATGAGCCATTGCCCCGGTTCGTGCGCCACCTGCAGCCCCGTCGTGGCCGCCATTTCCACGCTGACGAAATGGAAGTCGATGCCGGTGTCGTTGGGAGGCTTCAGCTCCGGCGATTTGGCCAGAATCCACGCGTGGGTGGGTTGGGCGCCGGGCCGCGTCACTTGCACTTGAATGGCGGGATTGCGAGGTTCATCGGACCGCGAGACAATCTGATTGCCCTCCAGCACGTAGTCGGGAATGAAGTCCGCCAACTCGACTGCGGAACCGTGATCGTCGAGCGGCGACGGGGATCCCGGAATCAGCGTAAGCGTCTGGTGTTTCTGCGCGCTGTTCTCCAGCCAGCTAGCTTCCATCACGAGCTTGCTGGGGGCCCCCGACGGGATGTAGCTGGCCTGGAAGAATCGTATCCCCTTGTACGTCAGGGGATCGTTCACAAAGATCTTCTTGTGGCTAACTTCGCGGCCGTCCTCCAACACCGTCAGTTGGCTCCAGTACTGCCGCGGGGAACCATCCGGGTAGGCATCCATGCCGGCGGCGTCGCATCTCAAGGTGAAATCGAGATGGTGGCGGGGGCCGGTTGTAGTCAGCGGTTCAATGTAGTCGGTGCTCATCCCGGGGCGCAGGCTGATGAACCCTTTGTACCCGCGCAACCCATCGTAGATGGCCCCGGAGAAAACGATCAGCAGGCTGGCGTGGACTACGTAAGGAGCAAGGCGGGCGGCGCGGTGCTTTTCCACGTAAAGCGTCCCCTTCGGAAGGACGTCCTTGCGGGGCGGGTATCCCACGACCTCGAATTTACGGGCCGCCAACGATATCGCCTCCTGCGGCGTGTGCGGCCCCAGGGGGATCTCCCGTTGGAACGGCAACGCCCGCACATAGGCCGCGTCAGCCAGGTAATGCGGCCGTGCGAACAGCCGCCACACTTGGGGAAAGCGCTCGATGGACGCCAGCGTGATATTGGCTCCCAGTAAACCCAGAAGGAGGATGAACCACCAGGTGTGAAAGACATCAAACAGCCCCAGCATATTCAAAAGCCGGACGACTTGCGGCGCGTAAATCTGCTCGATTTGACCTTCCTGGGCCATGGGTCTTTGGAGAATGAGCGTGCCCAGAATCATGGATATGCCCAACAAGCCCAATAGCAAGAGTCCGCACTTCAAGGAGCTGAGGAATTGCAAAAGCTTGTCAAAACTGGAATGACGGCCTGTCATTTATAACTCCTGCTCTAGATGCGACTAATGAACTTTCCGGCCCTAAGGCAAGTCTATTTGGCATCTGCGCTGCCAGCCCGGAAAAAATGTCCATGCTTCACAATTACCTGATAATGTTGGGGAAACCTCCGATGACATACGTTCTAACGGAGCCAAGGGAGGATCTAATCAGCTGAAACTTGGGGAAAATGCCACAAGGGATTGCGCGTGGATACTCAATTTGTCCGAATTCCGTTGATAGTGGACTCTGTGACCCACTTAGTCTAAACCACATGCAGATGGACGAAAAGGAACTCAAAATGCAGACAAAAGGGCTGAACTAATCGTAGTCATATGCAGCAGGAGGTACTAATGAAGACTCTAACTACTATGCGGGGTTCAGGCGACGCAAAGGAATTCGTTGCTGGTCCGCGGCCCGTAACTCCATTCAAAGAGGTTGGTCCCATGGAAATGCAACCCACTTTTACACTCACTTTCTCGATCGGCACCACAATGCGGGAAATCCATGACACGGTAATCCGGACGGTGCTGCAATACACGCGAAGCAATCGCCTGCGCGCCGCGCAACTGCTCCAGATCAACCCCCGGACGATTCGTCGTCGGTTGGGCAAGAAAGACGGGGCCGGCACTAGCTCCCGGGCGGCCTAATACTGATTCATTCACAATCGCCGATGGCACCTCACCCCCCGATGAGGTGCCTACCCTCGCCTCCCCATTCATTGATCCACAACAGAAGCCTGTGCCGTCAAGGTGTGCCATCCACGGATGACACAGAGTCATGTTGCAGCAGTCTCTGCGGCATCCCGCGACATCATCCGTGAATTGGCGCTTTACGTGCTCCGTGCTCACTTGAGCGCGGCTCTGACCAGGGTCGCGCATAGGGAGCATCCCGGTAATGTGGGACGTCATCAATCATCCCGATCCGCAGGGAACCGCTGCGACAGGAGGATCTGTCAGCGAGGAGATCAGCGGTCGCATCTTGATTATTGATGACGACCCTCATTTTCTCCGGGTCCTGCAACGGATTTTGGCGGGCGAGAAGTTTACCGTCTCGACAACCTCAAATCCCTGCGATGCGTTAGGGTTTTTGCGGTCCGGCAACTTCGATTTGATCATTTGCGATTTGCGAATGCCGGATTGCGATGGATTGAATCTGCTCCAGGCCATTCGCAGCGGGGGAAGCGAAGTCCCCGTCATTATTCTCACCGCGTATGGCGAGGTGGATACGTATTTAGAAGCCATGAATGCCGGGGCGACCGAGTATCTAAACAAGCCCATTAAGTCCGAAGAACTCATCCAAGTTGTCCGCGTCTGCCTTCGCAAGGGCAATCACCGCCGTAATTCCAAGCGGCCCAACCACGCTTAAATTGTCCGCCCCTGGAGTTTGGGCCCCTCCCGCGAGTCGTGCTTCCACCCACTGTCTCTGCGTGAAGACGCACGAAACTGTGCGTAATGATGAGGGCGGCGTCAGATCCTGAGCTCCACGATCGTTGCGCCCCCACCGCCTTCTTGTGCAGTCGCTAAGTAGAATTTTTCAACATGGGGGTGATGGTTAAACAGTTCGTGCAGGGTCTTGCGCAGGATGCCTTTGCCGAAGCCGTGAATGACCCGCACGCGAGGGCGGCCTCCAAGAAATGCCTGGTCGAGGAACTTGTCCACGCGCTCCCTGGCCTCGTCGGCGGTTTCTCCGATGACGTTGAGTTCTTCCGGAGCGTCATCGCGTTGTACCGCCACCATAGCCTCCGGCACCACCATGCCACCCGGCGCGAGGGGCGTGACCTCATTTCTGCCCACCCGCATTTTCAGGCGACCTACCGCCACTTCCAACTGGCCATCCTGAAGCAGCGCCGTGACTGTCCCGGGAGTCGAGACGTTGGCCAGTTGCACGCGGTCGCCAACCGCCATCAGGCGAACCACAGCCGGCGCCGGCGATGTTGCGGCGGGTTCCCCCAGCGACTCCAGCACCTGGGTATTCCACTCCTCGCGCGCTTCGCGAACCAGGGTGGTGGCTCTCCGCTCCCCGCGTGTCACGACCTTGGCCGGAGCGCCCTGCCGCCGCAATTCGTCGAGCGATTGCTCCCATGCCTTGGCATACTGCCGCAAGGTATCTTCGAGGTGGGAATCAAGCTCACGCAGCTTGGTACGGCGCTCCCGCTGGAAGTGCTGCTCCATTTCTTCGCGACGTTTTTCCAGTTCGAGCTTTTGGACCCCCACTTCCTCCAGCCTGCGCTCCATTTCGGTGCGCTGTTGATGCAGACCCGCGACCAGCGCGGCGGCCTCCGCATCGGCGGGGTGGAGCAAAGACCGCGCCTTCTCCACGATGCTGCGTTCCAGCCCCAACCGCGACGCGATGTCAAGCGCGCTCGACTTACCCGGCAGGCCGACGAGCAGTCTATAGGTGGGCTGGAGAGTGGCATCGTCGAACTCCATGGCGGCGTTCAACGCCTCATCGGTTTCCGCGGCGTAGGCTTTCAGACGCGAATGGTGCGTGGTGACGACGGTCATGGCGCCGCGCCCGCGGAAGTGCTCAAGGATGGCCACGGCCAGCGCCGCGCCTTCGTTGGGCTCTGTGCTGGCGCCAATCTCATCCAGCAGCACCAGGTCGTTGGGCCCGGCAATCTGTGACATTGCTTCGATGTTGTTCACATGAGCGGAGAAAGTGCTCAGGTTGGCTTCGATCGACTGCTGGTCGCCGATATCGGCCAGCACGCGCTGGAAGAGGGGAAGCCTGGCCTCGCCGGCCGGCACGGGGATTCCCGCCTGCGCCATGAGCGCCGCGATGCCCAGGGCTTTGAGCGCGACGGTCTTGCCGCCGGTATTGGGTCCGCTGATGATCAGAAGGCTCTTGGGTGCCCCAAATTCCAAGTTGAGGGGGACCGCGAAACGGTGCCTCTCGATTGTGCCCTCCGGCGTTGTTAGAAGCGGATGGACAAACCCATGCAGACTTAGTGTCCTCTCCGCATGAATCTCCGGGATACAGCAGTCAAACTGTCTGCTGAATTCGCCTTTGGCGAAAGCCCAGTCGATTTCAGCCAGAATGTCCGCTGCGCGCCTCAAGTCCTCCCGGCGCTCCCGCAGCAGTTGCGACCAGTGGCCGAGGATTCGCTGCACCTCGGCGAATTCCCGGTCCTGCAATTCCACCAACTCGTTGTTCAGCGCCAGGGTCTCAAGCGGCTCGATGTAGACCGACGCGCCGGAGGAGCTGGTCCCGTGGACGACGCCTTGCACCCGCCTTTTCTCCTCCACTCGCACGGGGATGACAAAGCGGTCGTTGCGTATGGTTACCACGGCGTCCTGAAGCACGTCGGAGAAGCGCCGCAGCAGGCGTTCCAGGCTCGACTGGATTTCCAGCTTGGCCCGCTCGATGGCCCGGCGCAGGCGGCCCAACTCTTGACTGGCAGAGGATTCCACGCTGCCGTCGGGATTGATCTTCCCGGCCAGTTCGGTTACCAGGCTGCGGAAATCGGGCAGGGCGCGCGCCAGCTCCGCGAGGCGCGGGGCGGGCGAAGCTGCCGTAGGGCCGAGCGGCGCCCGGCCACCTTGGTTTGTAACCGCGCCATTCTGGGAGGGCAAGCCTGGCGTCGCGCGGCCGAGCGGCGCTCGGCCGGGCCGAACGCTGTTCGGCCCTACGTCCCCGGATGCCGTTCGTCCGCCATCGGCGGCGCGGGGGGTGGCGCCTTCCGCCAGCAGGCGGTGCAGGTCCAAAGCCGCCCGCGCTACTTCCACCAGCGCCAGGATCTCCAAGGCTTCGAGGGCCACTCCTTCCACGCGCACCTTATCCAGCAAGCCACTCGGCTCCCCCAGGGCCCCCAGTCCCGGCCGCGCGCCCTCGCGAAGGTACGCGCGCGTCTCCCGCGCCAATTCCAGGTCGCGCCGCATCCGCTCCGCATCGGTGTGCGGCTGAATCGTCTCCCACAAAGGCTCGCTGATGGGACCGGAAAGGTAGCCGTGCAGCAATTCCATGACGGCCGGAAATTCCAGCACCTCGAGGGAGAAGGGATCGATGGTTCGGGGCGTAGTTGGTGCGTCTGGCATGATGCGGTCATTGTAGCAGAGGCGGAGGGAATGGGAGGGGAGCCAGGAGTCAGAAGTCAGGGCTAGGGACTGGGGACTAGGGGCTGGGGACGGGAAGACAGCGAGCGTAGCAGACCGCCGCATTTGCGGCCTTCTTCTCTTCCTCAGGTTCACGCTCCCGAACCCGATGGCAGCCTCGTATTTTCGAGATGGGTGGTCTTTCCGACGGAAGAAACGCGGACCCCAAAAACGGGGGCGCTACCCAAGCAGCTTCGCGGGCGGAGCCCCGATGCATCGGGGCGTCCCGCGGACCCGGGCAACATCCCTGTCACCGCGCCCTATCCGTGGCCGGTTCGGGCTGGTCCGGCAACTGGGCGCGGGCGGCATGGACGCCGCCG
>DATJVT010000476.1:0-10446 GCA_035501695.1 Terriglobia bacterium | reverse complement strand
GAAAAAGCACCTGCGCTTTGACGCGCTGAGCGGTTTCGACATCGTGGACGGCGTCACCCGTCTCTGCGCCATGAACTTGTATCTGCACGGCATCGGCGGGGATAACTCCCCGGTCACGACGTTTGACAGCCTGGCCTCCCCGCCCAGCACGAACTACGAAATCGTGATGACGAATCCTCCTTTTGGAAAAAAATCCAGCATCACGGTGATCAACGAAGAGGGAGAGGAAAGCAAGGAAAAGGCCATCTATTATCGCGACGACTTTTGGGCCACCACCAGCAACAAGCAGCTCAACTTCCTTCAGCATGTCAGGTCGCTGCTGAAGATTCATGGGCGCGCGGCCATCGTGGTGCCGGATAACGTGCTTTTTGAAGGCGGCGCAGGCGAGACGGTGCGGCGCAATCTGCTCCAGCAATGCGATGTCCACACCCTGCTGCGGCTGCCCACGGGCATCTTTTACGCGCAGGGAGTGAAAGCCAACGTCCTGTTCTTCGACCGCAAACCCGCCAGCGAGAAGCCCTGGACAAAGACCCTGTGGATTTACGATTTCCGCACCAACCAGCACTTCACGCTGAAAACCAACCCGCTGAAGCGCTCCGACCTTGACGATTTTGTGGCCTGCTACAACCCGGAAAACCGGTTCGAGCGCAAGCCTTCTGACCGTTTCCACTCATTCGAATACGACGACCTGCTCAAACGCGACAAAGTGAACCTCGATATCTTCTGGCTGAAAGACGAAAGCCTGGAAGATTCCGCCAACCTGCCCGACCCCGACATCATCGCCACCGAAATCGCCGAAGACCTGGAAGCCGCACTGGAGCAGTTTTCGCAGATTGCCAGTGATCTGCGGCGATAATCGGGATGGCGGCGCTGCTCAAAATCAGCCGGACGGAGGCGGACCGCCTACTCGATCCCAAAAACGCCATCACCCTGTCCAGCTTACGCGGCAATCGCAGGAATCCTCGCTTATATTTCCGGCACGTGCAGAATCCTGCAATGCCATCCTAAAATGCGGTAGATGGGACACTCGAAATGATCCGGATTGTGGCACATCTGCCACACTCGGCACATTACGGATTTTTACAATTTCCTGACAACAAACACATTTTAAAGACATTGTTATTTTACAAAAATATGGAGATTTAGCTGCTGTAATATGGACTTGCGTCGGGGAGGTCTATTGGGTCGACAACATACTCTTGCTTCTGAATTATCGCTTTCCGGAATTGGCCTGCACACCGGGGTGACGGTTCACCTTCGGATCTGTCCTGCTCCCGCCAACAGCGGGGTGGTCTTCCACCGCACTGACCTGGACGGCTTCGCCATCGAGGCGCAGTCCCGCCACGTGGCCCGCGTCAGCTATGCCACCAGCCTGATGAAGAAGGGCGTGCTCATCTCCACCACGGAGCACCTGCTGTCGGCGCTGGCCGGGATGGGAGTGGACAACGCCCGGGTGGAAATCGACAACCTGGAACTGCCCATCGTGGACGGCAGCGCCATGCCCTTCGTCAAGGCGATCCGCCAGGCCGGACTGCGCCCTCAGCGCGCGCGGCGAGCCTACGCCCGCGTCCTCAAGCCCGTGGAACTGGCCGACGGCGCGAAGAAAATCGCCATCTACCCCTCGGAAACTTTCGCCGTGAGCTATGCCATCGACTTCCCCCACCCCGTGATCGGGGCGCAATCGCTGGATTTTGCCCCCAGTGCGGGCTCCTACGAGCACGACATCGCCCCCGCCCGGACCTTCGGCTTTCTCGCCGAGGTCGAAATGCTCCTCAAGAGCGGGCTGGTCAAGGGCGGATCGCTCGAAAACGTGGTGGTCCTCGACCCGCAACACGTTATGAATCCAGAGGGATTGCGGTTCCCGGACGAATTCTGCCGGCACAAGATCCTGGACCTGATCGGCGATATTTCCCTGTTCGGGCATCCCGTCATCGGCCACGTGGTCGCCGACCGGGCCGGCCACGCCATGCACGCCCAACTGGTTTCCCAGCTTCTGCGACAAAAAGACTGCTGGGAACTGACCACCGAGGCGCCGACGCGTCCGGAGCGAGTTGTGCCCGTCCACGCTGAACTGGCCGCGGCAAGCGCCTGAGCGAATCCCCTCGAAGACGCCGCGACAAATTGTCGCTGAGAAGGGTGCCAACCATGCCCGCACCTGCCCAGCGAGCACCCTCGGGCACCACAGAATCTCCACGGTTCCCCTCCCCTCCTATACCAACACGGTAACTCGTTTGCTATACTCTCGCTGGTCTTATGCGTTATGGCCCGGAAGGAGAACCACACGCAGCAGGTGGAATCCTCTGGGTCATCATAGGGGGCAACATGAGCATCGAGGAAAAAGAGAAGGAACTGAGCGTCTACGAATCCATGGCGGCGCGCTACGACGTGGCCGCCCGCAAACTCGGCATCGACGAAGGCCTGTCCAATTATCTTCGTACGCCCAATCGCGAAATCATCGTGCACATTCCCGTGGCGATGGACAACGGCACACTGCGCGTATTTGACGGCTACCGCGTGCAGCACAGCATCGCGCGCGGCCCTTGCAAAGGGGGCCTGCGCTATTCTCCCGACGTCACCCTGGATGAGATCCGCGGGCTTGCCGCCGAGATGACGTGGAAGTGCGCGGTGGCCAACATTCCGTTCGGCGGCGCCAAAGGCGGCATTGTGTGCGATCCTTCCAAGCTTTCGCAGGGCGAATTGGAGCGCATCACGCGCCGCTACACGGCGGAGATTCTGGACTACATCGGCCCGGACCGCGATGTGCCCGCGCCCGACATGAACACCAATGAGCAGACCATGGCCTGGATCATGGACACCTACTCCATGCATACACGCCATACCGTAACGGCCAGCGTGACCGGCAAACCCTACAGCCTGGGGGGATCGCTCGGGCGCCGCGAAGCCACGGGCCGCGGGTGCATGGTCACGGCAGACGAAGCGCTGAAGCGCTTCCACTGGCGCAAGGAAGATACCCGCGTCATCGTGCAGGGGTTTGGTAATGTCGGGTCGCAGGCGGCGCGCTTGATGTACGAGGCGGGCTACAAGATCATCGGCGTCGCCGACGTTTCCGGCGGCTTGCTCAACTCCACCGGCATCAACATCCACCGCCTCATGACGCACGTGGAGAAGCACAAGACCATCAAAGGCTTTGAAGGTGGCGACACCATCGGAGCGCAGGAAATCCTGGAGCAGGAATGCGATGTCCTGCTGCCGGCCGCCACGGAGAGCGTGATCACCAGCAAGAACGCGCACAAGGTGAAAGCCAGGCTGCTGGTGGAAGGCGCCAACAGCCCCACCACGCCCCCGGCTGACGACATCCTCTTTGATCGCGGGGTGTTCGTGATTCCCGATATCCTCGCCAACGCCGGCGGCGTGACGGTTTCCTACTTTGAATGGGTGCAGGACCGCCAGGGCTACTTCTGGGCGGAAGATACGGTCAATGAGCGGATGAAACAGATTATGGTCGACGCCTTCGCCGGAGTGGTGAGGTTTGGCGAAAAGCACAACGTCAACAATCGCATCGCGGCCTACATGCTGGCCATCGATCGCGTGGCGTTCTGCATTAATCTGCGCGGAATTTATGCATAGGATCTAACGCGGCCACAGCCATCCGAACACGCCGGCGGTCAGGAGCGCGTAGATCAAGCCGTCAATCGTCGCCTTGATGGTGGTAAGCCAGGAGCGACGATACCAAATCGACATCTGCCACAGCGCCAGCGAATAGCCGATGAACGCCACGGCGCCGGCAAAACGGAAGACTTGGAGATAAACCGCCCCGGGCGGCAACGCGCGCCCAGATACGTAAGCCGAGAATACGCCAATTACCAGCAAGTAGACGAACCAGAGGCTGAGGCTTCGCCCCATCGCAAAGGGGCCGTTCGGCAGAACCGTAAGCACCAACACCGGCCCCTTATTCAGTTTGTCGCGGAACTCCGCGGTTTGGATGTCCTTGCGGGTCGCAGGGCGCGGCACCATGTAATCGCCCGGCGGGATGCCAAAGGGGCGCAGCGCGTCCATAACCCGATCTTCATTGGGCATCCTGGGATAGTCGCTTTTGTGCCAGGGCGACAACATGTGGATAATCGAGCTCGCTACGAACACAATCACCGACGACAGCAGGATAGGCAACCACAGCGTAAACAGACCGGTCATGACAGCCTCCTGTAATGGGAGGGCCCGGCGACCACACGGGAAAGCCGGCAATCAGCCAAGCTCCGCCCAACTCAATTTTGGGAAGACCAGATCAGGTCCACTCCGGCCAGCCTGCGGCAAGCCGGTCCTGCATGCCCGTTATTATAGCGAACTTTCCAACGCCTCTGCGAGGTTCTGTAATCCAGGGCGTGAAGGGCAATATGCAGATGCCGGGCCAAGTTGAATCCCCCATCCAAAAGCGATAAAATAAATTTGGGGCTGTAAACGAAAACTTGCTCCAAGGAGGTCGGGTCATGAGAAGATTCATGGGCTCGGTATCAGCGTTTTTGTTTCTAATCCTGGGATGGGCAGCGCCCGGGCGCGCGGCCATTACAGGCGATTACCTGGAAGCGCGCAGCGCGGATGTTTACACAGGTCCGTGCTTTGCCAATTCTGAGGTGGGCTTAACCGGGCGGGAAGCCATTCTGGCCTGGAAGGTCCGGGAGGGGAATTGGCAGGGCGTGGCACTGGATGGACTGAGCGTGGTAGCCGTAGTCAGGGCCAACGCCACGCTGGGCGATCCCTATCACGACCCCTATCCGGCTCGCGCCGTCCTGATCGTGGATTCACGCGCCAACAGCCAGCAGCGTGCGGCGCTGGCGGCCTTTGCTGAATCCAGGGCGGGCAGTCTGCTGGAGCACGTCGTGCGCGTCGAGACCGCGTCCATTCAAATGACAGTGGAACATGGGGACATGCACGGTGTGGCCCGATTGGTGGCCGGACCTTACGTCCAAGTGGAAACACGCAGCCTCTGCTCGGGTGATCACATCTGCGGGAACGAGTCCGTTTACTACCCTCCCCTGGTGGCGCTTACCCACTCCATGCCGGCCTTTACTCTGGACAGTTCCTTCGCCGGGCAGGGCCTGGGTGAGGTCTGGAAGAACGTGGACAAGCGGAGCGCCTTCGTGGGCAGCTTCTAGGCCAACCGGATTTCACAGAACCTTGAACGACCTGAACGGGAGACATCCTTTTGCTCCGCCGTCCTTGACGGCGAGGAATGCCGATCCCCCCTAAGGCAGGGTCGGATGTTGCAATTGGTGATGTGTCCCGTTTCGCGTTTATGACATCTAATCTCTCAGGAGGTATGTTAATGAGACCACACCGCCTTCTCATGTTGTTTCTTGCGATCCAATTCTGCGCGGTATTGAGTGCCTTCGGCCAGGGTAATTACAAGGCAGAGGCTATTGGGGCTGCGCCCTCAGACATTCCCGCTGCCATTCAGACCACTCTCGACTCCAAGGGTGTGCGCGTCACGAGCGATCAGGGCGCAACCCTCTGTGAAATATGGTTGCGCAAGACTCTTTCTACCTCCGCGAATCCCAACACCTCCTCCGATGTCCTCTTTGGCGCATTGACCGAGGGAGCCATGGTAGGGGTTCTGCATTTCCCCAAGGATGTTCCGGACTTTCGTGGCCAGAACATCAAAGCCGGATATTACACCCTGCGCTATGTGCTGATCCCTCAGGATGGAAACCACATGGGGGTTAACCCCAGTCGCGACGCCTTCGCCCTGGCGCCCGTCGCCGCCGACAAGGACCCGGATAAGACCCTGAGCTTCGATGACGTCGTGAAGTTGAGCCGGCAGGCTTCCGGGACTCCCCACCCTGGATTTCTGGTGGGCGCGCAGGTGAACGGCGACACCTTCCCCGCCATCGCCAAGGACGATTCGGGCCATTGGAACGTCCAGATGAAGGGACAAGGCAAGAGTGGCGATCTTCCCCTGGCCATGACCGTAGTGGGCAAGTGGGAAGGGTAGCCCATTTTCGATTTGCGATTTTGGATTTGCGGTCTAAATGTGCAGGGGCCATCCTCGGGCCGATAAAAGGGCCTTGATATGACTCTATCGGTGACAAACCTCGCGTCAAGTGCGAAGAGGATTCTGCTTGCAGTTTCATTTGGCTCCCTTCTCACTTGTAACCTGTGGGCGGCCACCCCCCAACCTCTGGCCGTGCTGGTGGGAACCCTCGTGACCACGCACGGCGATTGTCCGTTCCTGAGAGTCAACGGCCGGGAGCAACCCCTGGCAGCCAACACGCCGTACCTTCTCCACACCCTTCAAGACAAACGGCTGGACGGCCGCGAAGTTCGCCTGGAAGGAACCACCCAGCCGGATGGCAGCTTCGAGGTCCAGTGGCTGTATACCATTCGGAACGGCAAGCTCTTTCGCGTGCGTTACTTTTGCGCCCGGTGCAATATCGTGGCTCTCGAGCCGGGCAATTGCGTCTGTTGCCAGCAACCCACGGAACTTCAGGAAGTGCCAAAAGATTGAAGGATCGGGTCATCGGCGCATCGGGTCATTGAATTATTCGACCAATTGACCAATGACCCGATGATTCAATGACCCGACGGCCCGATACCGCCATAGCCACCTCAGCTTGACCAATCCACTAATTGTCCTTAGACTAGACTTTTGGTCGGTGCGCGCGAGCCTGCGTCCGCTATGATAATAATTAGGCGACTGCTT
Organism: Terriglobia bacterium; assembly: GCA_035501695.1. Lineage (GTDB taxonomy): Bacteria > Acidobacteriota > Terriglobia > UBA7540 > UBA7540 > Bog-366. The sequence goes on along the minus strand of DATJVT010000476.1, from coordinate 3,791 downwards.
ACCAGCCTGGCGACGGTCTTGCTCCTTGCGAACTGTCTGCGAGGTCAGGCCGGTCCCCCCATTTTTCCCGTCGGCGACCTTCGCCCCGGCATGAAGGGCATAGGGCGGACCATCTTCCAGGGCGACAAGATTGATGAATTCCAGGTGGAAATCCTGGGAGTGCTGAAGAACGCCATCGCACCAAAGCGGGACCTGATTCTGGCACGACTTTCGGGTGGCCCTCTCGCCACTACCGGGGTCATAGCCGGCATGAGCGGGAGCCCAGTGTATGTGGATGGTAAGCTGATCGGCGCCGTCTCGCGCTCATTTCCACTTGCCAAGGAGCCCATCGCCGGGATCACTCCCATCGAGGAGATGTTGACTGTGGTCCCCTCCCCGGGCACCACGGTGGCGCAGGGAATTCCCAATGAGAGATACCGGGTCTTTAAGGTTTCAGGCGGCGATGCCGAACTTGGCCGCGTCATTGTTGATGAGGATTTCGGGCAGCCCATCCCTCAAAACCCAGCGGCCAACAAAGGCGTGGCCTACCCGACCTTGCTGCTTCCCTTGCGCTTCGGCGGGTTTGCAAACGCCGCCATTGAACAATTTACTCCGCAACTCCGCCAATTGGGATTAGACCCTGTCCAAGGTGGGGTGATTTCCGGCAGTCCGACAAGCACGCCTCCCAGCTCCACCGATCTCGAACCCGGCTCAATGATCAGCCTCCTGTTGGTGCGTGGTGACCTGGACCTGAATATCGACTGCACCGTAACTCTTCGGCGGGGCAACAGTCTTTACGCGTGCGGGCACCAGGTTCTGGCCGAAGGCCCCGCCGCGTTTCCTTTCGCGCCCGCCCACGTGATTGTTGTGATTCCCAACCTCGCCTCCTCTTTCAAAGTGGACGCGCCGGGAACGGTGGTAGGGACGATCCAACAAGACCGCTTCGATGCCATTTACGGTCAGGTGGGCGGGGAAGCGCCGCCCATGATTCCGGTGCGCTTGTCCCTGGATTCGACGCTCAACCGGAAATCCGAATACAACTTTGAAATGGTCCAGGATTCATTTCTCTCGCCGCTCCTTCTTAACCTTGCAATAACCTCCACTTTGACCGCAACAGAACGTAGCATTGGAACTTCCACGATGAATGTGGAGGCGAAGATCCGTCTGTCGGACGGGCAGTCGGTGGACCTGGAGGACGTACTCTCCGGCGAAGTCGGGACATCCACCCTGGTGGGGACCAGCGTAGCGGCCCCGCTGGCCCTGTTAATGTCAAGCGGATTCCCCGATCTCAAGGTTCAGGATATCGACCTGAGCGTGACTTCCCTGGACGAAAAGCGCAGCGCCAGTATCGAGCAAGTGTGGAGCACCAAGTCTGAGGTGCGGCCGGGGGACCATCTGGAGGTCACCGCCCTTCTCCGCCTCCCCTCGGGAGCTACGGGAACGGAAAAGATTCCGGTCGACGTCCCCGCGAGCGTCACTGATAAGATTCTGCAACTGGTTGTGGGCGGAGGGTCCAGCATCAATGCCATGGAGCTCCGGTTCTCAGCCCTGGGCGGCGTCCCGCGTGATGCGCAGCAACTGGTGCGCGCCCTGAATCGTATGCGGCGGAACAATCGCGTGTATGGGCTGCTGATGGCTCCCCAACGCTCGTTTGTAATGCAGGGTGATGAATACCCTTCCCCCCCGCCCTCCCTCTTGCAGACTTTCATGGCTGACTCCGGCGCTGCTTCCAGCGTGGTCTTCAGCGGGACATCCGTGGTGGGCGATTTTGAGACCAAGCCAACCCCTTACGCAATCCGCGGGCAGAAGACGTTAACCCTGAGAGTGGTGGGCGCGGGAACGTAATAAGGAAGTGATTAGCAGTTAGTGGTTAGTGGATAGTGGCCGGTGGTTAGCATGTAAAGCAGACCGGTTGGCCCCTAACCACTGGCTCCTATCCACTAACCACTGATTTTGGAAAGGCAGGCAATGAAACTCCGCAGAGCTGTCCGCATCATCTTCCTGGCCCTGGTCATCGCTGTTCCGGCCTTTGGCGTGGAAACAACTTTCTGGCAGGTTGGGTCCTTCGAGGAATTGCTGCAGGGAACTCTGACTGGAGTGTCTTTGAGCAAGGAAGGCGAACTGACCCTGGCGCCGGATGCCCAGGCCATCTTTAGTCCGGAAGAAGCTCTAGCCCTTTCACTGGCGCGCGACTCCCACGGGGTGCTCTATGTGGGCACCGGTCATCAAGGCAAGGTATTTCGCGTGGGGACAGATCAGAAATCAACCCTACTCCTGACCGCCAAGGAGCCGGACGTCTTTGCGCTAGCTATTGGACCGGACGGGAATCTCTATGCCGGCAGCTCGCCGGACGGAAAAGTTTACAAGGTCACGGTCGACGGCAAATCGAGCGTTTTCTATGATCCCAAAGCAAAATACATCTGGGGGCTCCAGTTCGATGCGCAGGGGCGGCTTTATGTCGCCACGGGCGATAAAGGCCAGATCTTTCGCGTTGACCCCTCGGGCAAGGGGGAGGTTTTCTTTGACAGCAAGCAGACCCACATCATGTGCCTGAGACTTGATCCCAAGGGGGATATCCTGGCCGGCAGCGTCCCCAACGGCTTGATCTATCGCATCTCACCCCAGGGGAAGGCTTTCGTTATTTATCAGGCTGCCCTCCCCGAGATCCATGATCTAGCCGTCGATCCCCAGGGCCGTATTTTTGCCGCAACTTTGGGTGGAGCAGGAAGCAAAGGAACTCCCGATCTGTTTATGGCTCCCCCGCAAGCTGTGCCGGGAGGCGTTACAACCGTCACCGTCACGGCTTCCACGGATCCCGATGCTGCCGCTAAAGGGCAAGCCCCACCCGGAGAAGCGCATGCAGCCAGCTTCAATCGGACCGGCCCCCCGGTGATGCAATCCATCCCATTGCAATTGGCGGGGGGACGCGGAGCCCTGGTCGAGATATTCCCCGATTCCACTACCGAGACGATCTGGAGCTCCAGCAGCGAGAGCATTTTCGGGTTGGCGCTCCGGAATGACCACGTGCTGTTCACTACCGACAGCAATGGGCGCGTTTTCGATCTGGACCCCAAACAAGACAGCCCCAGCCTGCGGATACTCGCCGAAACGCGCGAGTCCCTCGCCACCCGCCTGCTCTTGGGGGGCGCCGACCTTTACGCAGCGACGAGTAATGTGGCCAAACTGTTCCGAATCGGACCCTCCCCCTCTCGTGAGGGGGATTACCAATCGGCGGTGAAGGACACGAAATTCATCTCCCATTGGGGTGTTTTGGCATGGAGAGGCGATGTCCCGGCAGGCTGTACCCTGCAGTTCTTCACCCGGTCAGGGAATTCCGAACGCCCCGACAGCACTTGGAGTGATTGGGCGGGACCATACAGTAATTCCGAGGGCACTGACGTAACCAGTCCCCCTGCCCGCTACATCCAGTGGAAGGCATCGTTCCGTACATCCGCCGACAAGTCTCCCACGTTGGATGAGGTAACGCTGTCCTACTTGAACCAGAACCTGCCCCCCCAAATCCATTCTTTGAACGTAAGCGCCTCCAATGAGCGGACCGGGGCCCCGGGAGGGACGAGCGTCCCCTTGGTGGGTACGATTACGGTAACTGCTTCATCATCAGCAGGTTTCGGTGCTATACCCTCCTCGGGGAACGCCCCAAAAGCTCCCATTACCCTCACTTGGCAGGCTGACGATCCCAATGGCGACCAACTGATCTACACAATCTATGTAAAGGCTACGGACGAGCGGGAATGGCACCTCCTCAAAGATAAGATCCACCAGACTACCTATACGATCGACCCCACCGCTCT
>DATJVT010000475.1:0-3174 GCA_035501695.1 Terriglobia bacterium | reverse complement strand
TCCAACCACTCCGTGCCGCCCGGCGTGAGACACCACGGCGAGTTCGACGCTTCCCCTCTCGATGTAGAAGACCGAGTCCGCCGGGTCGCACTAAAGGAAGACGACCCGGCCGTTCGCGTGCTGCAGCCTGGTGCTGGGAGTACCCTTGGCGTGAGAGTGAGCAGGGAGTTGACCGGCGCGCCTGCGGTGGCGTTCACGGCCGCCTCCCCGTTTGAGGGAGCGTGGGGCATTGGGGTCTCCTTGTGGCTGCGATCAGCAATCAGCAACGTGTGAAAAGAGTGATACCCCTGGGTTCGGCCCACTCACGTTCTGCACATCTCAGAACAAAAACCTCTCCGCCTCAGGCCTAATGCCCTGGGCGGGAAAAGAAACTCCTCCTGGAAAAAACCGGCTGGCCCAAGTAAACGGGGGCGCTCGCTTGGGCGAGCCGTTACAACTCTCGAATGTAGTAATGAGTTGATACTACCCGAATCTTCAGATTAGACAGGAGGCATTACGCTTGTCCACAGTTTTTGCATTAAGACAATGGGAATGGGAGGAATTCCTCAGGAATTAATGTTTTGCGCTGGCAGCCCTACGGCCAAGCCACGCCGCCGTTTTCGTCGTAGAACACTTCTTTAATGACCGGCCCGTCGAGGTAGAGCATGGCGAAGCCATTGAGCACGCGCTGCACGGGTTGACCCGCATAGGCGGGGTCGTGGGCGGAGCGCTTCTCGTACCACGCCACATTGGCCTGGTCCACCATGCCGGAAGCCGCGGCGCAGGGCAGGGCGCCGTGGCCGCAGCAGCGGCAGTTGACCACCTTGGTGCCGTTCTTCTGATTCTGGTAGACCGCTCCCATGTGAGCGTGTCCCCAGTACCAGAAATCGGGTCCGGCATCGGGCGGGAAGGCGCTCATCACCTGCGACCAGAGAGCGGTGGGGGCGGTGCCGTCCGGCGCGACTCCGTTGTGGTGGGTCAAGAGAATCAATCTCTTATTGTCCCGGGCCGCTCCCGCCGCCTGCGCGCGCAGAAAGTCGAGCTGCTCCTGGTGCTGCCCGTCGCCCGGGAAGATTGCCCCGTCGCGGTAGAGCCCTTCCTGGCTGGAGTAATAGGCGGAGTCGAGACCGACAATCACCCAGGAGTTGTTGTACAAGGCGAAATAGCCGCACCCCGCCTGCTTCTCGAAAGGCGGGTTGCTGATGGCATTGAAGTAGGCGCCCGCGCCGGAATACATTTCGTGGTTGGAGTTGAGCGCCAGCGAGCCGATGGATCCCTTGGGCCAGAGGCTGACGAGCAGGTGCTGCTCTTCGCCGCCGGTGCCGGCGTAATAGACGTCGCCCAGGTGAATCGTCAAATGCGGTTGGAGGAAACCCAGGTGTCTGGCCACGTCGGCGCTGGGGGAGGGATTGTTTCCACCGCGCCAATCGCCCGTGCCCCAATCGCCGGCCAGCGCGATCTGCACGTTGTCCGGAATCTGGATGGGGTCCGCGGGATGAGTATTGAAGGGATGCTTGGGGACAATGAAGTGCTCCAGCCACTCGGCCGCCGCCTCCAGCCATCCCGGGTCGAGCTGCTCGTACTTGCCCGTGCCCCAGATCTCGCCGCCGGCGTCGGACGCGATAATGACGTTGACGTCGAGGCTGCCGATGACGCCATCGTGGTCGCCCGTGATGGTGCTGAAAACCAGCGGGAGAGCATGCCCGGCGTTGGCGTTGGCCGCGGGCGCCGAGCGGGACTGGCTGACCGTCACCGCCTGCTGGTGCGCGTTCATCACCAGGGGCGCGATCCGGTTCTGCTGCTCCGGCGAGAGATTGTTCCACGCGGCCTTGATGCGTCCGGCGATTACGGGGTCAATGCTGATCTTCATTTCAGCCTCCTGCGGATTTCATGAGCGGTCGGTCCATGCCGTCCTTACGACTCACTGCGGGCTTCACAGTTGCGCGCCCACTTGGGATTGTGGTGCGACCCAAGCGTGTAATTAGACCGGATACATCTTCTCGGGACACCGACGCGAGGTGCGCCGCTCGCTAACCGAATCCATTGAATTAAGAAAAGGAATTCCCTCTGGACGAACCTATTACACGTGCAGCCATTGGGTTTGTCAAGACGTTTCGGAAATCGGGGGGGAGATCTGAGCCAGGAGATAGGAGTCGGGAATCAGGAGGAGGGAGGCAGGAATTGGAAGCTGGAGTACTGCTGCAGGGGGGCTTTTGGCGCAGGACAGCAGGGAACAGCGGACAGGATTCAGAATTCAAGAGGGGAGATTCGGGACTCCCCATTCATAAAGCTGAATTCACAATTCCGAATTCATAACTCATAATTCAATTCACCTGACCGTCTTATCGGGCGAGTCGCAGAGTGGCGCCAGGGGGCATTCGGCGCAGAGGGGTTGGCGCGCGGCGCAGACCTTGCGGCCGAACCAGATCAGCTGGTGCGCGAAAGAAACCCATCTCTCCTGCGGAACCAGCTTCATCAAATCCTGCTCGACTTTCTCCGGCGTCTTCTCCTTGGTAAGTTTCAGGCGGTTGGCGATGCGAAAGACGTGGGTGTCCACCACCACTCCGCTGGCGATGCCGTAGGCGGTTCCCAGAACCACGTTGGCGGTTTTCCGCGCCACGCCGGGCAGGGTAAGCAGCTCTTCCATGGTGCGCGGCACTTCACCGTGGAAATCCTGCACGATCCTGGTGGCGGCGCCGATGATGCTCTTGGCCTTATTGCGGAAGAACCCGGTGGAGTGAATCTCGCGCTCCAGTTCCTCCTGCGGCAGCGCGACGAAATCGCGCGGGGCGGGGAATTTGCGAAACAGCTCCGGCGTGACCTTGTTCACGCGCTCGTCCGTGCATTGGGCGGAGAGGATGGTGGCGACGAGAAGCTGGAATGCGTTCTCATGGCGCAAGGCGCACTCCGCCTGCGGGAAAAGAGTGTCGAGCGCGGCGAAGATCTTCTGCAAGCGCTCCGGCGAGGTGTAGGACTTGCGATTCTGTGACCTCGATTTTGGAGGCGCCGACCTCGCCGATTTGGGATTTTGGATTTTAGATTTTGGCCTGGCGTTGCCTTTGGCAGATTTAGTTCTAGGGGGCATAGCCCGTCATTTTAGCACTGGCTGTCCCCGCCAGCGTGATTATATGCCTGTTGACGACGTCCACTACGGAGGAAGATGGAGGTCTGAAGAAACCCGCGGCTTGCATTCCT
>DATJVT010000474.1:0-7635 GCA_035501695.1 Terriglobia bacterium | reverse complement strand
GCGTGGCCCCGGGAGTTTGGGATCGGCGGCAACATAATGGGCTTCTGGTGGGGTCGCCGTGTAGATTTCATCGGGGATCTGGTAAGGCTCAAACCCCACGCCGGTCCGGATGCCAAGTTTTTGCGCGTACTCGAACGCCTCCCCCCAGAGTTTCTGCGCCATCTCTTGCGCTTCCCAGCAGGATCGCGCCCGGGTGGTCGCTTCCGCGCCAAACACCTCCTCGGCAAAAAAGTCCGGCGAGCCCATGCCAAACCGCGAGGTGCGTTCCGGGATGTATCCCCAGCGATTGGTAGCGCTGGTATCCGTGTAAGCCAAATGGCCCACTCCAGCGTATTCAAAGGAGAGGAAGGATTCGGCCCACTGCTTCTCGCCCGAGTAGACGTGCACTCCCAGCGTGTTGAACCGCATTCGAACCATCGCTTCGAGGTAGGCGCGCCAGTCTTCACGGTTGTAAACCGTCACGCAGTTGAGGAAGTCCGGCCAGGGAACAAGGCCGCGCACGTTGAACCGTGGTTGGGCCCGCCAGGGATTCCCGGAAGGGGGGAGGTGAAGCGAGTGCGGGGGATCCAGGGGATAAACCTCACCGTCCAGCCCGAAAAAGGCCCCTTGATGCTCCAGGAAGTCGAACACGGCATAGAGAACCGCCTGAGGTGTGGCCCCGGTTATGTGCACTCGTTTAGCTTTGCTCTCTCCCGCTGAGCAGGAGATCTCGTAGGCTTCGGGGTGTTGGAAACCTTCCTTTTTCCTCGATAGAAGGAAAATGAAGCCGGACGCCGGCGCTTCACTCTCGCCCAGGACCGCCTGAACGGGTTCCTGGGCGATTCCCAAGTTGCGCAGGCCGCGCGCCAGTTCAACCGCCGCCAGTTGTCCCGCGAAGCCTGCCTGTGGCTCGCGCAGAATCCAGACGGTGTCGGCAGATCCGATTTTGACCTGCATCTTCAAACCGTTGGGATTTGAAGCCGGAGCATTTTGGGCCGGCCCTTCCCCCCGCGCCGCCAAGGTCGCGTCCGCAAGCAACGGCGCGGCTCCGAGGCCGAGAGCAGAATCGTGCAGGAATTGCCGCCGTCCGATACGTTGAAATCTCTTCATGGTAATACCCCCAAATTAGGATCATGGCTTGGACTTCATTGCAGTTCCTGTGGAAGTCCCCTTGGCGGCCAGAATTGGCGTACGCAGCACTTCGTGCCCCGTCACCAGCGCGCCGCGGCCCTTGTAGACGATCGCCTGACGGGGACGGCCGTCAGTGCGGTTGTGATGGTAGAAGTGGTCATAGACCGGCATGCGGAATTCTCCAGCGTGGCAGGGGGCAAGGCCCTCACTTCCTTTTCGCCTGACTTAGCTGAGCCAGCCGCAGAATGTCGTGTTCCGACTCCGATTTGCTCAGCGTCTCGGCGACCGTGAATTCACGGTTCGCGGCGGCAGTGTCCCCGGCCTGTTTGGCAAGCTGTGCCAACAGGTAGTGCGCCTGACGGTTCTTGGGGTCGAGTTCGAGCGACTGGCGAACATGGCGTTGCGCCAGATCCGCGTGCCCCGACTTCGCCTCGGCCCGCGCCAATTCATAGAGTGTGCCGGCATCCTGCGGGTTCAATCGATGCGCCTCGGAGAGAAGTTTAAGGGCTTCTTCATACCGGGATTGTTTGCTGAGCAGAGCGCCTAGAACGAAGCAAACCCCAAAGTTATGTGGATCAGCTTGCAGTTCCGCCCGCAAATGACTCTCCGCCCCAGCGAATTGCCCGACCCGGGCTTCCACTGCGCCCAAGAGGAAGTTGATTTGCGGCCAATGAGGATCGGCGGTATAGACCTGGTGTAACTCCTCCAGCGCCTGGGGGAACTGGTTCAATCCGATATAGGTTTCCCCGAGCAAGAAGTGTACTCGTGGCGTGTCCGGCTCTCTCACCAGCAGGTCCCGGATGGTTTTCTCTGCTTCCTGCATTTTGCCCAGTCGCACATAACAAGCGGCCAGAGCGTAAAGGACACCGGGATCACCCTGGGCTTGCAAAGGCGACAGGTACCGGACGGCCTCTTCGTAGCGATCCAACTGAACATAACAAATGCCGGCCAGTTCCTGGGCTTGAGGGCTGCCGGGATCGACGGATAGGTAACGCTGCAAGGGAATCAGGGCCTGGGAGTAGTCGCCTTTCCGGAAGTAGGCAATGCCAAGATTCAGGTCGACCCCGTGAAGCGAGGGATCAATTGTCAGGGCCGTCTGGTACTCCTGGACTGCCGCCTCCAGTTTGCCCTCATGCACCAGGACGGCTCCCAGATTGGCATGCCCTTCGGCAGAACGCGGCTCGAGCCGGAGGAATTCGAGATAAGCCTTCTCGGCCCCCGGCAAATCCCCCTTCTCCTGGAGTTGCTGCGCCTGGACGAAAAGGGTTCGGTGGTCAGTCGGTGCGCCCCAGAGGGCAGGCAATCGGGCAGCCAGGCAGAAGATGGCAAGGCATTCGACACCTTGTATCCCTTTCTCCCTTGAAACTCGACTAAAGGCTATGATGGACATTCGGGCGCCCGATTTCATCAGCAGAAGACAATCGAGCTTGATCCTTGGCAAAGCCCCGGGTTTGGCGCTGTGGAGCGCCGCTCCGGTGGAAGCAGTTTCAGGAGCGTGGAGGCCTGCTTCCACCGGCCGGCATGTTACACTGTGCCCGGGTATCGGGCAAGATGCTAGAACAGTAGCTTCAATGCTAATTGGATAATGCGCGGGTTCCAGGCGCCATTCACCTGACCGAAGCCTCCCCCGCCATAACTTGTGGCCACCGAGTTGAAGTTCGCGGTATTCCAGATATTGAAGAACTCAGCCCGGAATTGCAGCTTCACGCTTTCGTGAAGGTCGAAGTTCTTGAAGAACCCCATATCCCATTTGTTGAAGCCGGGACCCGTAACGGTGTTGACCCCGGCGTTTCCGTAAAATCCAAAGGGAGGGGCGGTAAAGGCATTGGTGTTAAACCATTGCTCAACCGTCTTTGGCCCGGCTGTACTCTGGCCGGAAACCACGTTCGCCCGCGTCGCCAGACCCTGGGTTGGGGTAGACAGACCAATGTTGAGCGGGTAACCCGATTGGATCGTCACCAGACCGGTGGCTTCCCACCCTTTCAGGATAACCGCCGGCACACCTGTCATCGTCCGGAAGAAAGGCAAGTCATAGACGTAGTTCAGGGCGAGCACCTGGGCCCGACTGAAGCTGAGTGGGCCATAGTCTGCCCTTTCGTTGTAAGCATCTTGGGGAGAGGTGTTCCATCCCAGGGCCTTCGACCACGTATAGGCCGCACCGTAGGACAAACCATTGGACATGTGACGGTTCAGGCTGACTTGGAGGGAGTGATAGTTCGAGATTCCCACCGGCACAGTCCCGGAGATGTTTGACCATCCCTGGTAGGGCCGCACGTAATCCGTCGAAACCCGATTCGTGCAAGGGTAGGGAGTGGTCGGCGTGCAGGCGATGCGAGGGTCAAAGTCATATCCGAGGGCGGGCAAGGGTTGGTTTACGCTGTTGGCGTATTCCATGTGGGTGCCCCGGCTGCCCACATAGGCGACGGAAAGGACCGTATTGGGCTTCAGCTCTCGCTGAACACCCAAGCTCCAGCTTTGCACCGTGGGGATGTCATAAACCGGGTCGAGGTAGCCCAGCGTGAGAGGAGTGAGAGGAGCCGCCGCCCCGGAGGAAGGATTGTCAAAGGGCGGGTTGAAGAAGGTAGGGATGCTGGAAAAGGGTGGGTTGCCGACCAGACCGTAAGCATCGTTACCTTGGATGCGATGGTATCCAATTCCGTATCCCCCTCGAATGGCCCACTTCCCGCCACCGGTGGGATCATACGCGAAGCCAAACCTCGGGGCCGGCGTATTGTAGTGATTTTCAACCAGTCCCAGCGGCACTCCGTTTTTACCTGCGACGACGATGCCATTCAGCAGGTTGCCGGAATTGGGTACGATCGTGCCATCGGGATTCACGGTGGGGGCCTGGCCGGCTTGGTACTGACCAGGGGAGAAGGTGCTCAGATTCTGGCCATAGACGTGGGGAATGAAAAACCAACGCAGACCAAGATTGAGGGTCAGGCGGCGGGAGGCCTTCCAATCGTCTTGCACGTAGAATTCGGTCTGGTGGAAGTTGTAGTAGGGCTCGCGGAAGGTGTTCAACTCACTATAGTTGAGGGGCATCCCGAGAAGCGCGTCGGCAATGGCGTTGCCGGTGTTGTGACCGTCAAAGGTGTATTGACCCTGCAGAGACGGAGAGGTCTGGGATTGAACGGGGGTAATGGAAAACATGGTGGTGATGCCCATCTTTACGCTATGGGAACGGACCACCTTGGTCATATCATCCGACAACTGGCTCAGATTGTGATGCGCCCACCAAGGCCCCCACAGGGCGCTGATTCCCCCATACGACTGGCTGAAGTTCATGTCGGGAACCACGTTGTAGCCCGGATTTTCGGGGTTGACCGCGGTGTAACCCGATGGGAGCTGGTAGGCTCCGTGGATGGTCATCGCCGGCGGGGAGGAGGCGCCGTAGTTGCTGTTGTAATTGTAGGTCACCTCGTTCAGCAAGCTGGGATTGATGACGGTGGTGAGCTTGGCGGTAAAATTGCGCGAGGGGACGTTGAATTGGGAGTAGATGGTGGGAAAGGCATCTCCCGACCATGCCACGGTAGGATCGTTCTCAATCCAACTGTCGTGGACAAAACGCACGAAAGCCTTGATCTTGTCCGAGAGGTTTTGATCGACCCGGATGATCTGCTCTCCCCAGTTTTGCCCGGAGTGAGCTCCCGACACATAATTGTAGAATCCCGATGCGGTGGGGGCGGGAAAATCCTGTTGCAGGAGCAAAGACACATTATTGTTAATGCAGGCCGGGTTGATCTGGCTGCCCGAAACGCAAGGACCGCCGCCCGGCGCAGTCAGGGGTAGGCCGGTTGAGGGGTCCGTCGGGTTCGTTAAGGGTCCGACGGCGCTGAAGTCACCGGTTCGCATCGCGGCGGTGGGGGTTGCGGCCACGATGGTGGAGGAGGACCTCTCCCTGAGCCATTCCTGGTCCCAGAAGAAAAATGTCTTGCTCTTGCTGGTGTTGTAATGTCCGGGGATGTAGAACGGGCCGCCGATGGTGTAACCAAAATCGTTGTAGCGGAAGGGGGGAATGGACTGCCCGGCGGAGTTCAGGAAATAGTTGTTGGCGTCGAACACGTTGTTCCTGACGTAATCGTAAGCATCTCCATGAAACTGGTTGGTCCCCGATTTGGTAACGGCGAGCATGACCGCCCCGCCGGCCGTTCCATATTGCGCGCTGTAGTTGCTGGTCAAAACCTTGAACTCCGACAAAGCATCGGGCGGGGGCGCCGTCATGGGAGACGTCTGATTCCCCATGTCGGTGTTCTGGGCCCCATCCAACTGATATCCGGTCAAGCTCTGGTCGAAGCCATTAACGGCGTAACCTTTCTGGTTGTAGAAGCTCTTCCCTAACTCATCCCCCGCCGTCTTAACGGACCCTGGAACCGTTTGTTGCAGCTCCATAAAATTGCGGTCCACAATGGGGAGTTGAGACATTTGGGTTGTGGACACAATCTGACTGACTTCTCCGGTCTGGGTCTGAACTTGTGCGACCGTGCCGGTTACCTCCACGGTCTGCTTGGTCGTCCCCACTTTCAGGGAAAAATTAACCTCCAGACGGTCGGCGACGTTGAGCATGACGTTGGAACTGACCGTCGTCTGAAATCCCGCGGCGGTAACGGATACTTGATAGGTCCCCACAGGAAGGGCCTCGGCCACGTAGATGCCACCCGCCCCGGTGGTGATAGAGCGGGCCACCACACCCTTGTCTACGTTGGTAATCGTTACGCTGGCGCCCGGGACGACTGACCCCGACGAGTCCAGCACCGTTCCGGTTATCGTTCCCGCAGTTTGGCAGTAGGCCAACTGTATTCCCAAAAGGATGGCGAACACAGCCAGCAGTGGTTGCGTGCATCTCCTACACCTCAAGCTATTCATTTATCCTCCTATCGCAGACAAACTATTAAGGATGACCTAATGATCCGACGCCAAACACAAACTTGCAGTAAAACGCAGGAGGAAGGTCTCATACACCGGGTTCGTGGATTATTTGTAGCTTGACTTGGGTCGACGTATCAGACGATCCCGGTAACGTTACCATCAACGCAAGCCTATTATCACTCGCCACCCCCGATGTCAAGCATTTTTTGGGCATTTTTTGGGAAACCTGTCGGGGGGTAACGGTGGCACCGCACCCGTGCCTGTGCTGCACCACCTGGAGTGGCGGCGCCAAGGTGGTGGACACTTACCTCTATGGTTGGCGGCTCAGGCAATCGCTGGCTCTTGGTGACGGACGGTGGTCTCACCCGATGCCACCCGAGCCTCGGTCGCGGCGTTTCTGCGGGAAGGCGCCTTCAAATGCCGGGTCTCACGGAATGCGTAAAGGTTTGACCGCATGACGATGGCGGGATTCAGGTGGTATGTGGTCGGAATCGGACGGCGATGCAGGGCATACTCCGTAATGAGGCGGACTGCCGTCTGTCCCTGGACGTAGGGGCGCTGGTAGATGGAGGCATGAATGGTCTGTTTCTCGAAGAGCGGCACCATTTCCTCAAAGAGGTCGGTGGCAATGACTCGCACTTTGCCGGCCAGGCCGCGCGCCCGTAATGCGTAACAGACCGGCAGGCACGTCACGATCGTCACGTATAAGCCCGCGATGTCCGGGTTCTTTCCCAGCAAGTCAAAGCACTTTTGAAAAGTCTCGTCGCTGTCCTCGTGCCCTTCAATAACATCCAGGACTTGACCCCCTTCGCAATATTGCGGAAATGCCGAACAGAAGCTTTCGGTGGTTCGGCGGTGCTGTTCTGTATGTAGGAACCCGGTGATCACAGAAACCTTGGCCCCGGGCGCAACAAACCGGCCCATCAGTTCGGACGCCAGGCTTCCCACCAGGTCGGGGTCAATCGAGACCACGGAGGAACGCGAACTGCCCGGCGCGTCCGTGACGGCGCAGAGCACCCGGATGTTCTTCGCTTCGGCTTCCTCAATGAGGGCTTGAAGACAATGCGGCTCGCCGGGGGTGATGACGACTGCATTGACATCGGTCTCCAGCATCTCCTTCAACCGTGCGCACTCCCCGACGCCGAGGCGGTCAATGGGCCGGTACAGGGGTTCGACACCTAGGGACTCGAAGCGGCCGCATTCATCCATGATTCCATCGCGCAATTGATCGTAAAAGAAATGCGTCTCACGGGGAATACAAACTCCAATCTTGACGCTGGGATGCCCTACCGAGAGCATGCGCGCCGCGAGATTCGGGGTATACCCCACCTGCCGGGCAATTTCCAGGATTCTTCTTCGGGTCACATCGCTCACCCCTTTGCGGGCATGCAAGGCGCGATCGACGGTGCCAAGCGAAACCTTGGCGAGCTTGGCGATCTGAGGAATCCCCATTCGCAGCTTGTCCCTTGCGTCCGTACTCTTCTGCTCTCGATTTCTCAAATACTCCCGACTCCCTTCGAGTGCCGGTAACGCTACCGGCATATTAGAACCTAGGTTGATGGGTGTCAAGGTGGCAGTGGGTGAGAAGACATTTTGAGAGAAGACCTTTGAATTCAGGGACAGGAACATTTGAAAAAATTGGTTTTACCGGTTTCG
>DATJVT010000473.1:0-4920 GCA_035501695.1 Terriglobia bacterium | reverse complement strand
ACATCGGTATCGATGTTCTGGTCCAGCACATCCAGAACCAAACACTGTTGGGCTCGGCTGAGCATAATTTGTTTGCGGCGGGGAGGTCTCGGATCCTGTGGTGAATTGAGGGGCAAATCGTCTGGGTTCCAGCCCGAAGCTAACCCGATGCTGAACGAACTCACAAGCACTTAGCGGAGTTAGCAGCCCCTGTGAGCACCTGTAAGTTATTGGAAATGCAATGAACTGCGGACTCACACGGTAGAAGTCACAGGTTCGAATCCTGTATCGCCCACCATGCCTGCCCCTAAATGCGCCCCGCCTCTGCCAAATCTCTTAATCCGCGGATTTAACAATGCACATCAGCCGGCTCGGCTTGCTTGATTTGGGTGAGTTCACGGCTCCAGCGAAGAGCCCGCAGGAATAACCCAGGGAAATTCTCTTCCTTCAGGCCCAGTTTCTCCCCCAATTGGAAGCACTCCTCCCATTTGCCCTGTTCGTAGCTGGTGACGGCCTGCAGAACGTCGCGCAGCGAATTCTGCTCACCCATCAGGGCGTCGCTGACGTCTGACGCCATGGGTAATTCCGCCAGGATGACGCGCATGGGACGCCGCATCAGGACGTCGATACTGGAAAGCAATCCCAGGAAGAAGTAATCGGATTCCCGCTTGGTTGCGCCTACCAGCGGCGCCAACGCCTCGCAGAAGGCCGCACGAATCAGGGCCATGTTTACCGGGAGGGGGGGGCCGCCCTCGCCCAGGGCGGCAAGAGAGACCAGGCCGATCCACTTGCGGATCTCATTCTGCCCTAAGAGCAGCAAGGCATGCCGGACGGACTTGATTTTGGAGTGAAACGCGAAGCGCGCCGAGTTCAGAAATCGTAGGAGTCTATATGACAGGGCCAGGTCGTGCTTGATGGTGTCGGCTACCTCTTGCATGTTGATCTCCGGCCGCGTGACGGCCCGCAGAACCAGCAGGTAAACCAGTTTTGTGGGGGTCAGTTCGGAAGTGGAAAAAGGCTCCGCCCGGGAATAGAACTGGCCCTGGAAATAAGAGAAGCCTTGCTGCCCGGCGGCCTGAAACTGCGAGCGTTTATCAACTTTGTCCGCTATAAAAACGATCCCATTGGGCCGATATTTGCGGATGAGCAGCCACTGGATGCGATCGGGAAAGGCGGTTACATCCACCTTGACCATATCGGCTATATCGGTCAGCGGGACCTCCCAAGTGGATTGGTAATTCTCCAGGGCGATCGCGTAACCGGCGGCCTTCAGTGTTCGACAAGTCTTTACAAAACCCTCATCGGGCGTAGCAGGGACCGGCGTCTCAAGAACGACCTGGTCCCGCGGCAGCAAAGCCACCTGGCCGCTGGCCATCGCTTGTGGCGTACACTTAATAAAGGCACGGGTCCCCTCGGTGAATTCGCTGATCCAATCAAAGGGGGGCGCCGCTGCCGGCGCGCCTTCCTCTGTTCCGGCAACATCCGGTGAACGCCAAATCTCCTCCTCTCCGCGGCGGGGTTGAAGCTCGAATCCATAGACCCTTTCAAGGCGGTCCAAAATAGGTTGCCTGGCAATACACCTAATCATAGGCGAAAGCCTCATCCGCCCATCAGGGCTTCATCGGCTGCGCTTCCCACGGAGGCGGCGGTACGACCCCTTGAGACAGAGGGGTCACACTTTAAATCGGCAGACCACAGGGAATCTTGAGTTCAAGATCAGCCGTGGGGTCTTGCCGTTAAGCTTTGTCCGATAAAGATGGAGGCTTGATCCGGCCCGCCGTTCTTGGGCAAGACTCCAGCCTTCCCGGCAGGTATGCTAGTATGAACAATCTTGTAATCCTGGATTTGAAGGATACCCATCGGCTGAGAGGGAAGTGTGCTTCGCATCGGTATAGTCGGTTTGCCGCAGGTCGGCAAGACAACATTGTTTCAGATTTTGACCCACGTGCATGGCAGCGGTTCTGCTTCAGGCAGGCAGGAGGCCCGGGTTGGGGTCGTTCGCGTCCCTGATCCGCGCCTGGATCGCCTGGCGGAAATGTTCCAGCCGCAAAAGACCGTTCATGCCACCATCGAGTACATGGACATGCCGGGTAGTGTCATCGAACTGGCACGCGCCGGAGTGCAGTCTCAATCCTTGCGCGAGTTGGATGCCCTCGTGCATGTCGTCCGCGCCTTTGAGGATGAATCCGTTCCCTCCGAAGCCGGTTCGATTGACCCCAAGCGGGACATCGAAAATGTGGAACTGGAACTGATTCTTTCCGATCTCGCCGTCGTGGAAAAGCGCCTGGAACGGTTGGAGAAGGACGTCAAGAAGCAGAAAAACCCGGCCCTGGAGAAGGAATTCCAGGTCCTGACCGTTTGCAAGGCCGCCTTGGAGAAGCAAAGGCCATTGCGCGAGATCGAACTCGGGGCGGAGGATTCCAAGGTCATCCGTGGCTTCACTTTTCTTTGCCTCAAGCCCATGCTCTATGTGCTGAATTTGGGGGAAGGCGACGCGGCGAAAGCCAATGTGGCTGACTGCTTCGCTGCCGAGGCGGGCCTGAAGCAGCGGCTGCGCACGGCGGTGAGCGCCATTTGTGGGAAGGTGGAGGCTGAACTGGCCGAGATGGACGATACGGACGCGGCGGAGTTTCTGGCCAGCTACGGACTTCAGGAATCGGCTACCTCCCGCTTGATTCACGCCAGTTACCAACTGCTCGGCCTGATATCCTTCTTTACGGTGGGAGAAGACGAGTGCCGCGCCTGGACGATACCTGTCGGCACGACAGCACTGCAGGCCGCCGGCGAAATCCACTCTGATATCCAGCATAGCTTCATTCGCGCAGAGGTGACCAGGTTCGACGATTTGATCGCGGCGGGCAATTTTGCCGAAGCCCGCCAGCGTGCCCTCCTGCGCCTGGAAGGCAAAGAGTATGTCGTGCACGACGGAGAGATCGTGCACTTCCGGCATGGGGGGTAGGGGAAGCAGTCAGTCATGAGTTGTCAGTCGTCAGTTCGTGCCGCTTTCGTTGACCCTCGGTTCGAGGCCGAACGTTAAACTGCGGAGAGCAGAAGAAGTGTGCCGAAGACGTAGTGATGAGAGTCGAAAACTGACAACTGACAACTGACAACTGACTACTGACTACTTTCTGTAATGTCCTACTTCTGGATCAGCCTGGCGCTGGGCGCGGTGGCGGGAATCGCCAACCTTTTTGGGGGTGCCATTGTCTCCGCGCGTGCGTGGAGCCGCACCTTTCTAGCGCTTTTTATTGCCCTGGGATCGGGTTTTATGCTGGCCACGGCGCTTACTGAGATGGTGCCGGAGGCCCTGCGCCTGGCTCCTCGCGCCGGGCCGGCGTTGATTTTGCTGGGATACTTTATTGTTCACTATTTTGAACACGCCTGGCCGGCCCATTTTCATTTTGGGGAAGAGACGCACACCGATGAATTCGTGAATCCGCGCGTGGCCTACACCGCGTTGGCGGGCCTGACCATCCATACCTTTTTCGACGGCGTTTCCATCACTTCGGGGTTCCTGATTTCGCCCTGGCTGGGCACCGTCATTTTCGGAGCCACCCTTCTTCACAACGTTCCGGAAGGCTTCACCGTGGCCTCCATCATGGCTGCGGCCAGGCGGAGCCGCGGCGCGGGGATGGCGGCGGCTGGCGTGCTTGGAGTTTCGCGTCTCCTGGGAGTGTTGGGGATGGCGCTGGCGCACCGCTGGGTGAACATCGGCTTGGCCCTCTCGGCCGGGGTCACGCTTTACGTGGCAGCGTCGGACTTGATCCCCGAGGTCAACAAAATGAGGAGTCCGAAATACGCTCTGGCCGTCGCGCTGGGAGTCGCCCTCGTACTGGTGATGCGCTACCTGTTCTTCGCCTTCTGAGGCAACAATGGTTGCCCGTCGTCCGTGGTTAGTTGCCCGTCATCATCTTTCGTTCTCGGTCATGGTTTTTGGGCCCCTAACCCGCTGAGGCGATGTTACGGACACGGGACAAGGGACAACTGACAAGGGACGACTGACAACCCACTACGGGCAGCCCCATGTATTCTGCAACCGTTCTCGATCACTTCCACCATCCCCGCAACGTGGGTGAAATTCCCTCTGCCTCGGCGGTGGTGGAAGCGTCCAATCCCGTCTGCGGCGACGTGATGAAGTTATGGGCGATTGTCCGTGACGGCAAAATCCTGGAAGTGAAGTTCAAGGCTGCCGGTTGCGTGCCCTCGGTTGCCTGCGGTTCGTGGCTGACGGAGGCGATCTTAAGCCAATCGACCGGGCAACTCTCTGCTCTTACCGCCGATGAAATCACTTCTGGACTGGGCGGCCTGCCGCCTGCCTCGCGCCACGCCGCCGTCCTCGCCGTCGACGCACTCCAGCGTCTGCTGGAGCGAGTCCGCAAATCGGTCTAACCCGGATTATTCATGAAAATGATAGGGCAAAGCAGATCGAACAAGCTTTCACGCAGAGTTCACGGAGCCTTCCCCGTCGCATGCATCGAACCGCTGGATCGCAGAGTGCACAGAGAAATTTTCGCGGACCTCTCCGCGTTCTCTAATGCGAACTCGCGCGACCGCCGCCGCCGAAAAACATGGCCACGCCCAGGAGGTAACCAAAGTCATACCAGCCGCCGGAATTGGGAAAGGCGTAAATGCGAGCGTGAGTGAACAGGCTGGCGGCGAAGCTGAACATGATCAGGAAGCCGTGCAGTAACCCAAGCCAAAAGCCCGGTAAACCCTCATGGGCCGGGGGGATTGGCTGATGGGCGCAGCTTGCGAGAAGGAAAACGACACTGCCAAGGACCACGAACACCAACAGACGGGGCAGACGATGCGCCAATGCGTGCATGAGAATCCTCCTTGAGCGGACGGCTACACCAGCGCTTTCAATTCCGCTGCGCAGTAGGGGCAGAATGTGGCGCCCGCTTCGATGCCGCGGTGGCATTGTGGGCACGCGGGATGAAG
>DATJVT010000472.1:0-10428 GCA_035501695.1 Terriglobia bacterium | reverse complement strand
ACGCGCGTGAGAGTCCAGTCAGCTTTCGCCTACGTGGTTATCACACTCTATGACCGGCTTTTCCAAGCCGTTCGACTAGCCGCTGGATTGGTAACTCTCTGGTTCTACACCGACGCACGCCCTACAACCCCCAGCCCTCCTTTGAGATCTCGAATTTGGAATTTGAAATCTCAAAGGAAAGCTGGGTTTGGGCTCTTCCGCGTTCGCTCGCCGCTACTAGCGGAATCACGGTTGTTTTCTCTTCCTCCAGGTACTGAGATGGTTCACTTCCCTGGGTTGGCTCGCACCCGCTTATGGATTCAGCGGGCCGTTGCCGGGTTTTTCCCGGCAGGGTTTCCCCATTCGGACATCCCTGGATCAAAGGGTGCTTCCCCCTCTCCAAGGCTTATCGCAGGTAGCCACGTCCTTCATCGCCGTCTAGCGCCAAGGCATCCACCGTACGCCCTTAGTAGCTTGACCATATGATCTGCTCAATACATCAAGAACGGTCATCAGTAGTCAGTTTTCAGTCATCAGCTAGATCCCCAAAATAGCGGACCTTCACTGACAACTGATTACTGATCACTGACAACTTCCTTTGGCAGATTCGCCTTTCTTACCACTGCCCGGATCCAATCCCGGACAGTCGCAGCCGCCAACTTTCTGCCATCCGCCCCCGGTCAAGGCCCTTGATGCCTTAGCTGAAGACTGACAACTGAAAACTGACAACTGCACTACTAGGTAGACGCCACACTATTCAGTTTTCAAAGATCGTCGGGTACCAAGAAACGACTCTCGTCTCTCCTGGCCTCTTCCTGCTGCCTTGTGCCCGTCATTTGACGAAGCCGCCAAGGCGCTGGGTTGGATTCCTCCAGTTTCGCCGGGCGAAACCCAACTCAACAACTTGGCAAAAACGCTCTCCATGCGGCGCCGGAACGCAATAGCAACCTTGCGCGCCTTTACGGCCGCCGGGTTCGACTGCCTTGAACTGGGGGGATTGAAACAGGCGGGAGGATTTCTTGCCGGGGACCCACTTGCCTCAAACCCTCATCCAAAAGCCTTTCGCGTATCGACCTCCGGGAGATTTCAACCGAGACGATGTGGAACCCAAAACCTAGCTCGGCTGAAACTGAGAATCAACCGTGCCCCCTCTTATTTCGTCCACCTTCGTACTGGCAATCAGAAATACTAGCGTAACATTTCCTTAATTGCAAGAGTTTTTTTTACCCCCCTGAATTTATTTCCGAAGCATTCGGGAGCCTGCCCTGACCGTCCCACGCGGCTTGATGGTTGGGGGGTGCAGTCGATGTTGTTGGTTATACAATCGAGATGAATTCTTCAAAGGGCAAGGCGGGCGCAGCACTAGTATCATGGACGCAGCGAGCGGCATTCCCCGCGAGACACGATCGGCCAGGCATGCTGGGCAGAATTCTACAGCGAAGGCATCGAAGAGAGAGGCGCAGTGATCAAGCAGCCTCATGCGGCGGTTGGACTGGCATTCGTGCTTCTGATTCCTTTCACCTGGTACCAGCCGGGAGAAAACTGAGGTAGAATCATGGTGCGTCAGGTATCTATCCATCATCAAATAGAGCAGGGGGGCTAATGATCGTCGGAGTTCCCAAAGAGACGTTTCCCGGCGAGCGGCGCGTGGCGCTGGTTCCGGTGGCTGTGCCCAATCTTACGAAAGCTGGTTTCGAGGTCCTGGTAGAGGCCGGAGCAGGTATAAGCGCCGGCTACCCTGATTCCGACTATCAAGAGAAGGGCGCCCGTCTCGCTGCCTCGCGGGCCGAGGTTTTTCAATCGGCTGAGATTATCCTCCAGGTTCTCAGCCATGGGTCGAATGATGCCACGGGCAAGGACGATCTTCCCTTGTTGCGTCGCGGGCAAACCGTGATTGGCTTCCTTCGTCCGTTTGGTTCTCTTGAAGCTGCCCAGGAACTGGCCAGCACCGGAGCCACCTCCTTTTCAGTGGAGTTGATGCCTCGCATCACCCGGGCCCAGAGCATGGACGCGCTCTCCTCCATGGCTACCATCTGCGGATATAAAGCGGTGCTGCTGGCAGCCGACCGCTTGCCGCGTATGTTCCCCATGCTGACCACGGCGGCAGGAACGATTACCCCGGCGCGTGTGTTCATCATTGGCGCGGGAGTGGCGGGCTTGCAGGCGATCTCCACAGCTCGGCGACTGGGCGCCGTGGCCTCCGCTTACGACCTGCGCCCCGCGGCGCGGGAACAGGTGCAAAGCCTCGGGGGGCGCTTCGTCGAATTGCCCCTCGAAGCCAAGGACGCGCAGGACGCCCGCGGTTATGCCCGGCAGCAGGATGATACCTTCTTCCAACGCCAACGCGAATTGCTCGGAAACGTGGTGGCGGAAAGCGATGTGGTCATCTCCGCGGCCGTCGTCCCGGGCAAGAAACCCCCGGTTCTCATCATGCGCGAGATGGTGGAGCGCATGGCCCCAGGCTCCGTGATCGTGGACCTGGCATCGGAGCGCGGTGGCAACTGTGAATTGACGAAGGCCGGAGAGCGCATCGTCGACCACGGCGTAACCATCATTGGTTACATCAACGTGGCCAGCACGGTGCCCTATCACGCCAGCCAGATGTATGCGAAGAACCTCACGGCCTTCCTCCTGCACCTGGGGAAAGATGGCAATCTGCAATTGAATATGGAAGACGAAATCAGCCGGGAAACTTTACTGACACGGGGCGGAGAAGTAGTGAACGCGCGAGTGCGGGAGTTCTTTTCGCTTCCGGCATTGACCGCCGTAGCAAAGTGAGTGCCAGTCGGGGAAGGCAGGGTAAAGGGTGAAGGACCAGGCCGTTTCTGCTTTACCCTTTACACTTTACCCTTCACACTTTCTCCTTTCTCCCAGAAACTTGGCACCATCTGCGTGACACCGAGTGAGGAGGACCTTGTGACGTTCGATCTGATCAACTGCCTGTATGTATTCGTGCTGGCGGGCTTCATCGGCTTCGAGGTGATCCGGCGCGTCTCACCGCTGCTGCACACGCCGTTGATGTCGCTCACCAATGCCTTGGACGCCATTGTGGTGGTGGCCGCCATCATTATCACCGGGCGGAGTGAAAGCACGCTTTCCACCGTCCTGGGCGCGGTGGCGGTGGCCGCGGCCTTCAGCAATATGGTAGGCGGATTCCTGATTACAGATCGTATGTTGCGGATGTTCAAACTCAGCAAAACCAAAAAACAATGATGAACCATATCCTCCAGCAGCAGCTCATCGATGTTGCTTACATTGTAGCCGTGGCGCTATTCGTTCTGGCGCTCAAGTGGCTGAGTTCTCCGGCTACGGCCAAGCATGGCGTGCTGGCAGGAGAGTTTGGCGCGGTCCTGGCCGTCGTCGCCACCCTCTGCAACTACGAGATTATTGAGTACAAGTGGATCATCGTGGCGCTGGTGGTGGGAGCCATTGTGGGCATCCCGTTGGGCTTTGTGCCCATGACCGCCGTGCCCCAGCGGACCGCCCTCAGCCATGCGTTCGGCGCGCTGGCGGCGGCGATGATCGGTATTGCCGAGTATTACGTGCGCGTGCCCAACCTGACGAAATTCGAGATGGTGGAGATCGCCCTGGAAGTGATCATCGGTTCCCTCACCTTCACAGGCAGTCTGATTGCCGCAGGGAAATTGCAGGAGTTACTACCCCAACGGCCGATTGTCTACCGCGGGCAGAACTTCGTCAGCCTGTCAGTCCTAGGGGCGGGGGTCCTCATCGCACTCTGGCTGATGTTCCATCCCGAGGCCTCGCGGCTTTTCCCCGTGATGGTGGCTGTGTCGCTGGTCTTTGGTATCCTGCTGGTGACGCCCATTGGCGGCGCCGACATGCCCACCGTCATCTCGCTGTTGAATTCCTACGCCGGGCTATCCGCGGCCCTACTGGGTTTCGTGCTCAACAATAAAGTCCTGGTAGTGGCCGGAGCGCTGGATGGATCATCGGGATTCATCCTGTCGGTGATCATGTGCAAGGCCATGAACCGGTCCTTCACCAACGTGATGTTCGGAGCGTTTGGCCAGGTGCAGGCTTCTGCGGCGGGGGCCAAGGAGGAGCGGACCGTCCGCAGTGCCACCGCCGAAGAAGCCGCGGCCATATTGGGCGCCGCCAGCTCCGTCGTGATCGTTCCAGGATACGGTATGGCGGTGGCGCAAGCCCAGCACAAGGTACGAGAGCTTTTCGACGTACTTACCAAGAAAGGCATCGACGTTAAGTTCGGCATTCATCCTGTCGCCGGACGCATGCCGGGCCACATGAACGTGCTGCTAGCGGAGGCCGACATTCCTTACGACCGCCTGCTCGAAATGGATCAGATCAATCCGGATTTTCCCCAGACGGACGTGGTGCTGATCATCGGCGCCAACGACGTCACCAACCCCGCAGCCAAAACCGATCAGTCGAGCCCCATCTACGGCATGCCCATTCTCGAGGTGGACAAGGCGCGCACCGTCATGGTGATCAAGCGGAGCATGAATCCGGGCTTCGCCGGTATCGACAACCCGCTTTATTACGAGGACAAAACCCTGATGCTCTTCGGCGACGCCAAGGGCTTTGTTGGCGATATCGTCAGGGAGTTGACGGGCGGTGGACACTGAGACATTTTCGGCTGCCGATTTTCAACTTCGGATTGGAGCGGCGGACGGCGCTTTACCAGGCGCGTTTCGGCGAGATGACGGTCTATGAGATCTTGCGAATTGCCCTCGACGAGCTCCGGATCATTGTGAGCATCGTACGCCCAGTGCGCTGCGCAAGTTCGGATAAACGCCTTTCAATGTCAGGATGAAGGCGAATCGAGAGGATCAGCATTTCCCCTTTGTATGGCTTGTCGTTTGATTCATGCACGATCATTTGTCCGATAGAAAGCTGAGCAACGACTCATTGAACTGCTTCGGGTCCTGCAGGAACGCAAAATGGCTGGCGCCGGGCAGAATGAGTTCGCGGGCGCCTGGAATGAGGCGGGCCATACGGTCGGTGTCTTCGCGTTTGATGATCTCGTCATGGTCGCCGTCCACGATCCAGGTGGGCACCTTGATGCCGCGCAGTTGCGCATCGGAAAAGTCCGGTTCGGAGAGCCACATCTTGATCAACTGCGCATGGAATGCCTCAAACGCGGCAGGCGCCGGGGATAACTTCTCATATTCTTCCCGGGTGCGCTTCTTGTAGACGTCAAAAACGGCGCTCCCTTCTGAACTCTTCGCGCCGGCGGTGTTGGAGTTCGCGGCAAAGGCAAAAAGTCCGGTAAGCCTTTCGGGGTGATGGATTGCGATGTCGAGGCCTATGATGGCCCCATCGCTCCATCCCACCAGCGCAGCTTTGGGGATGTGCAGGGCATCCATCAGGGCAAGCACGTCGGCCGCCATCAGATGATAACTGACCGGCCCGCCATCCCACGTGCTTCGCCCGTGGCCGCGGCTGTCCATCACGATGACCTGAAAGTGCGGGGCAAGCGCCGCGACTTGCAGGCCCCAGTAATTCGAGTTGGCAAGCCCGCCGTGCAACATAATCACCGGAGATCCATGCCCGAAGACCGCGTACCACACGCGGATGCCGTTTATCGGCATCGTGCCGCTGCGCTCCAACTTCGGCAGCGCCGGGGTAGGCGGCAATTGCGCCCAGGGCTTCTGCGCGTGTGCCGGCGGCACTGTAACCAGGGCGGCAAGCAGTAGCAGGCAGACACGGCGTGCTGGTTTCATCCGAGGGGACGCCACAACCACGAATATTACGCCCAAACCCTCATTTCCGGCCGAGTATTAAGCGCCGAAGAACAGGGGGTCACCCACATTGCACTACCGGGTTGGCGACCTGCGGCTCTTCTTTGAGGTTGACGAGCGGCAGGAGATCGTTTTCCCCCTTAGCCGCCGACCACCGAAAGCAAGCCTACCGTTGAGGCCACCGTTTCCCAACGCTACCCTGACCTCGCAACTCTGGCAGGCTTTTGAACATCAAAGGGTGAGGCCATAGACCTGATCTCCGCCTCACCTAATCTCGCATGATCATGATAGCATTGGGCTCGGCGGGGGGTCTAAAATGAGCGTGGAAACCAAATTAATGAAAACCGAAAACCAGCCTATCGTGGTCAGCGCGGGGCAAGAGATTGTCCCCATCAAGCGTCCCTCCCGCGTCCGGTTTGCCATCGCCTTTGGGGTGGCGGCAATTTCGGATTTCCTTGCCATGTTGACCGATTTCGCCCCGCCGATCCAGTGGGCGCTGGACCTGGGAACCGCGGGACTGCTCTTCTTGATCCTAGGCCGCCGGTGGGCCCTTCTGCCAGGGCTGATCGTCGAAGCCATTCCCGGAATGGGCGTGTTCCCCGTTTGGGTTCTGGTGGTGATATCGATTATCCTTTACGACGAGATCAGAGCGCACAAGCGCTGATCAGAGCCCGCGCAGCCAAGCGAGCATGGCGTCCGCCTTGGCGGCGGGCACTCCCTCCGTCCACAGGCATTCCTCTCCCCTGTGCAGCAGCATGACCGTGCCGTTGGCAGCGGATCCCACAAACAGGTCTGCGGATGAACGCGGGTCGGTGGTGAGTCCCGGATACTTGTGAGCCAGAATGGAGTGATAGTCGCGGAAGAACGCGGCCGAGGCCTGTGAAGTCCTCCACCGCGTCCGCGCCACCAGCGTGTAACTATTACCCCCGGAACGTTCATAGAGCAGATACTTGTCCGCCAGCCAGGAGGGGCCGAGAGTCTTGGCCTCCTCCTCGGAAATCAGTTGCCCGAGGAGGGAGTAATACCCGAGTTCTCCCAATGCGTTGCCACCCAGGAAGCGAAGACCAGCCGCGCCATCCAGTTCGGGCGGACGCGGTAGTGCCACGGGAGGAAAAGACTCGCGGTTGAAATAGGTGTCCGGTTCGAAAATCTGCTTGGTGGCCACAGGGGGACGCGCAAACAACCCACCGAGTTCCTTCCAGCCGCCGAGTTGCAGCCCGGTTTGCATGAAGCCCATACCCTGCACGTAGGGGAAAAGGGCTTGCATCCGGAAGAAATAGGGAGCGCCGGAGAAAGCGGGAAACTCCTCGAATTGCTGGGAGATGAGCCCCTCCAGGAGCGGGGAGAGGGAGGGAAGTTGTCCCAGGTCCAATCCGCCGCCCGTTTGCTGGAACATGGCGGCGGTGGCATACCCTTCCACCACGGCCAATCGCGCATTCGTGGCATCGTCATCGTCGCGCGCTCCGTGCAGAAAGGCGTTGAGGTCCCAACTCTGGTCCTGTAAAGCATGGGTAAGTTCGTGGGCAAGCACCATGTCCTGCATGTCCGCCGAAATCCAGTCGGCAATGAACATCGTCTTCCGCTTGGGATCGTAGAACCCCGCCGCCTGCTCTGTATAAAAGCTGATGCGAAACTTCTCCAGATTGAAGTCCGGCGACACCAGTCCCAAGGCGCGCACCAGGGCTTCCTGCTCGTGAATTTCCGCCGGGGTCATCTCCTCGTGCAGATCCTGAATCAGGTACTTTTCGATTTCCGGCCGGCTGACAACCTGTTTCTTGAGGGCCGACTTGATGGGCAACCCGGTAATCTCGCTCATCTGTTGAAGAATTTCGTCGGCCTGCGCGAGGACATCCTGAGTTACCTGCGGGTGTGCGACGGCCCCCATCGCGAAAAACAGACTGAGCGCAAGGGCTTGGACTGGTCTGGAGAGCATGTGTCGCTTGACCCATATGAGAGTCTTCATCGGCTTAGGTACCTCGCTTGGCACAAAGCTAAACGCCTTGCCTTGCCCGCTTAAGAGCTCGATGCAAGTATAACCGCCCGAAAGCGGAATAAAGGTTTTTCCAGTTCGCCAAGAGGAACTGATTTACCGTTTACAATTCCACCCATCGAGCCCAATACAGCAGGGCTGGTGGAGAGCCAGGTCTGTGCCGATCGCGGACGGAATAGCGTAAGGCGGCTTGCTCTCGATCTTGACGATCTGGGCATACAAATTCCCGCGCTCGTGGAAGGTTTATCATTTTCAACCAAGGAGGAATCATAAACAAAATGAAGACACTAGTCCGATTGACTCTACTGGGCATCTTCATTGTTTCTTGCCTGGGGTTTGCACTCGCCGACAAGCCGGGACATCATCCCCATTATCTGCACGCCCTGACCGATCTCCGCCCAGCCCGCGCCTTGCTGGACAAGCTCGCCTCAGACGAACAACGCGACGACATGGAATTCCGTGCTATTGAGAGGATCGATGACGCTATTAACGAAATCAAGCGCGCTGCCATCGACGACGGAAAGAACCTCAACGACCACCCGCCCATCGATACTCATCTAAAGAGAGGTGATCGCTATCTCAAGACGCTGGAATTGCTTGACTCCGCGCATCGGGACGTGACCATGGAGGAAGACAATCCCTAGTCGCAAGGTCTCCAAGGCCGGATAATTGCGCACATTGATCAGGCGCATCACATCGTTGAGAGACTGCAAGCCCAATACAACAAGTAGGAGTATGCAAACCGCCAAGAGGGTGGCGGATTCAGCCTTGGACACCGGCTGAATCCCAAGTGCGGGCCGCTACTTCAGGGAGGCCCTCGCCGCGCGCACCGCTTCTAAGTAAAGGCGCGCGTTGGCGGTTATCACGTCCATCTTGCCCGCGCGCAACGCCTTGAGGTCCACCAGTTCGCCGCCCACGGCGACGGCGGCCGCCCCGGCCTTGATGAACTCGGGGGTCGTCTCAAGATTAACGCCGCCCGTGGGCACAAACTCAATTTGCGGGAAAGGTCCCTTGAGCGCCTTGATATACTTGGCCCCCCCGACCGGCCCACAAGGGAAGATCTTTACCAGATCCGCGCCCCCTTGCCATGCTGTGACGATCTCCGTCGGGGTCAAAGCACCGGGCATGCAGGGCTTGCTGTAGCGGCGTGCCAGTTCGACGACCTGAAGGTTCAGCGCCGGAGTAACAATGAACTGCGCCCCCGCCAGGAGCGCCGCTCGGCCGGTTTCCGGGTCCAGGATCGTCCCGGCGCCCAGCAGAACCTGGTCACCAAACTTATCCGCCACTTTTTCCATAACCTGTATCGCATTGGGGACGGTCATGGTGATTTCGGCGATTCCGATCTGCCCCGCAATAATCGCCTCCGCCGCCAGCAAGGCGTCCTCCGCCGACGGCGCCCGTACAATCGGCACCAGACCAACTTCGCGAATCAAACCGAGCGCTTTCTCTTTTGACCAGGACATAGGCATCTCCCTCTTTAACGCGCCACTCGCAGGCTGGAACCCTTGAGCAGGCTCTCAACTTCCGCCAGGGTCGCCCAGTTAAAGTCACTGGGCATCGTGTGTTTCAGCGCGCTGAAAGCGTTGCCGTAACGGACGGCAGCTTCGTAAGAATCCTTGACCAGGCGGCCATAGATAAAGCCCGCACTGAAGGAATCGCCGCCCCCCAGGCGGTCCACAATCTCCAATTCGTACTTCACATCGTCGTAGAACCTGCCATCGGCATAGGCAATGGCACTCCAGGAGTTGCGCCACACCAGGGGGTTCTCGCGCAGGGTGATGGCAACGGCCTGAAAATGAAATTTCTCCTGTAATTTCCGCGCCGCCTCTTTGTACGGCTCGACCGATACGTGCGCGAACCCCTGCTCGCTAAGCTTGGCGTCCGCTTTAATTTTGAATACTACGCTCGTGTCCTCTTCAGTGGTAATCAGGATGTCGACATACTCCATCAACGGTTCTTGCACGGCCTGCGCCTTATCTGGCGTCCACAGCTTGCCACGATAGTTCAAATCATAGCTGACCGTCAGACCCGCCAGCTTCGCCGCCTGCAGAGCTTCTTTTGTAACAGCGGCTGCCGAATCGCTTAGCGCGGGAGTAATGCCGCTGGTATGGAACCACCGGGCGCCTTCCATGACGAGCTTCCAATCCACTTCGCCGGGCCGGATGGCGCTGATGGCGGAATTGCGGCGGTCATAGAGCACACCGCTGGCGCGGGGCGCTGCTCCAAACTCCAGGAAGTAAAGCCCCATCCGGCAGGCAGAGTCGGAAGTCCAGATCAGGTGCGAGGTATCGACCCCCGCCTGCCGAGCGCGGTTCTCGGCCAGCCGCCCCAACGAGTTTTGGGGGAGGCGCGATACCCAAGCGCTCGTCAGGCCCAAACGCGCTACACCCACGGCAACGTTCAACTCACCGCCCCCCACCTGGACATCCAGGGTCGCAGCCTGCTCCAGGCGCTGGAAGTGAGGCGGCGAAAGGCGGATCATTGCTTCACCGAAGGTTACGACTTGCGGCATGGAAGCCTCCTCATCGGTACAAGCAGCAAAAGACAATCGACTACTATAAAGCGTCTAACAGGATTTGTGGATTGTTTTCGTCGTGCAGGGCGTTCATTAGTTGGCCAGCTTCAATAAAGGCGAGGTGCGAGGGTATGAGAATGAGAAAAGGAAGACGTCGCCGGATTCTTGACTTTGCCCTTGATCGCGACATACATTGACAAGGTGCCCAGCGAAAGAAGGTCCAC
>DATJVT010000471.1:0-6782 GCA_035501695.1 Terriglobia bacterium | reverse complement strand
TCGGCATGTTTGTGACCGCCACCTTCTTCGGCGGGAAGAAAGTCGTGCGCGCCACCGTCCCGGCCACGGCGATTCTGCATTTGCACGACCGCGACTGGGTTTACGTTCCCATCCAGCCCGGCCGGGTTCGCCGCGTGGGAGTGACCGGCGGCAAGATGCTGCCGGGCAACCTTCAGGAAGTGGATTCCGGCCTCCAGCCCGGACAACAGGTCGTGGCGAATGCCCTGGACCTTCAGGCCACCGTGGAGCAATAAATGATACGCCGCATTGTCGACGCCGCGCTCAATAACCGCTTTGTCGTGGTGGCCATCGCCCTCCTGCTTTTCGTCTGGGGCGCCATCTCGTTTCATAAGCTTCCCGTCGAGGCCTACCCCGACGTGGCCAATAACTATGTCCAGGTGATCACGCAATGGCCGGGCCGCGCCGCCGAGGAGGTGGAACAGCAGGTCACCATCCCTCTGGAAATTGTCATGAATGGGATTCCTCATCTCGTCCACCTGCGCTCGGTCTCCATCGCGGGCCTCTCCAGCCTGATGCTGGTCTTCGACGACGAATCCGAGAACGATTGGAACCGCGCCAAGGTCCTGGAAAGGCTCTCGCAAGTGAACTTGCCTCCGGGCTTGCAGCCCCAGATGGGTACGGATTGGAGTCCCGTGGGGCAGATCTACTTCTATACGCTGAGGACCAGCAATCCCCAGTACGACGTGATGGATTTAAAGTCCTTGGAGGACTGGGTGTTGGAAAAGGAGTTCAAGTCGGTCCCCAACGTGGTGGATGTCTCGAGCTTCGGCGGCCCGACGCGCGAATATCAGGTGCGGGTGGACCCGGATAAGCTGGTCTCCTACGGACTGAGCATCGGCCAGGTGGAAAACCAACTCACCAACAACAATACGAATGGAGGCGGAAGCTTTATTGAGGCGGGCTTGCAGCAGATCAATGTCCGCGCCGTGGGCTTGGTGCGCAACGTGCGCGACATTCAAGATACCGTCATCAAGAACCAGAACGGAACGGGGCTCCGCATCAAGGATATTGCCGCTGTATCGCAGGGACCCAAGATCCGGCTGGGCCAGTTCGGCCGGGCCATCCGGCGCGAGGACGGCAGGATCATCGATAACGATGACGTGGTCTCCGGCATTATCCTGCTGAGGAAAGGCGCCGAATCGGACTCGACGCTGGTGGGGATCCACGCCAAGGTCAAGGAGCTCAACGACCACCTGCTGCCGCCGGGGGTTAAGGTCGTACCCTTTATCGACCGTAGCGAACTGGTGGAGTTCACCACCCATACCGTGCTCCACAACCTGACGGAAGGCATCATCCTGGTGGTTATTATCCTCTTCCTCTTTCTGGGAAATGCCCGGGGGGCGTTGATCGTTGCCCTGACGATTCCCTTTTCCTTGTTGTTTGCTTCGATTTGCCTGAGCCTCAAAAACGTTCCTGCCAATTTGTTGTCACTGGGAGCACTGGACTTCGGCATGGTGGTGGATGGCGCGGTGGTGATGGTGGAGAACGTTGTCCGCCACGTGAGCCACCGGGATGGTTCGCGATCCAAGACCACCATGGAGTGCGTGCGGGAGGCGGCGCACGAAGTGCAGCGTCCGGTCTTCTACGCCATCGCCATCATCATCACCGCTTACCTTCCCATCTTTACCCTCCAACGGGTGGAAGGACGTTTGTTCAAACCCATGGCCTGGACGGTGGCCTTCGCGCTGCTGGGCGCGCTGTTGTTTTCGATGATCGTGGCCCCCGTGCTGTCCACTTTCCTCTTCCGGCGGGGGGCGGGCGAATGGCCCAACCCGGTCATAACCTTCCTGACCCGCCGCTACCGGGGCGCGGCGCGATGGGCCATTCTCCATCGGGGTATTACCCTGGGGCTGGCGGGAGTGGGGGTGGCGGCGACGCTTTATCTCGCGCTGGGTGGCGTCATTGGTTCGGAGTTCCTTCCCCACTTGGACGAAGGAGCCCTCTGGGTGCGCGGCACGCTGCCGCCCAGCACCGGTCCGAGCGAGGGAATCCGCGTGGCGAATCGGGCCCGCCTTGTCCTGGCTTCTTTTCCGGAAGTCACGACGGTAACCAGCCAGGTGGGGCGGCCGGATGATGGGACCGACAGCACGGGGTTTTTCAACACTGAGTACTGCGTGGATTTGAAACCCAAGGAACAATGGCGTCCGGTTTTCCGCGAGGACAAAGAGGAACTTATCGCCGCCATGGACCGCGAACTGGAGAAGATCCCGGGCGCCATCTGGAATTTCTCTCAGCCGATCGCCGACAACATGGAGGAGGCGGTCAGCGGCGTTAAGGGGGAGCTGGCCACCAAGGTTTATGGCGAAGATCTGGGAATCCTGGAAGAAAAGGGCGACCAGATTGTGGAGATCATGCGGCACATCCAGGGCATCCAGGACCTCGGCCTGTTTCGCGTGCTGGGACAGCCGAACCTTAACTTCGCCGTGGACCGCCCGGCCGCCGCCCGCTGGGGTATCAATGTCGCGGACGTGCAGGATGCCATCCAGACCGCGGTGGGCGGCAACGCGCTCACCCAGGTGCTGCAAGGGGAAAGGCGCTATGATCTCGTGATGCGCTATCTTCCCCCCTACCGCGACACGCGGGAGGCCATCGAAAACATCCGCCTCCTTTCGCCTTCGGGAGAGCGCGTGTCGCTGGCGCAACTCTGCAAAGTGGAGGTCCGGGACGGCGGGTCGGAGGTCTATCGCGAGGGGAACCAGCGCTACGTGGCTATTAAATACAGCGTGCGAGAGCGCGACCTGGGTGGCACCGTGGAGGAGGCGATCGCCAAGGTCAACGCGCAAGTCAAACTCCCGCCCGGTTACCATATCAATTGGGAAGGCGAGTACGAGAGCCAGAAGCGCGCCCAGGCCCGGCTTTTCCTCATTGTGCCGCTCACCGTCCTGCTGATCTTTATTATCCTTTACGTGATGTTCAAATCCCTCAAGTGGGCGTCGCTGATCCTGGCCAACGTCATGATGGCGCCCCTGGGTGGCATGCTGGCTCTGCTTTTGACGCATACCAACTTCAGCGTCTCTTCCGGCATTGGCTTCCTGGCGCTGTTCGGCGTATCCGTGCAAACCGGCGTCATCATGCTGGAATATATCAATCAGCTTCGCGCCCACGGCTACGTCATCCTGGATGCAGCCATCGAGGGGGCGGTCCTCCGGCTTCGTCCCATCATGATGACCATGCTCGTCGCCACCCTCGGATTGCTGCCCGCGGCCACCTCGCACGCCATTGGTTCAGATTCGCAGCGGCCTTTCGCCATCGTCATCGTCGGAGGGCTGATGGCCGCTCTGGTCATCAGCATCTTCCTGCTGCCCACGCTCTATGTCTGGGTGGCGAACGATACGGACAAACTTCCGGAGCTGGAGGAGTCCTTTGGGAACTAAAACTTTGAAATCCCCCGTGGGTCGATGGTGGGTCGGGGCGGCCGGCTGCCTGACGTACGTTCTGGTGGCAGGTGCGGCCTTCGCCCAGGGTCCGGCCAGTATCACTCTGGATGATGCCATCCGCTTGGCCCTCCAGCACAATCACAACCTTCTGGCGGCGCGCACCACCATCGACCAGAGCAAGGCTATGGAGATTACGGCCAACTTGCGCCCCAACCCTGCGCTTTTCGGCGACTGGGATTACCTGCCGCTTTTTTCGCCCAGCGATTTTACCCGGCAGTACTTCGACGACCTGACGGAGGTCGACGTGGGACTCAGCTACCTGATCGAGCGCGGCAAGAAGCGCCAGCATCGCCTGCAGGCCGCCCGCGACCAGACCGCCGTGACCACGGACCTGGTGTCGGATAACGAACGCACCCTGACCTTTCAGGTGGCGGCGCTGTTCATCAACGTGCAGCTCGCCGAATCCACGCTGGAACTGGCTCGCAAGGATCTGGACAGCTACCAGAAGACGGTCGACCTCAACAACCTGCGGTACCAGGAGGGGGCGATCAGCGAAGACAACAAATTGAAGATTGAATTGCAGCTCCTCCAGTTTCAAAATGACGTGGCGCAGGCGGAACTGTCCAGGGTGCAGGCGCTTTCCGACCTCCGCAATCAGATGGGTTACGAATCTGTCCCGGCGGATTACGACATTGCGGGGGAGTTCGAGTACCATAAAGTGCAGGGCAACCTGGAGGACCTGCAACTGAAGGCGCTCGGGCAGCGTCCGGACTTGAAGGCGGCCACCCAGGGCGTCACGGCGGCCACCAGCCAGTACCAGCTCGCCAAGGCGGACGGCAAGCAGGACGTGACCGTGCAGGGGAATTACTCGCACGTCAATGGCATCAACGGGGCGTCCGTCTATGCCAGCATCCCGCTGCCCGTCTTCAACCGCAACCAGGGGGAGATCGCCCGCACCAAGTCGGTCATCACCATGTCCCAGGAGCAGGAAAAGGCCGCCAATAACCAAGTTATGACCGATGTGCGCGATGCCTACGAAAACCTTCAGACTAACGACAAAATCGTGCAACTCTACCGCTCGGGGTACCTGGACCGGGCGCAGAAGGATAGGGACATCAGCGAGTACGCCTACCAGCGGGGCGCCGTCAGCCTGCTGGATTTCCTGGATGCGGAGAGGAGCTACCGCGCCACGCAGCTTGGCTACCGGCAGTCTTTGGCCGCTTGGTTGCTGGCGGTGGAACAATTGCGGGAGGCAGTGGGAACGCGCATCCTGCCGTGAGGACATAATGTCCCCGAGGTGCCGCCGCCCCCGGCCCGCGCCTCGCCACCCTCGCCAGGCCAAGCGTGGCCGCCCATAAGCTGCGGGCACATTCGGGCACATGCGTGTCCCCAGAGGAGACGACTCTGTGAAGAAATTCGAAGTCCGGGGCCGGTTTGAAGATACTGGCATCATCGCCGCGGTCCGCGTCAGTTCGGCGGAAGACGCCATGTTCTCGGCTCAATCGGTGGTGGCAGGCGGAGTGGTCGTCGTGGAAATCCCCCTCACCGTGCCCCATGCCATCAAGGTCATCGGCGACCTGGCCAGGACGGTTCCCGGCATTGTGTTAGGCGCGGGTGGCGTGACCAATCCGGCGACGGCACAGGTTTGCCTCGACGCCGGCGCGCAGTTTCTGACCTGCGACGGGCTCATTCCCTCCGTCATCGATTTCGCCTCGCAGCAAGATGTGGTGGTGTTCCCGGGCGCATTGACCCCCACGGAAGTCATCACCGCGTGGGAGGCCAAGTCCGACTTCGTCAAGGTGGTACCCTGCGCCCACATCGGCGGTGAAGGTTACATCGGGTCTCTGCACCGGATGTTCCCGGATATTCTCCTTATCGCCTCCGGAGGCGTGAATCAACAGAACGCTTTCAAGTTCATTCTGGCCGGAGCCATCGCACTTGGAGTGGGCAGGGAATTGATCCCGCCGGATGCGATTCATCGCCGCCAAAGGGAGCGAATCGGTGAGCTGGCCCGCCGCTTTCTGGGCTTCGTAAAGGCCGGCCGCGACCATCTGGCGGCGCGCACGGCAAGAAGGATGTCGATCTACGAGTAACGCCGCCTACGCCCAGGGGCGATCGCGATCGATTCCCTTGGCCAACATCTCCTGGACGTGGGCAACATCATCGCGTACCTGCCAGTCAAACATGCCCACCGCAATGAAATCGGCGCCGCGCCGGAATGCGTGGTGAAAACCTCCGGGTGGAGTTTCTCTTCCTGCTCCCAGAGTCTTGAATCCAATCCAGGGCTTGTGGAGGGTTCCCATCAACTGTTCGATCTCTGCCGCCGGACTCGAGTAGTAACCGACCTGGTTCACGGTTACCATGTAAAAGTCTGGATCGATCTTCGCCTGGGCGCATGCCTGGACGGTGGGCGCCAGATGCGCTCCGATGCCAGCCATGATGCCCGTCTTGCGGATGCCCTCCACAATGCGGCCGATCTCCTCCACCTTCCCTTCTTTCGCCAGTCGGTCGGAGACTCCTCCGTGATGGTACATGGCGATGGCGCCATTGTCGCGGGCCCGCTTGGCGTTTTCAACGGCGTCCCCCTGTTCGGGGGCGGACTGGGCGATCCATTGCAACCTGCCCTTGCGCTCGCTCGTGAAGATGCGGTAATGCTCCATGATGTGGGGATCGGCGCGCATCAAGGTGGTGTTGATGCCGTTGGCCTCGGCCAGCGCCCAGGTTTCCAGAATCTTCTCGGTCGTAAAATAGTGCGTCATCAAGGCGGATTGGTAGAGTAGTTCGCCGGCATGGGCCGAGCCGGAAATCAGGTTGCCGCCAATGATCAGGCGGGAGACTTCGTACTTGCCGAACTTGCCCCGCTGCAGCCCTTTCACCGGCTCCTTCACCTTCCCATACTCCGACCTGTCCACAAGCTGAGCCATGAGGGCCTTTTCCTCCAGGCTGATTCCTCCCAGCAACGCGCCGGAAAGCCCCAGCGAGTTTCGTAATATTTCGCGACGACCGATCTTGCCCATGGAAACCCTCCTCCGGCCACCGGGCTGGTGAATCGCGCCCAGTAGGGTCCAAACCCTCGTAAGAGCTGGCAATTGTAATGCCAATTGAGGCATCCTGTGAGAGGCCGGAAGCGAGCTTCCGGCGCAAAAAGCGGCATCGAGCTGCCGCACTCCCAAGCGCCATTTCCCAAAACTCGTTTCCTACCGGTAGGAAATTTAGCAAATAGTTTCAGACAATGTGGCCGAATTTGGCCGGAAATTGCCCGATTCCGCTTGACTTCGCGCCGCCCGGTCATCACGCTTATACATGTAGACTATTATACGGCAACCCCGTGGCCTACTCCCTTGTGAGACAGGCCGGCAAGATCTGTAGCGGCGGTCTCCGGCC
>DATJVT010000470.1:0-8872 GCA_035501695.1 Terriglobia bacterium | reverse complement strand
CCAATCGCAGGGCTTGCTCTACGGCAACCTGCTGCGGCAGGCGAACATGCTGGCCTATGTCGACGCCTTTTCGCTGCTGGGGTGGACCTTCATGGCCATGATACCCTTCATGTTTATGATGAAGAGCGCCAAGCCCCGCGCCGGAGCCTCGGTGGCCGCGCATTGATCAGACGCCCAGCACCAGCCTGTCGACTCGCTTCGCGACGTCGCGCAGGTAAGCTTCGTCGCCTCCTTCGAGTTCGGTCGTGCTCCAGCCGGTGTAACCGACATCGGCGAACGCCTGGCGCACGGCGGCCCAGTCAATGTCGCCGTCTCCGAGGTTCACGAATCGCGCGGTGATCGGGTCCCA
Source organism: Terriglobia bacterium (assembly GCA_035501695.1). Taxonomy (GTDB): domain Bacteria; phylum Acidobacteriota; class Terriglobia; order UBA7540; family UBA7540; genus Bog-366. The sequence continues at coordinate 8,523 of DATJVT010000470.1, read as the reverse complement.
GCCCTTGCCCATCTTGAAGTCCTTCAGGTGCACCTTGCGGAAGCGCTTGCCGAGCGTGTGAATCCAGTCCTGCGGGTAGCCGTAAAGGACCACGTTGCCCACATCGAAATAGGCCTTGACCCACGGGCTCTTGAATTCGTCCACGTAAGTTGCCATCTCCAGCGGGCTTAGTAGGAACTTATTCCAGACTTCCTCGATAGCGATGATGATCTTCAACTCCTCCGCCAGCGGGATGAGCGTGCGGATATTCTTCTGGGAACGGGTCCAGGCGTCTTTGTAACTGGTGGTTGCGTTGACCACCGCGGGAACCAACAGCACCGTCTCCGCTCCCCACAGCTTGGCGTTATGCAGCGAGGTCTTCATGCCGTCCAATGACTTCTTCACCACGGCGGGGTCAGTGGAGGAGAGCGGATTATCCCAGTGCGCCATATTCATGACGGAATGGATGGGAACCTTGGCGTCATCCGAGGCCTTCTTGATCTCCTCAGCCACTTTGGGGTCCTCAACAGTCTGGCCTTCCACGCCTTCAAATCCCACGTCCCCGGCGAGTTTGAAGCGGTCGGCGTAGCTCATTTCTTTGGGCAGCATTTCAATTTGCACGGCTTTCTTGATGCGGCCGGCGGCGGGAACCGGAAGAGGCGCGGGGGTAGCCGCGGCCAGCGAAGCCAGGGGCGCCGCGCAAGTGGCGCCCACGGAAACCTTCAGAAAATCGCGTCGCGATGGGTGATTCATAATGTCCTCCAGGGAATGCAGTATGAGCATACTGTCGGTAGTCCGTTGCCGCTGGCTATGTGTACCGGGCAACGGACTACGGACCACGGGCAATTACGCAAATTTCGTAATATCAATCTTGGGTTCGAGAACTTCCTTCGACTTTTGCAATTCGTCCCAAGTAACCGGTTTGCCGGTGTAAGCCGCGGTGCGGCCCAGCATGGCGCTCATGGCGGATTCAGCGCCCAGGGCCGCCTGGTTCAGGAACTGGCCGCTGGTGATGCTGGAGACGAAAGCCTTTTCCTTCTCCGAGTCGGCTTCGTCCAGCGCGCCGGCGAACTTCCCTGCGGCGGAAAACTCCGCCCCACCGCTGGGTCGCAGTCCGGCATCCCATTTGTTCTTGCCGTTGATACTGACGCGCCAATCGTAGTGCGCCTCCGAATTGCCCTCCGACCCGAACAGATACACGGCGGCATCAAAGGCCGGATCGTCAAATTGAGTGGAACCGAAGCTGATCTGCACGTTGTCCGGATAAGTAAAGAGGACGTTGAAGTTGTCTTTGCAATTCCCGGCATCGGGGCGGATCTTGCGGTCGCACATGCCGACGGCCTTCACGGGGTGGCCCTTCAGCATCCAGTTGCACATGTCGATGACGTGGATGTTCTGTTCCACAATGATGTCACCGGAAAGTTCGCGATCCCACACCCAGTTGCGTAGCCGTTTTTCTTCGGCTGAAGCGTTTGCCCAGTCGGGCCGGTCGATATGGGCGCAATAATAGTAAGCGAGGCCGCAGCCGATCTTCCCGAGGGCGCCCCCGTGGATGCGCCGTGTCAGTTCCACCATGGGCGGCGCGTTGCGAATCTGGAAGCCCACCGCCAGGCTCAACTTGCCCTGCGCCTTCTCGCCGATTTGGATGACGTGATGCGCCCCCGGGACGTCTACGGCCACGGGTTTTTCGCAATAGACGTGCTTGCCTGCGTCGACCACCGTTTCCAAGTGGTGGGGGTGAAAGTAAGGAGGGGTGGTAATCAGGATGAAATCCACCTCTTTCGAGGCGGCGATTTCCTTATAGGCATTGGGCCCCTTGAAGAGTTGGGATTTGTCGATGGGCGCATAGCCTTTCGCCTGTTGTACCTCGTCAAAGTGTTTGCGTCCGTTTTCCAATTGATCGGCAAAAAGGTCGGCAATGGCCGTTACCCGAGCGCCGGCATTCTGCACGAAGCTCGTGCCCTCTTCGGTGGCGCGGCCGCCGCAGCCGAGGATCCCGAAGCGGACCTGGGAATTCGCAGCCGTCCCGCGGACCAGTTGCGGCTTCAGAATCATGAAGGTTCCCGCTGCGGCAGCGCCCATCCCCAGAAATTCACGGCGCCTGAGCTTGGCTTGGTGTTGATCCGTCATTTTATGTCCTCCTTAAGTAATCAGTTGTGAGTTGTCGGTTGTCAGTCGTCAGTCGTTAGTTGCCGCAGTTGGAAAAGCGACAACGGGCGGCTACGGGTTGGGCAGGGGGCGGAGGTAGATGTCCTTGAAAAGGATCTTCACTCCCCCGCCGGTGTGGAGCTGTAAACCGATTACCCCCTCCTTGAAATTCGGTTGAGTATCGGTGAAGTCCACACAAGGTACGCCGTTCAGGGTGGTAGCATAGTGGACACCCTGCTCGGTAATTTCCATCTCGTTCCACTCGCCCGGCTTGATGGCTTGTTCGCAAGCAGGCGTGCCCATCGCTACCCAGCCGCGATGCCCGCTCTCGTAGATCGAGCCGGTGTTGCGCCTTGGGTCCACTTCCACCTGCATGCCCTCGATGTCGGGTCCGGTTTCGGGCGAATTTCCGGTAATGCGCGAGCGCGTGAACACCCCGCTGTTCCCTTTCCCAGGATTGAACTTCACGCGCAGGACAAAATTGCTATAGGTCTTCTCCGTGGTGAGATAACCATAGTGACCCACCGTGCTCTCGCCCAGGATCACACCGCCCTCGGCCACCCACTTCTCTTGGCCGTTGTTGATCCAGCCGGTCAGATCCTTGGCGTTGAAGAGCGCGATCCATCCCTTGCCGGCGGGCGCTTGGGCGCTCGCTTGGGATGCCAGAAACAAGCCAAATGCCACCACCAACAGATATTTCATCCGACGCTCCTTGAGTTTCCTCAGCTATCGCGGCCGGCGCGGGACCCCGGTTTGTCCCAACTAACTCGGAAGGGGACGATGATATTCGCAACCGGATTTGAAATCCAGCGGAAAGAGGACACGCCACGCCAAAATCGGGGTGGGCTAGCGCTCAGGTCGGCCGCAAGGTCAAGGAATAGTACATTTTGTCCCAGGGGCGGGTGTAACCTCACTCCGCGCAGGTTCGTTACACTTTTCTGTTGCTCTCCTAAACCCCTCGCCTTTTCGGGAAGCCTGACGTTAAGATGCTTCTTCCCGGTGTGGAAGTCGGTCGGAAAGTGCGGCGAGCGCGAAGTCGTGCGAAGAGGGGAGTGGTGCTTCCATGAAACGAAGGGTGCTGACATCAGCGGCGTTGGTTATTTTAGCCACTGGGGTGGCATGGTCGCAGACCCCGAACCGTCTTTCACTCCCGATGGCCCTGGAGCTCGCCGGCAAGCAGAACCTCGACCTGCTTGCGGTCCGGCAGCGGCAAGTCATCTCGAAAGCAGGCGTGCAAGCCGCCGGCCAGCGGCCCAACCCGACATTCAACTTCACCGCCCTGCGGGACACACCTCACGAAGGGGTTTTTGTAGATCAGCCCTTGGAATTGGGCGGCAAACGGGGCCGGCGGATCGAGGTCGCCCAAAGGGAAGGGGTGCTCACTGATCTCGAAATTACGGCGCTGGAGCGGTTAGTCCGCCGGCAGACCCGCGAGGCTTATTTTCAACTCGCCTTTTCCCGGGCGGAGTCCCAGCGGCAGGGGCACTTGGTCGAACTGACCAAGCGGTTGGAGCAGATTGCGAAAGACCGGTTCAACGCCGGGGACGTCGCGCAGTTGGAAGTGATTCAGGCGGGCCTAGAGGTGGCGCGCGCGCAGGCCGACTACAAGGTAGCGCAGCAGGAAGAAAAAATCTCGCTCAGCCAGTTGAACGCCCTGCTCAACGAGCCCGCCACCACCGATTGGGAGCCCGTGGCGGCCCTTCAGGACCTGCCCCCGGCGGTTTCGCTTCCCGATTTGGTGCAGCTTGCCTACAATGCCAATCCGGAATTGCAGCACATCGCGCAGGAGCAAAAAGTGGAGGAGAGCCGCCGGGCGCTTTTGAAAGCCGAGCGGATTCCCACCGTCGATGTGGAACTGGGGTTGGATTTCAACTCCCCGGGGCCCGGAGGATTTGCCGTGGGTCCGCGGGGCCAGATCGCGGTACCCTTGCCTGTTTTCAACCGCAACCAGGGGGAGATTGCCGAGTCGCTCGCGACCCAGCACCTCTTGGATTCGGAGGAAGCCGCCACGAAGCGGGGGGTGGCGTCGAAAGTGGAGACGGGATACTTTGACCTCGATGCGCAGCGCACCCAGGCGGAAACCTACCGCGCCACCCTGGTCCCCGTTGCGCGCCAACTCGAAGACCTGGCGGAGCAGAGCTATCGAGCTGGAAAAGCTGATATTCTTATGGTCTTGACGGCGCAGCGTAACATCCAGGACGTTGAGCACAGTTACCTCCAGAGCCTTTTCACCGTACAGAGCGCTTTTGCGGAGCTGGAGGAAACCGTCGGTAGTTCCATCGATCCAAAGTAGCGTCCCATGCCTAAAATGAAACGACTTCATACCTTCGGATTGCATGGCGGCATGATGGTTCTCGTGCTGCTGAACCTGGCCTCGTGCTCCAAAACCCCGGCCGGCGACGAGGGCGCTGACAAACCCGAGAGCCCGGCGAACACGGTCGCGGAAGTCACCCTCACCAAAGTCGTCCGTGGCGACATCAGCTCGGACCTGACGGTAACCGGCACCATCGCGGCTTTGCCCAATCAGGACGCCAAGGTAAGTTCCCTGGTCGCTGGCCGTATCGCAGCGATGATGGCCGCGGAAGGCGATCGGGTGCAAGATGGGGCGGTGCTGGCGAAGATTGAAGACCACTCCTATCGCGACCAGGCGCAGCAGGCCCAAGCGGCCATCGACCAGGCCAGCGCCAGCCTGGAGAACGCCCGCCTCAACCGCAAGCGCGAAGCCGACCTTCTGGAGCGCGGCATCGCCGCCCGCAAGGACCTGGAAGACGCAACCATGGCGGAGCGCGTGGCGGAGGCGGCACTGAAGCAGGCGCAATCCGCCGCCTCCCTTGCCCAGTTGCAGCTCTCCCGCACCGAGGTCAAGTCTCCGCTCAGCGGCACGGTCGTCAAAAGGCTTATGAGTGCCGGCGAGCAGGTAGACGGCACCGGCGCGCAACCCCTCTTCGAGATTGCCAATTACTCGGAAGTGGAACTGTTCGGTAACGTACCGGCCGCATACCTGCCCAAGATCCACGTGAACCAACTCCTGACGGTGCGGACTGATGCTTTTCCGGATACCAGTTTCAACGGGCGCGTGGTAGCGATCTCCCCCTCGGTTGATCCCACGACGAATGTCGGGCTGGTGCGGATCCGCATCGCCAACGCCGCCGGCCTTCTGCGGCTCGGCATGTTCCTCACGGCCCAGATTCCCCTGGAAACGCACAAGCAGGTTTTGACGGTGCCACCCGCGGCGATCTATCGCGACACGGAAGGCCAGCCCCAGATCTTCCGCGCCAACGCGGAGAAGGCGGAGGCGGTCCCGGTCAAGCTGGGAATTGAGACCCACGAGCGCGTGGAACTCCTCTCGGGCGCCGAAGAGGGCGAAGTAGTGATCCTCACCGGGGCGTACGGCTTGGAGTCGGGCGCAAAAATCAAGGTCAAACCATGAATGTCGTGCGTTTCTGCCGCCAGAATCGCCGCGCGGTCTATCTGCTGACGGCCGCCCTGTTTATTGCCGGCCTGGTCTCCGCCTTCCGCCTCCCCAGCAACGTCTATCCGGAACTGTCTTTCCCGCGGATTGTCATTGTTGCCCATTCCGGCGACCTGTCGCCCCAGAACATGCTCCTGAATGTGACAAGGCCGCTGGAAGAAACGGCGAAGACGGTCCTGGGCGCTCAGCGCGTCCGCTCACGAACCATCCGGGGCGCGGTGGAAATCTCCGTACAGTTCAAGCCGGACACCGACATGCAGTACGCCCTGCAACTCATGCAGGCCCACGTCAGCGACGTCCGCGGGGACCTTCCTCTTGACACTGAAATCTCCGTGGAGCGCATTACCCCCACGGATTGGCCCATCCTGATGATGGTGCTGAGCGGGAACGTGCCGGGCGCCGACTTGCGGGATTATGCGTATTACAATCTGCGCCCGATGTTCAGCCGGGTGCCGGACGTCTCCCTGGTGGAAGTCCAGGCGAGCGATCAGCGGGAAGTCTCGGTGATCGTTGACCCGCAGAAGATGCTCGCCCACCGCATTTCCCTTCCCGACATCGCCGACCGCCTGCGCGCGACCAACCAGGTGAATTCGGTGGGCCGGCTGGACAAGGACTATTCGCGCTACCTGGTGCTGGCGACTGGGCAATTCCACGATCTGGATGAAATCCGCGAGACGGTGGTGACCGTTGAGAATGAATCGCCCATTCGCCTGCGCGACATTGCCGAGGTTCGCGACGGAGTGGAGGATCCCCGCATCCTGGTTTACGGCAACGGCCAGCCGGGCGCGTTGCTCAGCATTTCCCGCCAGATTGGAGGGAACATTCTCCAGGTGGCCGACCAGGTCAAGGCGTTGGCCGCCCATCTGGGTTCCGCCATCCCCTCCACGTTGCACCTGTCCGTGGTGTACGACCTGGCAGAGTTCGTGCGCGAGGCCGTGGCCAGCGTGCGCGATGCGGTTCTGATCGGTGCTTTACTGGCCGTGGTCGTCCTCTTCCTGTTTCTTCGCGAAGGCCGCTCGACCCTCATCGCCGCGGTTTCCCTGCCCATCGCCGTCATCGGGACCTTCTTCTTCATGCGGCTCTTCGGCGGCACGCTCAACCTGATGTCCCTGGGTGGAATGGCCATCGCCATCGGGCTGGTGATTGACGATGCTGTGGTGGTGGTCGAAAACATCTATCGGCATCTCGGTTTGGGCGATTCCCCGGAACAGGCCGCCGAGCAGGGTACGCGCGAGTTGTTGGGCCCGGTGACCGGGTCGACGGTAACCACCATCGTTGTCTTTGCCCCCTTGAGTCTGCTCTCCGGAGTTGTGGGTGAGTTCTTTTCGGCCCTTTGCCAGACACTCGTTATCTCGGTAACTCTTTCGTTGGTTCTCGCCATTGTTCTGATTCCGCTCCTCTCCGAGCAGTACCTGAAGCCGCGCCATCACCAGGTCAAATCGGAACGCTTCATCCAGCCGGTCTACCGCGCTTACGAATGGCTGGTGCGCTGGGCCTTGCGGCACCGTATTGCCGTCGCCGTGGCCGTGGCCGTCTCCATCGGGCTCAGTGTGTTTCTGGGCACACGATTAGAAACCGGGTTCCTACCCGAAATGGACGAAGGAGGTTTCGTTCTGGACGCCTGGACGCCTCCCGGAACTTCCCTGGGGGAGACCAATCGCATCAATCACATGCTGGAAGAGCAGGTTCGCGCCATGCCGGAGACGGCTGCCTTTCTCCGGCGCACGGGAGCGGAGATGGGGCCGTTTGCGACGGAACAGAATGTGGGCGAGATCGTGGTCAAACTGAAGCCTCGCTCGGAACGCGAACGCGGCATTGAAGAAACCATGGATGCGCTTCGCTCGAACATCCTGCAAAGCGTGCCCGGCGTGCGCGTGGAATTCACCCAGGTCCTGCAGGACATGATTGGCGACATGGAAGGAAGTCCCAGCCCGGTGGAAGTAAAAATCTTCGGAAGCGATCTCAAGGTTCTAGACCAACTGGCAGACGAGATCGGTCCCAAACTGCAAAAGATCCAGGGACTCGATTACGTCGGCATTCAGAAGGGGAATCCCGAGAGCGTGATCAATGTGGATGCAGTGGCCGCCCAGCGCCAGGGATTGACGGTCGAGCAGGTTTCACAGCAGGTGAGCGCCGGTCTTCTGGGGTTGGAACAGACCGAGTTGAGGCTGAGCGACCGCACCGTGGGCATTCGCGTGCGCTTCCCGGATTCGTTTCGCTACAACTACGACAATGTCCGGCAGTATCCGATTCTGACCCCCGCCAAGCAGATTGTGCCGCTTTCCGCCCTGGCCCGGGTGGACACCGTGCACGGCGCAGATCAACTCATGCGCGAAAACCAGCGGTCGATGGTGGACCTGCAAGCGGGACTGGTGAATCGGGGCCTGGGAAGCGTCATCCACGATGTGCAGAACGTGCTGAATACTATTCAATTCCCGGTGGGCACCACATACGAGATTGGAGGACTCTACGCGAGCCAACAGAATTCCTTCCGCGACCTGCTGGCCGTTCTCACCTTGGCACTGGCGGCAGTTTTTGTCGTCCTGGTCATCCAGTTCCGCGCCTTCCCGCCTGCCTTGATAATAATGTCAGCCGCTCCGCTCTCGGTTCTGGGCGTCTTCGCGATGCTCCTGGTCACGGGAACGGCGCTGAACGTTTCCTCGTTCATGGGAATAATCCTGATGGTGGGGCTAGTGGTGAAAAACGGCATCATTCTGTTCGATTACGTGCACAAGCTGTGGGAAGAACAGGGGATGCCTCTGCGTGAGGCCTTGGTGGCCGCGGGGAAAATTCGCGTGCGGCCGATTCTGATGACCACGCTCTGCACCCTCTTTGGCCTGTTGCCCCTCGCCGTAGGCCTGGGTTCGGGCGCCGAACTGCAGAAGCCCCTGGCCCTGGCGGTAATCGGCGGGCTCACACTTTCC
>DATJVT010000469.1:0-11025 GCA_035501695.1 Terriglobia bacterium | reverse complement strand
ACTCCACCAAGAAGTACCCCGGCTTGCTGCTCGTGCATGGCGGTCCCCAGAGCGCCTGGGATGACTCCTGGAGTTTCCGCTGGAACCCCCAGATGTTCGCCGCGCGCGGCTACGTGGTGCTGATGACCAATTTCCACGGCTCCACGGGCTACGGGCAGAAATTTGTGGAGGAGATTTCGGGCGATTGGGGCGGCGCGCCGTTCCAGGATTTGATGCTCGCAACCGACATGCTGGAAAGGATCGATTTCGTCGACAAGAACCGCATGGTGGCCGCCGGCGCATCCTTCGGAGGATACATGATCAACTGGATCGCCGGGCACACCGACCGCTTCAAGGCTCTGGTGTCGCACGATGGCGACTTCGACAATCACAGCATGGCCGGCGAAACTGATGAACTGTGGTTCGATGAGTGGGAATTCAAAGGGCTGCCCTGGGACAAGGACTCCCTGGCGCTGCGTGAAAAATGGTCCCCCTCGAATTTCGTCCAGAACATCAAGACTCCCATGCTGCTCATCGAAGGCGCCAAGGATTTCCGGGTGCCGGAAGGCCAGGCGTTCCAGATCTTTTCGGCCTTGCAACGCCGCGGGATCAAGTCCAAGCTATTGTACTTCCCCGATGAAGGACATTGGGTCCTGAAACCACAGAACAGCCAGTTCTGGTTCAAAACCATGCTGGATTGGTTGGATGAGCATGTGAGGTAGCTGACAGCTCGGGAGGATGACATGACCAAAGACGAAATCGTACGCAAAAAGCAGGAGTACCTTTTCAACTGCGTCACCACCTACTTCAAGGACCCCATGGTCATCGACCATGCCAAGGGCCAATACGTCTGGGACATCGAGGGCAAGCAGTTTCTCGATTTCCTGGGCGGGATTGTGACCGTCAGCGTGGGGCACTCGAATCCCAGGGTGACGGAGAAGATCAAGGCGCAGATCGACAAGGTGCAGCACACCTCCACTCTGTTCGTCACGGAAGCCCTGGTGAACCTGGCGGAGAAAGTGGCCTCCATCGCGCCCGGCAAACTCAAGAAGAGCTATTTCACCAACAGCGGGACGGAAGCCAATGAGGTGGCTATCCTGACGGCGCGTATGTACACGGGCAACTACGAACTGGTGGCGCTGCGCCACGGCTACAGCGGCCACTCGCACCTGGCCAAGTCGCTCACCGGGCTGCACACCTATCGCAAGGCCGGAGTGATTCCCTACGGCATCGTGCAAGCCCCGGGGCCGTATTGTTATCGCTGCCCGTACGGGCTCACCTACCCCAGTTGCGACCTGCACTGCGCCAAGGACATCGACGAAGTCATCAAAACCTCCACCAGCGGCCAGATTGCCGGCCTGCTGGCGGAGACCATCCAGGGCTTGGGTGGTTTCATCGTGCCGCCGCCCGGTTATTTCAAGATTGTCGCCAACATCGTGCGCAACTACGGCGGGCTGTTCATCGCCGACGAGGTGCAGACGGCCTGGGGTCGTACCGGCAAGAAGTGGTGGGGCATCGAGCACTGGGAAGTGGAGCCCGACATCATCACCAGCGCCAAGAGCATGGCGAACGGCGTGCCCATTGGGTTGACGCTGACGCGGCCGGAAATCGCCGACGCGTATAAGGGCCTCACCATTTCCACGTTCGGCGGGAATCCCGTGACCTGCGTGGCGGCCAAGGCGACCATCGACTTGATCGAAGAGGATCGCCTCATGGACAACGCCGAGACCGTCGGGAACCATTTCCACGCCGGCCTGCAAGCGCTGAAGGAGAAACACGCCATCATCGGCGACGTGCGCGGCATGGGCCTGATGCAGGGCATCGAACTGGTGAAGGACCGCAAGACCAAGGAGCCCGGCACCGACCTGGCGAATCAGTTGCTCGAACGCCTGCGCGTCCACGGCCTGCTGGTGGGCAAGGGCGGGCTCTACGGAAACGTTGTGCGTATGTCTCCGCCTCTTAATATCTCCAAATCTTATGTGGATGTGGCGATTGCCGCGCTCGATAAGGGGTTGGGGGAAATCGGAGGGAAGTAAGTTAGATCAGATTCGTGATTTCTTCGATTGTCACCCGCAGGTCTTCAACGATGCTTCTCCGCGTCTTTCGTTTGATGGCAACGCCGCTGTGCGTGGGGATGACAACCCGGACATTGTCAAGAGAACAGACGAGAATGGAAATTCTATTTACTTCATAGGAGGCCACAAATGGTAAGCATTCCTAAGCATGTGCAGGAGTTTTTCCCGGGCAAGATGGGTTGGGTCGCCACCGCTACAAAAGAGGGAGTGCCCAACGTCACTCCCAAGGGATCAGTCCGAGTAATGGACGATCAGCACGTTATTTTCGCCGACCTCTTTTCCCTGAAGACCCGCCAGAACCTGGAGCAGAATCCTCGTGTGGCGGTAACCGTAATCGATCCGGCAACTCACCAGGGTTACCAGATCAAGGGGATGGCGGAACTGGTCTCGTCAGGTCCACTTTACGACCAGATGGCGGCGCAGATAAAGCAATCGGCACCTTCCCTGCCCGCGCCGATGTATGTGGTGAAGATCGCGGTGGACTCTGTTTACGACCAATCGGTGGGACCAGATGCCGGTAAACAAATTGCCTAGGCGAGCGGGTTGCCACGGTCAGTGCTTTTCTGATCGTGGGTCCCTCCCTGCGCGCCTGAAAGCGAGACCCTGATGCCCGGTATCCCCGTTCTCCATATTGAAGCAGACTGCATTGCCCGCGCCTGGGAAGAATCACTCCTGCTGCTCCACAAGCAAGGCTGCGACCTGAAAACGCAGTATGACAAGCCCGACGATCCCCCCAGCAAAGACGCGACGATGATCATCACCATCGCCGAGCCCCTGAAGGAGCCGATGATTCACCGCGACTTCCCCGGCGGTCCGGAGGATCTTCAGGAATACGTGATGGAGGTTTTGGAAGGCATCAAGGACCACCTGGTGCGCGACCAGCGCGATCCCGGCGACACGCGATGGGAATACACTTACCATCAACGGTTGTTCCGGTATACCGTCCCCACGATTACCCCCTTCGACCAGATCGAAACCGTTTGCCGCAAACTGGCGGAGACGCCCTACACGCGCCGCGCCCAGGCCATCACCTGGAAGGTCTGGGAGGACAACGACTGCTACGATCCCGCCTGCCTGCAAAGCGTCTGGTGCCGGATTACGGAAGAGAATGATTCCCCGGTGCTCAGCATGAACGTCCGGTTCCGCTCCAACGACGCCTACAAGGCGGCCTTCATGAATATCTTCGCGCTGGTGGAGATGCAGCGGCGAATTGCGGCGCGGGTTTCAGAACTATCAGGCCGGAAGGTGACGGTGGGGCGTTACTGCCACATGGCCGACAGCTACCACATTTACGGATCCTACTTCCGCGAGTTCGAAGCGCGCTTTCTCGGCGCCATGGCCAAGCGCAGCTTCCCGCAGCGGACCCTAAACTATGCCGACCTGCGCGAGCTGATGGAAGAGGCCCGTCCACAAATCCTCGAGAAGGCGCAGGGGATGGGGAAGTAGAAGAGCAGTTGTCAGTAGTCAGTGGTCAGTAGTCAGTGGCCAGTTGTCAAATGCAAACGTCTGCGCACTATTTCTTCTGGGCTTGATCGGGTGAATTTGCTGCCGGCTTGGCCGCCGTTTTGGCCTTAGGCGCGGATTTCGTGCTTGCCGCGTGGGTGGCGTGGCGAGCCGACGCCGAATGTCCTTTGAACTCCGGCGCGATGTTCTTCATGGGCGTCGCTTGCCCTTCCTTGTTGCGCTCGGCATAGTTCAGCTCATTCTGGCAGGAGGCCAGATTGGTCTGCGCGATCAGCAGGAAGTCATCCTGATTCTTCAACAAGAAAGTTAAGTGCGGAACAATCTGCTGTTGCAAATCGAAAAGCTGGTTGGCCGACTGGGCGTACTGGACTCCGAAGCTGGCATTTTCGTAACGCGAGACGCTTTGCGCCACCCCGTCTATACGCGGCAGCACGGCACTGATCGCGATGTAAGTTTGAAATCCGAGATACAAGCTTTCCGGGCGGGCCTCAAACTGGCTGCGCCACTCTTCCTGCGCCGCCAGGGATTTGCGTAACGAATCCAGGCTCTGGTCAAACGACTGCCGCACGGCCGGGGGCATCGTCCATTTCTCCGAATGGACCTGCGCCAGCAAGTCATTCAAACGAAATTGCGCCAGCCAGATCTTATGCGCCAGGGCTTTGATCTGGGTGGGTTCCATGCGCCCCGCCGTCGCGGCCTGCGCCGCGGGGATGGCCGGTTTTTGTCCGGGCGTCCCGATCATCTCCGTCTGAACCTCCTGCGGAGCCGGCGCACCCGGGTGTGCAGGCGGCGGCGCTTTCTGGCCGCTGGTCTGGCTAAAAACGAAGAGGGGGCAAGCGGCGACAAGCACCGCCAGGAAAAAGGATTTCATCGCTGACCTCACAATAGGAATAGAAGGCAGGAACCCGCAGAAAGATGGCAAAATCTTATTCCGAATCGCCCACGTATTGCCTGATCCTTTCGCGCCCTTCCGGGCCCAGGTCCAGGAATTGAATACCCATTCCCCACCCCAGGCGTGAGTATCTCACCCGGGCGCGGCAGGAAATGGCCGGGTCGGCGGGGTGGAGTTGGAAGGTAAGCCACATCTCAGAATCGACGGGCAGGGGAAACTGGACATTGATGAACATGCCGCCCTCGCTCACCTGCCGTACCACCATGGTTTCATCGCGGTCGGCGCTCTGACACTGAATTTCGGCAACCAGCTTCACGCGTCGATGTTGACGGCGCTGAACTTCAACCTTGCCTGGTTGCAGTCCTCCCGTGCTCACCATACGCGGCTTCTCGGGTTCTGACGTCAATTCCCGACCTCTTTCAGTTCCAGGGCGAATTTGAAGTAGGGACGTGGGATGCCGCGTCCCCACCGGTTCACTTCCCACCGGGCTTGCAGAAACTTGATATCCGGTCGCTTCTTCAAATCCAACGCCGCCGGCGTGACGCCGGAATAAAACCTCTGGGGAAACCAGAAGAGCGCCTGATCGCCCCACGCTTGGCCGTCGGCCGATCCCCAGATGGAGACGTGGAGTGATTCCTGCTCCAGAACCGCCTCGATCTTCAGGATCAGCAGAAGCGCCTGGCCGGCCAGATCCTCCAGCTCCAGGGAGGGACCCTGCCCCGAGGTCTCAATCGCTGTACCGGCAGAAACCAGGAAGCTCCTCGTGCTGTTCGCCATAACACCGTTGCCCATTTTGTAAATCGGAACTCGCAGCCGAATTTGCATCCTACCACAAGCGTTTAGAAAAGAGGAAGGGATACGCCCCCTAAAATGATTGCCTTTATTCCGCCGGACCGAATAAACTCACCCCTTCAAGGATCATCATGCGACTAACCATCCGATTGCTCTTATTCATCCTCCTCGCAGTGGCCGTGGCACGGCCGGCGGCGGTTTGCACGCTATCACTCGACGGCGACTGGCACTTCCTCGCCGATCCGGAAGGCTCGTACGATGTGCAGAAACTGGCTTCCGCCGCCAACGTCCGGCCCACCCGAATCCCCTCTTCCTGGCAATCCCAATTCTCCGACCTCCGCGACTATGCCGGGGTCGCCTGGTACTGGCGCACCTTCACTGTTGAACCGCCCGCGGCGGGCCAGGTTGCACTTCTGCGGTTTGGCGCCGTCGATTATCGCGCGCTGGTATTCGTGAACGGCCAGCAAGCCGGCGAACACGATGGGGGGTATCTGCCTTTTGAATTTGACGTCACTTCCCTGCTCCACGCCGGCGAAAACCAGGTGGCCGTGCGCGTGGCCGATCCCGGGGCCAAGCCCAGAGAGGTTGTGGACGGCGTTGCCTATGCGGAAATCCCGCACGGCAAGCAGAACTGGTATGTGCAAACCAGCGGCTTGTGGCAGAGCGTGGAACTCGACTACCGCGCCCGTACGCGCCTGGGCAGCGTACGCATCTCGGCCGCGGTGGACGGGAAATTTACCGTCTCTGCACCCGTGGCGGGTGCGGCGGGAGCGGCGAGCGTCAAGGCGGAAATCCTCGATCCTGTGGGCAAGAGCGTGTGGCAAGGCTCCCACGACCTGGCCGCCGGTGAAACCAGCGCCAAGCTGAGCGGTCAAATCCAATACCCCATGCTTTGGAGCACGGGCACTCCGAATCTTTATGAGTTGCGTGTCACGCTCAGCTCCGGGGATTCCACCCAATGTCGTTTTGGCTTTCGCGGTTTCAGTACGCAGGACGGAAAGTTCTACCTGAACGGCAGGCCGATTTACCTGCGCGGCGCTTTGGACCAGGATTTTTACCCGGACACGGTCTACACGCCTCCCTCCCTCGATTACCTGCGCGACGAAATGCGCAAGGCCAAGGCCCTGGGGTTGAATCTGTTGCGCTGCCACATCAAAGTGCCGGACCCGCGTTATCTCCAGGCGGCGGACGAGACCGGCATGCTCGTCTGGTATGAAATTCCCAATTGGGACAAGCTCACGGCCGACTCCGAACGTCGCGCCATGGATACGCTGCACGGCATGGTGGAACGCGACGCCAACCACCCCTCCATTGTCATTGTGAGTATCATCAACGAAAGCTGGGGGGCGAATCTGAAGGAAGCGCCCGACCGCGCCTGGCTGAAGGCCGCTTATCAACAGGCCAAAACCTTCGTGCCCTGGCTGGTGGTGGACAACAGTGCGTGTTGCGATAATTTCCACCTGGCCACGGACATTGCCGACTTCCACCAGTACGCCGCCATTCCCGATTACTCCTCGAATTTCGACCGGCTGGTGGATGACCAGGCGCAACGCCCCGGATGGCTCTTCAGTCCCTACGGAGACGCGGCCCCCCGGGGCGACGAACCCCTGGTCCTTTCCGAATTCGGCAATTGGGGCCTGCCGCATGTCCCCGAAGAGAAACCCTGGTGGTTCGGGCGGAATTTCGGAGGCAAGGAAATCACCCGGCCCGAAGGGTGGGAAAAGCGTTTCGCGGACCATCAATACGATTCCCTCTTCCCCGATCAGAAAACCCTGATCGAGGCCACCGAATGGCACGAATTCACCGCCCTGAAGCATGAGATTGGCGCCCTGCGCACGCACACCGAGCTGCAAGGCTATGTGATCACCGAATTCACGGATGTGAATTGGGAGGCCAACGGATTGCTGGACATGTGGCGGCGCCCCAAAGCGTTTGGAGAGGAACTTGGCCACCTGCAACAGGATGATCTGGTCATCCTCCAGAGCGACAAACGCAACTTCAAGGCCGGCGAGGCGGTGGAAGCCGATGTGTACGTTTCGCACTATGGCGCCGTGGACCTGGCAAACTCCAAGGTGGATTGGCGCGTCGAGGGGACATCCCTGGCCGGCAGTCTGGCAGTGACGACCCCGCCTTCCGCCGGCGCGGCCAAGGTGGGGGCCATTCGCTTTGCGGCCCCCTCCGGTTCAGCGCCCGTCCGGCGCGTGCTCAAGGCCAGCCTTAGTGCTTCCGATAAAACCATATCGGAGAATTCTCTGAATGTTTATTTCTATCCCAATAAACCACTGGACATACCGCCCCCCGTCTCATTTTACGACCCTCCTCCCGGCAGGCTCCGGCGGCTGGTTAGCGTGATGCGCGAGCGCAATTATCTGGCCCCCACGGGGGCAGAGTCCTTCCCCGTGCTCGTCACCTCGACCCTCGATGAGACGGTGAAGAACAAGCTGCGCGCGGGTGCGCGCGTCATCCTGATTGCCGGCGACGCCCTGGCCCTGGCGCCCGGGATCGACGTAATTCCCCGCTCCGAGGGCGACTATAGCGGAAACTGGATCTCCAACTTCCTGTGGCTGCGCAAAGGGCACCCGCCGTTCACCGATATCGGTTTCGATACCTTGGGCGAGTTTGAAACCCAGGGGGTCACCCCGGCCGCGGTCATTACGGGGATCCCACCGCAGAACTTCAACGACGTGCTGGCCGGAATGTTTTACGGCTGGATCAGCCAGAATGTGGGAGTGCTGGCGCAAGCCAAGGCCGGCAAGGGCAAGCTGTTGATCTGCACTTTTTCCCTCGCCACCACCTACGGTTCAGACCCCTATGCCACATACCTTCTGGATGCACTGATGGCTTACGCCACCACGGATTTTTCGCCGAAGTTTGAGCTGCCCATGTGAGCCAATTCGTAGCGCTACGAATCTTATAGTTTTGCGAGTCGTCGCAGCGCTTCGTCCAGCGTCGCATCCTTCTTGCAATAGGTAAACCGCACCTGCTGTGCGCCGGAAGCGGGATGGCGGTAAAAACTGCTGCCGGGAACAACCCCCACGCCGACATCCCGCACCAGGTGGCGCGCAAACTCCACGTCGTTGGGAAATCCAAACGCGGAGATATCGGCCATGATGTAGTAGGCGCCGTGGGGCCGGAAGCAGCGAAAACCCGCCTGTTCGAGGCCGGTTAGCATGCGGTCGCGCCGCGCCCGATAGCCCTCGCAAAGCTGCTGGTAATAGGAATCCGGCAAACGCAGCGCGGTGGCGCCCGCTTGCTGCAATGGCGCTGCGGCTCCCACCGTGAGGAAATCGTGCATCTTGCGGATGGCGTTGGTGACTTCGGGAGGAGCAATCGCGTAACCCACACGCCAGCCGGTAACGCTGTAGGTTTTCGACATGGCGTTGATGGTAATGGTGCGCTCGCGCATGCCGGGCAGCGTTACCAGCGAGACATGCCGGAAGCCGTCGTACACCAGGTATTGATAAATTTCATCCGTAATGGCGTAGGCGCCGGTGCGCCGGCACTGCTCCGCAATCAACTCCAGTTCCTCGCGGGTAAAAACTTTCCCGGTAGGGTTGTTGGGCGTATTCACGATGATGGCGCGCGTGTGGGCGTTGAAGGCGGCGGCAAGCTCCTGCGGATCGAAAGTCCAATCCGGCGGGTGCAGCCGAACATGGCGGGTGGCAGCGCCGCAGATAATGGCGTCGGGGCCGTAGTTCTCATAGAACGGCTCAAAGACCACCACCTCGTCACCGGGGTCGATAATCGCCAGCAGCGAGGCGATCATGGTCTCGGTAGCGCCGCAACAAACCGTCATCTCGCGTTCGGGATCGACCTCCAGGCCGGTATCGCGGAGGAAGCGGTCGGCCACGGCGCGCCGGAATTCCCTCGCTCCCCACGTAATCTCGTATTGGTTGATATCGGCGCGGATGGCCTCGACCGCAGCTTCTTTCACCGCCTCCGGCGCGGGAAAATCCGGGAAACCCTGCGCCAGGTTCACGGCCTCGTGCTCAAGAGCCAGGCGCGTCATTTCGCGGATCACCGACTCCGTGAATTTGTAAGCCTTTTGCGAAATAGGAGACCGCCGCACCAGGGTGGAAGCGGCGACGGTCGCGTTCTCATTCATGTTTTACCTCATTGCCCCGGAATGCGGGCCAATGCCGCGCGGGCCGGCAATCCCCCCCTGGGGACAGCCTTGGCCGCGGGGCGGGAAAGGGATGGTTGAGGCGCAGGACACTGGGCAAAATGCGGTGACCCGCTCAAAAGCTGCCGGTAGATCTCCGCATCGCGGAGCACCATCTCCACATAAATGCGAGTGGCCGAAAAGGGAATGCTTTCCAGGAAAGCGCCCGTTTCGCGGGGAGGAGATCTCTTGACCCAGTCCCGGACGCGGGAATCCCCCGCGTTGTAAGCGGCCAGAGCCAGTTCCGGCTGGGCGTCAAAGCTCTTCAAGAGATCCGCGAAATAGGCGCAGCCGATGCGCACATTGTAGGCGGGATCGTAAAGACGTCGCGCCGCTACACGCGTGCGTGAAGGCCGGTTGCTGCGAGCCGCAGTTTCCGGCAGGACCTGCATCAGGCCGCGGGCATTGGCGGAGGAGAGGGCGCCCGGGCTGAACGCCGATTCCTGCCTCACCAATCCCATCACCAGGTAGGGGTCAAGATTGTTGGTGCGGGCCTCCTGCTCAATCAGCTTCCAATAGGCCTGGGGATAAAGAAAATCCCACACCTGTCCCGGCAGGTCGGAAAAGTCCATCTGGGGGTAAGCGGGCACGGCACGGAGAGCTGCAAACAATGCGCTGTTGGCGTTGCCTTCCGCTGTGTACAGCTCCGCCAGCAGCAGTCGCAGTTCGGTTGGAGGATTGTCCGCCGCCAGTGCCGATTTCAGGTAATCCTCTTCCAGGTTTTTCAGATTCAGGGCCTGAAGGATCAATGCCGGCCGTGCGGCTTCGCTGTGCCAAGCCGGGAGACAGCCGAGCCCCGCGGGGACCACCCGTGGCGCCAGCACGGGGACCAGGGCGGAGGCGAGCGGCGTCGCACCGGGATCGCCGGGGGCGGGCGCGCTTACCTGCTTCGAACCTATGGCGGCAAGCCGGGCGGCGGCCCGCGGAGCGTAATAGGTGTGCACGAAGCGCTTGACGAGCAGCGCGTAAAGGGCTCGCGCCTCCGGAAGGACTCCCTGCTGCTCCTCCACCCGTCCGAGCCAGTAGAGCGCCGCCGGGGCGCGGGGGGAATCGGGAAACTGCATCAGGTATTTGTTCATCAAGGCGGAGGTCTGAGGATCGCCCAGAAGGTAATCGCACCATGCCAGGCGCCAGGCATCCTCCCGCAGGTGGTCGCTCCGGGGAAACAACTCAGCGAGCCGCCCATAGTTGCGCGACGCTTCCGCCCAATTGAACTGTCGAAAGTAGAAAGCCCCCGCCTGCGACAGCGCATCGGCATAGGCGGGATTATCAGGATAAGTGGTGTCGAGCCTGGCCAGTTCCTGGGTGATGCCCGGCGCGTCGGATTGCTGGACGTGCGCCTCAACCAGCAGTTCCAACCGCTGGGCCTCTCGTTCAGGAGTGTCGAAGTGTTCGAACAGTTCCTGCAAAGCGTCGGCGCTCCGGCGCAGGCGCAGAAGGCAGCGCGCCTCGCCCATCCGCCATTCCGGCGCGCGCGGGCTGGAGGGCCTGTCCCGCCTCAACGCGCTATAGTCTTTCAGCGCGTCGGCGTAGCGGCCGGCCTTGAGGAGCGCGTCGGCGCGCGCCGTGGAAAGGGCCTCGTCCGGAACGGGATAAGCCGGCCCCAATTGAATCCGGAGCGGCCGAAGCGCGTCAGCGGCGGTCTTGGCCTGGGCAGAAGC
>DATJVT010000468.1:0-6909 GCA_035501695.1 Terriglobia bacterium | reverse complement strand
CCCGGCTCGGTGCAGAACTTCCATTTGCAGGTGCCTTTGCCTACTGCCAACGACCGGGTGATGGGCCGCATCGGGCAGCAGATTGACCCCAAGGACAGCCTGAACGTCATGTACTTTTTCAACTCGGCGCGCAGCCAATCCGTGTCCAATTTTCCCGAGTTGACCTCGCACACCTCCACCCGGGGTCAGAATGTGAGCGTGACTGAGTCCCATACTTTTGATCCCCACCTCGTCAACACCCTGGCGCTGAACTACAATCGGCAGCGCACCTCCTTGCTGAACGCCTTTGCCTACCAGGATGACATCGCCGCGCAATTGGGTATTACCGGGGTTTCAACCGACCCCTTCAATTGGGGAGTCCCTGGGATTGGGTTCACCAACTTCGGCGGTTTAAACGACCCGCTCCCTTCGCTCCTGCGTCCGCAGACCGTCCGTGCCAATGATTTTCTGATTTGGAACCACGGGAAACACAACATCCGCATGGGGGGCGAGTTGCGGCGCGTGCAGCAGAATACCGAGACCGACCCCAACGCCCGGGGCACTTTCAGCTTCACCGGGTACAGCACGAGCAATTTCAATAATGGCTTCCCCGTACCCGGCACCGGTTATGACCTTGCGGATTTTCTCCTCGGCCTCCCGCAGACCACCTCGGTCCGTTACGGCGTGGCGAGCAATTATCTCCGCACCTGGGTGACCACGGCTTTCTTTCAGGATGATTGGCGCGTGGGAGCCCACTTGACCGCCAACTACGGCGTCCGCTATGAGTACTTCCTGCCGTTTACGGAGAAATACGGACACCTTTCCGACCTTTCATTCGGGCCTGGGGTCACCTCGCCGGAAGTGGTTACGGGGCAGGAGCCTGGTTCCCTGCCTAATTCCCTCATCCACAGCGACGCGCACAATTTTTCACCTCGGGTGGGGATTGCGTACCGGCCGTGGACTCAGCATCACCTGGTCATACGCGCCGGATACGGCATCTTCTATGACGGGAGCATCTACTCGCGCATAGTGACCAACATGGTGAGCCAACCGCCTTTCTCGACCGCCTCCACACAAACCACCAACCCGCAGGAGGTCTTGACCCTCCAGGACGGCTTCCCCGCGCTTTCCGCCGACACGATCAGCAACACGTATGCAGCCGACAGTAATTTCCGCCGGCCTTACGCGCAGACCTGGACCTACGGCATGGAGGATGAGCTGTTTCGCAACGTCATCCTTTCGGTTGCCTACGTGGGCACCAAGGGGACCAAGCTCGATTTGCTTCTCTCGCCCATCAGCGTCAGCCCCAGCGTGTCCGGCGCGCCGGAAACCTCCACCCAAATCCAGCAGTTTCTATACGAGACTTCCGGGGCGGCATCCATTTACAACGGGCTTCAAGTCACTTTGCGGAGGCAATTCCACGGGGGCTTTTCCATGAGCGGGAATTACACGTGGTCCAAGTCGATTGACGATGCCGCCAGCGTGGGAGGCAACGGGCGCAACGTGCCGCAGAAGAGCTCTGACTTGGCCGCGGAGCGCGCCCTCTCCAACTTCGACGTCCGGCAAAAGTTGATCGTCAATTACACCTACGAATTTCCCTTTGGGGAGCAGCGTCACTTCCTGAACCGCGGCGGCGTGTCGGCGCACATCATCGGGAATTGGCAAATCAGTGGCGTCACCACCGTGCAGTCCGGGACGCCCTTGACGGCGCAACTGGCGGGCAACCAGTCCAACAACAACGGTTCGGGGGTGTTTGCGTCGGCGCGCCCCGACGCCACGGGCCTTCCTGCCGACCTGCCAAGCTCCGAGCGCGGCACGAAGGAATTCTTCAACACGGCAGCTTTTACGCTTCCACCCTCCGGCGAACCGGGGACCGCCGGCCGCAATACCATTACCGGCCCCGGCCTGGTGAATTTCAACATGTCGCTGGGCCGCTTCTTCACCTTCTCGCGGGAAAAGAACTTGCGCGCGCGCTTCAGCATCGATGCTTCCAACGCCTTCAATCACCCCAATTACGGTGGCGTCGCCACCACCATTAACGCCCAGAATTTCGGCTGGGTGACCAGTGTCAGCGCGATGCGCGCCTTGACGCTAAGTTTGCGGATGAATTTCTAGACAAGAATGGGACAGGTGGAAAGATGGTGATCAGAAGGGCGGGTAGGTCGGCCGGCCGGCAATGCGGGGTCAAAACGCAAAACGCAAAAGGCAAAACGCAAAACCTGGTGGCTTTGACCTTTGCGCTTTGCGTTTTGACTTTTGCCTTTTCTGTCTGCCCCACTGCCCTTGTTGCCCAGGTAAAGCCTGCCACACCTGTCTCCAAGAGCCCGCAGCAAGCCTTCATCCTGCGCGCCCAGACCAACGTGGTGCTGGTGGATGTACGCGTGTACGACAAGTCCGGAAAGCCCGTGACGGATTTGCAGCAGTCGGACTTCCACGTCACGGAAGATGGCGTGCCGCAAAACATCTCCAGCTTCAGCCTGGAGAACGTGGAGAAGCTCGCGCAGGCAGCCGGTGGCAATGAGCAGGCGCAGGTTATTAACCTCGCCAAACTTCCGCCCGAGGTGAATGCGGAGCAGGTGCTTCAGGACCATCGCCTGCTGGTCTTCTTCTTTGACCTGAGTTCGATGCAACCGGACGAACTGATGCGGGCGCTGAAAGCCTCCACCGACTTCGTCACCAACCGCATGACGCCGGCGGATTTGGTTGCGGTGGTCACTTACTCGTCCAACCTGCGGGTGACACAGGATTTCACCAACGATCGTGACGCGCTCAAGAAGACACTCCGCGCCATCCTGGTGGGGGAGCAGTCCTCCACCCTGGCCACCACCGGCAGCGTCGGGGAAGCGGGCGGGACGGACGCCAATGGCATGGAGATCGTCACGCAGGATGTTTCCGACGCCTTCACCCCCGATGAAACCGAATTCAATATTTTCAACACCGACGAGAAACTGGCCGCCATCGAGTCCCTGGCGACCATGCTTCGCAAAGTTCCGGGACGCAAGAACGTGATTCACTTCTCCAGCGGCATTACCCGCACGGGGCAGGAAAACCAGGCCACTTTGCGGGCGGCCACCGACGCGGCGAATCAGGCCGATGTCTCCCTCTATACCATGGACGCGCGTGGGCTCGCAGCCCTTCCTCCCGGCGGCGATGCCAGCACTGCCAGCCCCTCCGGCACGGCGGTTTATTCCGGCTCCGCGTTTGCCTCGCAGGTTTCTTCGTTGCAGGGCAGCCGCGAGACCCTGGCTGCACTCGCCACCGACACGGGGGGAAGAACCTTTTACGATCTCAACGACTTCACTCCCGCGTTCGAAGAAGTTCAGAAAGAGAATTCGAGCTACTACCTGATTGGGTATTCACCCACCAACACGCGGGCGGATGGCCGCTTCCGTCACATTCGCGTGGAGGTGGCCCGGCCGGGGCTGAAGGTGCAGGCTCGCCCGGGGTACTTCGCTGCCAAGAGTTTCCAGCAGCTCACGCGCGGCGAGAAGGAGAACCAACTCCAGCAGGTGATGGACCTGGACAATCCCTATGTGGATCTTCCGTTCGTGGTGGAGACTTCCTGTTTTCGCCGCCCGGACAAGAAATTCACGGTGGTTCTGGCGGCCAAGATCCCGGGCTCGCAGGTGGCATTCCTGAAGAAATCCGGCAAGCATGAAACCGAGTTCGATTTTGCCTGGAAAATTGCCGACGCCCAGAATCACGTTGCCGGAGGGTTGCGCGACACGCTTCCGGTTAAGATGACCGACGACACCTATGACGAGGTCATTGCCAGCAACTTATTCTACGAGGGAGAGGTGGTCTTGCCTCCCGGAAAATACAACATGAAGGTGGTAGTGCGCGAGAACGAAAGTGGCAAGATCGGGACTTTTGAGGCGCCGCTGGTAGTGCCCGACGTCGCCGCAACGAGCCTGGGCCTGAGTTCCGTCGTGCTTTCCAACGAGGTGAAATCCGCCGAAGACCTGGACCGGGCGCACGTGACCCGCGACAAGAACTCTCCCCTGCAACTGGGGAATCGCTCGATCCTGCCCAGCGTGACGCGGGTTTTCCGCACCAACCAGATGCTCACGGTCTATCTGGAGTCTTACGCCGGCAAGGACGTGACCTCAACTGGACCCGCGGTGCCGCCTTCCGTGGGGCTCGTCTTCTTCCGCCGGGGTAGGAAGTTCGCGGAAGCCGGGCCTTTTCCTGGGAAGCTGGACAAGTCCGCGGACCAGAAGACATCCTACTTCGCCCAGGTGCCGCTCGAAAAGTTCCCACGTGGAAGTTACACGCTGCAAGTCAACGTGCTTGCCCCCGCGCTCGAACGCGTGGCCTTCGCGCGCGTTCCTCTCGCCGTCGTGGCGCCACCTCCGCGAACTCCGCCCACGGCGACAACGGGCAAATGAGCCGTAAGGCGTTATTCCCTGCGCGCCACCAGGAGTTGCCCGCTTCCGGAATCCTTGAAAAGTGCCAGATGTTCCTCCGGCACACCTGCCATTTCATTTCCCTTATCTCCCAACTGGTCTTCCCAGCCGGACTGCTCCACCGTTACCCGCGTGCCTCCCTCGATGGGCTCGAAGCGCAAAGCCAACGACGCGGCATTTCCGGGCAGCCATTCGGGCGCGGGCCATTCCATTGCGATCTCATGCGCCGGCTCCCAGCGGACAACGCGGCCCACTTCCCTGGCGCCCTCACTCACGCGGCCGCCCACCCCTGGGACAAAGCGCATTCCCAGCCGCTGCAACCCCAGGGAGAGCTCCTCTACTATCGACACGAAGGCCGAAGCGGGAGCAAGCTTCAAATCAACCGCGGCGCGGATGCTCATGTCTTCCTCGCGTGATTGGGAATTAAGCTGGTGACCCCGAATCCGGATACTCACTCATCATAAACCGTCCGCGGCGCGGGGCGCAATCCGGGCCCGCGCCCGAGGGGTCCGGAGGTGGAATGCCGGACGCCGGGGGTGGGGTAGCAGCATCTCCCCTGCGCCGCACGAAAGGGAAAGGCGCTCTTCAGGCGCAGACCGGCGAATCGGCTTCCCGTTGACCGCGGAAGGGCTGTTTTATTTGGGCGGGAAATCTTTCAGAGCCTTGACGGCGATTTCACCCGCGGTTTTGTCAAGGTCCTTAGGCATTCTGCCGGGATCTTTTATCTTTTTTGTGAGCGTTCGGCTCCACACCACCGTTTTCGTCTTGGCATCGCTAACCTCGAGGTGGAGTATCCCCTGCATGGAAACCCATACGTTGGGTATCGAGCCGGGTATGGTGGTGTCGATATAGGTGCTCTGCCCTTGACCCGCCGCGATATTACCCGGTGAGTAGCGGGCGCCCGACTTGGCATCCCCGATCATCGACCCTCCTTTGTAGGTCAGGTAGATATCGGGAGCGTTAGGGTTCTCCGTCAGCCCTTTTGCCTTGAGTTGCGCGTTGAAAGCGTCCAACAGCGCCTGATTGATCAAGTCCTGGTTCTCTTTATTCTGCCGGGTCATGAGCAAGCGGTCCTTCCACTCATACGTCTTATACCCTCGGAAGTCGATTCCCGGCGTCACCTGAGTCTCCACGGACTGCGCCCCCAGGGGGGCCGCCCCGATTAACACTCCCAATATCCCCAACAACAGGCGTCGTAGATTCATACTCCATCCTCCCCACTATCTCGTATTACCGCAGGGTCCATTGGCCGCTTGGCCCGGCAACCCTGCGCACCCCCTCCCCGCAGCTCGCCGCCAGTCTAGGTTTGGCTCTCGAGGCGAGCGAGGGAAGGTCCTGCTCCGGCTTCACCAGAGTTCGCCGCGTCTTCCACACTTTGAGTATACACAGCCAGGATGCTGTGGGCAGTCGCCACCAGCACCGGGCCCAGCACCAACCCCATCATCCCGAATACGGCGATTCCACCTACCACACTGATAAATATCTCGAAGGTGTTCATTTCTGTCCGGCCACCGAGCAGCATAGGCCGCACCACATTGTCTATCACCGCCGACACACCAGCGCATATCGCCAAAACCACGAGGGCGCTCCCCCAGTGCCCCGTGAAACCCAGCCAAAGCGCCGCCGGCACGAAGACGATCCCCGATCCCACCACCGGCACGAGGGAGAAGAAAGCCATTGCCACGCCCCAGAAGAAGGATTCCGGCAACCTCACGATGGCGAAGCTGAGGCCTCCCAGCACGCCCTGAATGGCCGCCAGCGCCAGACTCGTCCCCACGCTGGCGGAGATGAGATTGCGCGCCTGTGTGATCATGGCCTCCCTTTGGACGGGGTCAAAGGGGAGCACGTTGCGGAGGGCACGGATAAGCTGGTCAGAATTGTCAAAGAAATAGAACATCGCGAAGATCATTACGAAGAGGTCAAAGATAAAGACCAAAGTATTTCGCAGGGTCGCACCGATCTGCTCGCCTATGGATCCTGCCCGCTCCCGGACGAGTTCTACTAACCTTTTCAGCACGTCGACATTCGGATCCAGCAGGGGCACCCTGTGCGCCATCCATTGCCAGCCGCTGGTCAGCATGGGAGCATGTTGCCCCACAGTGGTTTGCTGAAGCCCCCTGGCAATGCTCAGAGCTTGCCGGACGAACAGCGTGGTCACGAAAATCGATGGCACGATGAGCAGAAGGGTCACCGTGAGGGTGCTCAGCATTGCCGCCTTCCTCGGGGCGAAACGTCGCAGGAGCCACTTGTGCATAGGGTGGAAGAAGATGACCAGCACAGCGGCCCATCCTAGCGGCGCCAGGAACGGCTGGCAAATGCGGAAGACGAAGTAGATCAAAAGCAGAAGAATTCCATAGGAGAGGATGGCAGACAGACGATCGCTGGTCGTCGTCTTAACGCGAGGGGGAAACCCATTGGGCGTCATAGCGATTACACTCCGTTAATGCCGTAAGACGGAAAACAGCTTACACAATACCCCAAGCCCGCACGCATGAACACGTCCGAAAGGAATTGCGCCCGCTTG
>DATJVT010000467.1:0-10813 GCA_035501695.1 Terriglobia bacterium | reverse complement strand
CAAACCGGAACCATGAACTGATCGGATCCAGGGACGCCGACCAAACCTCGTCTAGGCATGGTGAGCCGGTCACCACCTCCACTCCTCGAGGGAAACACCTGCTTGAGCAGTCAACCGCGATCGCCAAAGTTCGCCGGCCATCGACGCGCTCCGTGCAGGACGGCGAGGATTTGAACCTCGTTCTGCGTGGCACGATATACAACGATAAAGGGCGTACCGGCGATGGCGAACTCACGGGTGGCCGTGACGCGGCCAAGCCGTCCAGCGGACGGATAGCGGCTCAGCACCTTCGCGGCTTGGAGAATCCGTGTCACGAGGCGCGAGGCGGCTTTCGGATTATCCGGCCGGATGTACTCGTAGGCCGCATCCAAGTCTTGTTCGGCCAAGGGCATCCAGCGAATTTTCATGGGAAATTCACGGGGCTCATCGCAGGCGGCGCCGCCACTTGGCATGCACCTCCTCGTGGTCCCTGCCCATGCCTGCGTCAGCTTGTCGCAGGCCTTCCTGGATGTGCTCAATCTGCCAACGTTGCACATCCAGATAGGCGTCCACGGCCTCATTGAGTAAGAAGGTGCGGTCGCGCGTTTGGGCTTTGGCAAGATTGTCGAGGGCGGCAACCTTGTCTGGCTCAAGCCGGAAGGAGATCGTCCTTTTGTTCACGGTTTCGCTCTGCATGACGAAATAGTACACCATATTATGCAGGATTCAAACCTCAACCCCTCTCCCCTGTCTTCTCCCCCAGCCGCACGCGCGCATCGACGGCGCGGAAATCGGCCGCCTGGGGGAAGACCAGCAGGGGATTGATCTCGATTTCCGCAATCTCCGGCATCTCGTCGGCGAGTTGCGAGAATCTTTGCAGGACATCCGCCAGAGCATCGAAGTCGATGGGGGCGTCGCCGCGCACGCCGCGCAGCAGGCTGTAGCCGCGAATCTGCCGGATCATTTCCTGCGCTTCCAGGTCGGTGAGTGGCGGGACGCGAAAGACCACGTCCTTCACCGTTTCCACGTAAATTCCCCCCAGCCCGAACATCACCAGCGGGCCGTACTTGGGGTCCTGGGACATGCCCACGATGACTTCCCGGCCGCCGCGCACGTATTCCTGCACCAGGAAGCCCAGGCTGCCCGCGCCTGCGGTGCCCCCGCGGTGGCGGGCTACGGATTCCGTCATCTTTTGCGCCGCGGCCAGCAACTCCTCCGGACCGCGCAGATCCACGAGCACCCCGCCGGCATCCATCTTGTGGACCAGGTCCGGCGCGGCGGCCTTCAGCACCGCCGGATAGCGAACCCGCTTGGCGATTTGTTCCAACTCGCCCCGGTCGGCGGCCGGTATGGACTCCGCCACCGGAATGCCGTAGCAGCCGATCAAGCGCAGGCTTTCCTCCGCCGTCAAAAGCGTCCGGCCCTTCAGGCGGGCCTCGTGCATAATGTCTTCCGCGGCGCCCTTGCGCACCTCGAAGCGTTTCACCTCGCCCACCGGCTTGTCTCGCCACAGGCGGTAATGGTGGAGCGCGGCGAGCCCGCTCACCGCCGATTCCGGAAATATATACAAGGCCATATGGTTGGGGTGATCTCGGTTGAACTCCACGAAGAACTCTTCCGTCGCCATGATGACTCCCACCACCGGCTTCAGATACCGGTGGCGTAATTGCTCCAGCCCGCTGATGATTTCCATGGCGTTGATCAGCATGGGAGGAACAAAAACCACCAGCAGCATGTCAATGCCGTCGTCTTCCAGCAGGATGCGCGCGCACGCCTCATACTTGCTGCGATCCGACTGCGGGGTCATGTCCACCGGGTTCTGAATGCTGGCCTCGGGAGGGAGCAGGCGCCGCAGTTCGTGGCAGGTGCGCTCGGAAAAATCCGCCATGCCCAGGCCGTGGGCGATGGCCGTATCAGTGGCCATGATGGCGGGCCCGCCGGCGTTGGTGAGGATGCCCAGCCGATTGCCGCGCGGCAGGGGATTCTTGGAGAACGCCAGCGCCAAGTCGAACAGTTCTTCCACCGTGTTGACGCGAATCACTCCGCATTGTTCCAGCAGGGCGCCGGTGGCTACGTCCAGACCCTGGCTGGCGGCTAGCGCACCCGTGTGCGAGGTCGCGGCGCGCGCGCCCGCCTCCGTGCGCCCGGACTTCACCACCAGCAGAGGCTTGCGCTTGGAGATCCGCCGGCAAATCTGCATGAAGCGCTTGGCCCTACCGAACGACTCCAGATACATCAGGATCAAGTCGGTTTGCGAATCGTCTTCCCAGTACTGCAATAGATCGTTGCCGGAGACGTTGGTCTTGTTGCCCAGGCTCACGAAGTAGGAGAACCCGATGTCAAGCTGGCGCGCGATGTTCAGAATGGCCACACCCAGCGCGCCGCTCTGAGACATGAAAGCGATGCGGCCCCCAAGAGGCAGCGTGGGGGCAAAGGTGGCGTCCATGCGCACCGACGGGTCGGTGTTGATGACGCCCATGCAGTTGGGCCCGATCATCCGCATGCCATATTCCCGGACCCGCTCGCCCAGTTGGCCCTCAATCCGCTTCCCCTCTTCCCCGGTCTCGGAAAAGCCCGCGGTGATGACCACCAGGCCCTTCACGCCCTTCTTACCGCAATCGTCCACGACGCTCAGCACCTCTTCGCGCGGCACAACGATGATGGCCACGTCCACCGGATCGGGTATCGACGACACGGTGGGAAAGGCCTTGATGGAGTGAATGAAAGCGGCCTTGGGGTTGACGGGAAATACCTTGCCGTGGAAGTCGAACTCGATGAGCTGATGCAGGATTTCGCGGCCAATGGCTCCCTCGCGCCGCGAGGCTCCGACGACAGCGATGGATTTGGGTTTCAGTATGGGGTCCAGGGGGTTCAAGGAGGGCTCCTTTCGTGCAGCCGGGCTGGGAGTGGGATCTGCGGCGCAAACGGCCTACGCGGGAGGCGCCAGCAATTCGCCGCGGACGTTCTTCAAAACATACAGGGCGCGTTCTACGCCCACCTCACCCGTAAGGATGGGATCTTCATTTTCAATGCTCATGATTCCCTGGAAGTCGATGTCCATGTACGCCTTCACGACATCCTTCCAGAGGTGCGCGCCGTGGCCGTAACCCACCGCGCGGAAGTAGACCGAGCCATCGGTGGGCTTCTCCTCCGGCTCGTCGGGGAAGTTCAGCACGCCAAACCGCGCCGCGACGTCCTTCACGATCACGGTGTCTTTCATATGCGCGTGGTAGACGGCGCCTTGCTTGCCCAGGTAGTGAATTACCTCGACCGGGTCGCACCCCTGCCAGAACAGGTGGCTCAGGTCGCAGTTGGCCCCGATCTCCTCCCCCACGGCGTTGCGCAGCTTCATCAGCGTCTTGGGGTTGTACACGGACATATTGGGATGCATCTCCAAGGCGATCTTCCGCATGCCGTGGGCGCGCGCAAATTTTACCGCCTCTTTCCAGTAGGGAATCAGCTTCTCGTTCCATTGGTACTTCAGCGTCTGCGCGAATTCCGGAGGCCAGTGGTAGGTGGCCCAGTTGGGCATCCGGTCGGCGGACGAGCCGGCCGGGCACCCGGAGAATCCGACAATCACCGGGACCTCCAACCGCTCGGCCAGAAGGACGGTGTTGCGAAAGGTTTCGTCCTCGCGCGCCGCGATTTTGGCGTCGGGATGGACAGGGTTCCCGTGGCAGCTTAACGCGCCCACCAGAATCTTGTGGTCCTCAAACTTCTTCTTCCACGCCCGCGCCTTGGCCGGATCGGCGAGAAGCTCCGCGACCGGGCAATGGCTGGCGCCGGGATATCCACCCGTGCCGACTTCGACGGCCTCGATTCCCAGGGCGGAAATCTTGTCGAGCATGGCTTCCAGCGAAAGCTGGTCGTAAACCGGATCAAAAACACCGATCGGGATGGAACGAGGGGGACCGGCGGCCGCCGGCAACGCTGAGGAGTTGGCACGGGGTTCACCCGCCGCCTCCCCGCGGCTTGCAGCCGGCGCGGCCGCCATAAGACTCCCCGTGGTCGCCAGGAACTCCCTCCGGCTCAGCCCGGAAGCGTTTGCTTCTTTGTCCATATTGTCCTCCCTCCAATTCGAGAGCGGAAGTATACGTCAAAATATGCCGGTGGGCATCCCTATGTCGTATCGGGCCAAGCGAAAAGGTCTGCCGGCGGTGGCTGGACGCAAGCTGATCAGGAATCTATAATCGCATCTGCCGCCTTCAGGGAGGATTCATGAACCGCAATCGAGAAGTCTGCCGGCGCAGAGGACGCAGAACTGCGAAGCCCCGGATGACAATCCTACAGGTAAGCACGCTGGTAGTCGTGGTGTGTTTGAGCGGTGCGACCGGTTTGAGCCTGTTCGGGTGGCCGCAGTCTTCCGTCTCCGTAGCTCCTGGCGACGGGTCCCTGCGCGCCGTCACGGAGCGGATCACTTACAACGCCGGTGAGGAAGTCTGGCTGAGACTTGTTCCACCCTCTCCGCAAGAAACCCACACCCTGGATAGCTACCTTTTCAGTGTGAAATATGCAGGTGAAGACAAGCCGGTTGCGGAGGGGTTGATACTTGGCCAGGAGCGCCGGCTCGGCACGGTTGAACCCGCCTCCACCAGGTACGGCCCCTTGTGGAAGATCCCCCGCGACGCCCGTACCGGCAGGTATGAGGTTGGCCTCCGCGTGCAGAATCCGAAATCGCAGCAGGTCATTCAAGAGATTCCACATTTCTGTTCGTTTGTAGTTCATCGCCAGGCGATTCAAATCATTTCCGCTGAAGTCGGCCAAGGGGATTACACCTCTGGCGATGCCATCGGCTGTCGCGTGCAGATGGAGAGCCTCGGCGAACAACCGCTTACGGGGCTTCGGCTCGAATTCTCCGAGCGCTACTGGCCGTGGATCGCCCAACAAACTCAAAAAGTCGGTAATGACATCAAGACGCTGCATACCGGTATCGACGTGAAACCCGGCGAACAATGGCATGCGAGCTTTCCAGATTGCGCCGTCGCCAAAGGCGGCGGTCTACCGGGCATCAAGCAATACGCCGCCGTGGTTTGGGACCGCGACCGCAAAAACGTTTATGCCATAGGATTCACCCCGTTGGTCTTTATCAATCCACCCGGAGTAACCCGGCCGCGGCCCTACCCGCAGCAGTTTGTTTACCCCAGCCTGGACGCGATCAACACCACAAGTTACAGGGACTTCCATCCGGAGCCCTTCGGTGCCCAGGCGATTCAGTTCGAAACCCAGCACACTATGTTCGCATCGGGGAGCGAAGCCAAGGTGCGATTCACATTGGCCAACCCCACTGACACGGCGTGGCGCCAGGTGACGGCGCAGGCCCGGCTGCTGGGCCCGGAGGGAAACGAACTGGCCAACCGCACCACGGTGGAGCATGCCGACCTGGAACCCCACGGGCCGGGGCTGAAACAGGATGCCGCCTTCACGCTGCCCAAGGATCCGAGCGGACTCTATCGCGTCAGAGTGCAAATATCCGGCGAGGCGGGACGGCCCATCGCCGCCAATGAACTCGAACTCGGCGTCAATCCTCTTCCTGCCTCGGTCTTGCTCTTCTCCGCGCACGAAGACGACGACGGCACCCAGATGGGCTTCATTCGCGCCCTCGTGGAAAACCAGGTTCCCTATCACATGGTTTATTTCACCAGCGGCGACGCGGGCTCCTGCGACCGGTACTTTCAGCATTCCTGCGGGCCGGCCGATGCTCTGAACTTTGGGGCCGTCCGCATGCAGGAAGCGCGCGCCGCGATGGGTCACCTCGGTGTGGCGCCGGAGAACATTCTCTTTCTGGGACTACCCGACGGCGGCTCGGGCAAGATCTGGTACGACCACATGCACGCGAGCGATCCCTATCCGGCCGTGCTATTGGCCAGCGACCACGCCCCGTACGAAGGCCTCTTCCGCCCCAATCTTCCTTTCGCACGGGACTCCGTAGTCGAAGCCACGGAGGACATCATCAGGAAGTTTCAGCCCGAAGTCATCTTCACCGTTCATCCCCCGGCGGAGGGCCACATCGACCACATCGTAAACAACTACTTCGTGGTGAAAGCGCTTCAGGAGTTGATGCGCGCGGGCGCCGTCCCACCCAGCCTGGAAGTGCGAGTCGACCGCATCTTCGACCCGCGCGAGCATCCCGCCACCCCTTACCATTATGAAGATCACGAGTTCTACGTTTCCGGGAATGCCATGGCGCTGGCGCAGGAGGCGGGGTGGTTCTACCAGTCGCAGGGAGGGAACCGCGGGCAGGGGAATCTGCGCACCTGGGACCAATTGCGGCGGAGCGAAGGTTACCGCAAAGTGTTAGACTGGAAGGAGCACGAAGGGTGGAACGAAAAAGGCAGTGGACAGTGAACAGTGGTTAGAGGATAGTGGGGCGTTTGGGAAGTGCGTCTGGCGTCAGAATCACATTGGGTCCAGCCCTGGCAGGGGAATGAGTGAAGGATGGAATCGCTGAACGAGTATGTGAAAAGAACTCTCCAGGAAAGCGCGAAGACCGCAGAGGGCTCACCAGACCCGGAAGCACAGCCTGGCGCCAGTCCCGCCGCAGTGGCGGAGTTCCCCAGCGAGCCGTTTCCCTGCCCGGCGTGCGGGCAAATGCTGGCCCCGTCGTGCCGCGTCTGCGTCGCTTGCAAGCACGCCATTGACCCGGCGGAAATTGCACCGTTGCAAGAAGCAGCCCTGCCCGCCGTACCACTGCCGGCTCCGGGACCCAGGCCGCAACCCGTGCGCTTCCCCTGGCGTCTGCTCCTGGCTTACATCGGAGTTTCTTTCCTTCTTGCCATAATTTTCGAGGGGACCTTAGGGGAGCAAAAGGCGCAGTTGGCCATGGGAGGGGTGCAGACCCTGGCGGGTGTCTGGGTATTTCTGGATGCACTCCGCCACCGCGTCCCCCGCCCGCTGCGATGGGCGGTGGGCTCGATGGTGCTCCCCGTGGTGATCTTCCCCTGGTATCTGGCCCGCCGAAGGAAGCTCGAATCACCCGTGCCGTTCGTGGAAGCCGAGGTGGGACCGGTCACTCGGTTCCTGCTCTTCGCCTTGCTGGTCTTTTTCCTGGTGAGTGTGGTTTTCTATCTGATACAAAACCCGCCTCCCGCCCACGGGCCGGCTCCCGCGCCCAGGGAACACAAGAGCGTGGACGCCTCAAAAGGCAGGATTACTTCTCTTCGCTCGTGGAAGGGGGATTTCCGGCTAATTAGGGAAAGACAGAACGGTCGACTCGGGGCAGGCGCGTGGCGTCTTCAGGCCGAGACCAGCGCGCCGTCGGACGCCCGGCAGACATATATCTCGCCCTTGAGGCCCAGCGCGTTTTCGTAACCCTCGCCCACGGCTATCGCAAAAGCTTCCGCAGCCTCGGCATGCACCAGGTTAACGGTGCAGCCACCGAAGCCTGCCCCCGTCATCCGCGCGCCCAGAACACCGGATTGGCGGCGCGCCAACCCTACGAGTGTGTCCAATTCCTTCGAGCTCACTTCATAATCCTCGCGCAGGCTTTCGTGGGATTGGTTCATCAATTCGCCGAAGCGCTCCAGGTTTCCCTCCTGAAGAACCTTGACCGCCTCGAGCGTACGTTCATTTTCCGATACCACATGGTGGGCGCGGCGCCAGAGCAGGTTATCCATCTTGCCCCTCGCGGCCTGGATGTCAAGCGGACTCACGTCGCGAAGGGAATTAATCTGACGGCCAACCAGGGCGGAGATTTTCCCCACCGCCTCACGGCACTGCTTCAGCCGGACTTCGTACTCGGATTGCGCCAGGGCGCGCTTCACGCCCGAGTAGCAGACCACAATCTTCACATCGTCACGCAAGGGCACATGGCGGTAAGAAAGGTCGCGGCAATCGAGAAAAAGCGCGTGGTCACGGCGTCCCAGCGCCGAGATGAACTGATCCATAATCCCGCAGGGAACGCCGACAAACTCGTTTTCCGCGCGCCGCGCGAGCTTGACCGCGTAGACGGGATCAAGCCCCAACCCCAGGAGCTTATTCCAGAAGGCCGTCGCGCCGACCTCCACCGCCGCGGAGGAGCTTAAACCCGCCGCCAGCGGGACGTTGCCACCGAAGGCAATGTCGGCGCCCGCCAAACGATGGCCATCGGCTTCCAGAAACTTCGACACGCCGCGAAGGAAGTTGCTCCAGGTGTTCTCAGGATCTTTCGCAATGTCGTCTAGGCTGAATTCGACGGAGGCATTGAAATCTTCCGAATGGAGGCGCACGAGGCGGTCCGCGCGGCGGCGCCCGGCATACGTGATCGCCCGGTCAATGGCCGCGGGAAGGACGAACCCATCGTTGTAATCGGTGTGCTCGCCAATCAGATTTACACGCCCCGGCGCACAGACGACTACTTCGGGGGTTGAACCGAAGACTCGCTGGAATTTCTGTTCGATCATTGCTGAAACCTCACTCCCCACTTCCCGCCGCGTTCCGCAACCTCACTCCACTCCACCGGCGGAACGGCGCGTAACTCCGCGGCTTTCTCCTCCGCCAGCGAGTCGTTCAGGAAGGTTCCCGCGCCGGACTCTACCCCGGCGATGTATTTGAGCTTCTCCTTGCTGCGATGGGGCGGATAGAACTCAATGTGAAAGTGATAATAGGGATACTGCCCGCGCGTGGGCGCCTGGTGCAGGATCATCATGTACGGAAAAGACATGCTATAGAGATTGTCGTACTTCAGGGTGACCCACTTCAGGATTTCGGCCAGCGCGCGTTCTTCCGAGGGGCGGAAAGCCTCCAGCGTTCCTAAATGGCGGCGCGAGAAGATATGCACCTCGTAGGGCCAGCGCGCATAAAAGGGAATGAACGCGGTAAAGCCTTCATTCTCCGCGACGATGCGCCGGCCATCGCGGCGCTCCTTCTTCAGGATGTCACAGTACAGGCAGCGACCGTGCCGGCGATGGTGAGCACGGGCGGCGGACAACTCCTTTTCGAGGCGCGGCGGGATGAAGGGGAACGAATAAATCTGGCCGTGGGGATGCGGCATGGTGACGCCGATCACCGCGCCTTTGTTCTCAAAGATCAGGACGTAGCGTATTCCCGGCGTGGCCTTGAGTTCCAGGAAGCGGCTCCGCCACAGGCGCACGAGTTTAACGATGTGATCAACTGGGAGTTGGGGCAATGAGGCCCGGTGATCCGGCGAATAGAGCACCACGTCGCACTTGCCGTGGGAAGGCCGGACCTTGTAAAAGTCATCGCCCTGGATGGCGGGAGGCGCGGGAGGAATGGTGAAGGCGGCGAAGTCGTTCGGATAAATGAGGACGTCGTAGCGGTCGGGCACCCGCCCCGAGCCCGGGCAGAACGGGCACCAGTCCTCGGGCATCTGGGGGCGCCCCTGGCGATGCGAGGCGGTTGAAACCCATTCGCTCAGGGTGGGATTCCAGCGTAACTCTGTCATGATTCACTACGCCGCGAGGCCCGGAAGGCCAACGCTCCCATGAAGAGGCCAAAGACCAGCATGGCCAATCCCCACCACACATCGATGTTCACCCCCAGGGATTTCTCCTGGAAGATGGCCGCATCGGCGACCGCTCCGTAGCCCAGCAGGACGGCGCCGTAAATCGTGAAGATGATTCCAATCGGCCAGCGAATGTCCAGTCCCATAGTCACCTGCCAAACAATAATTTCGTTCGTAGGGCCGAACAGCGTTCGGCCGGTGGCGACGCTCGCCCCTACCAGAAGATGATGTTTAAAACCGCGCAGAGCGCCAGAATTCCTATCGCCCAAACTGACGGCCGCTCATACCAGGGAAGGTGCGAAGTCTTGGGCTTGGGAGTCAGGGAATAAACCAGACCCACCAGTTCCTCCTCCTTGCGCGGCTCCGTAAAGAAGGTCACCACCACCGTAACCGAGAAGCAGACCGCAAAAGCCCAGATGGCCTGGTAAAAGTTTGCGGCCATGTCACTGGGATAGTGGATGTAGTGGAAGTGATAAAGCGTGTAGTGCGCGGCGGCGGCCAAAATCCCGCACAGCAATCCCCAGAACCCCGAATGGGCGCTGGTGCGTTTCCAGAACATTCCCAGCAGAAACGTACCGAAGAGCGGCGCATTGAAAAACGCGAAGAGGAGCTGGAGATAATCCATCAGGTTGTTGAAGTACAGAACAATGAAAGCGGTCCCAATGCCCACGACCACCGCAAATATCGTGGCCACGCGTCCCATGGCCAGATAGTGGTGGTCTTCCTTACCGGGGTTGATATGAGTCTGGTAGATATCAAAGGTCCACACCGTATTAAAAGCGGTAACGTTGCCGGCCATTCCGGACATAAAGCTGGCCATGAGCGCCGTCAGCCCCAGACCCAAAAGGCCGGAAGGATAGAGGCTGCCCAACATCGTCGGCAACGCTTGATTGTAGTTGTAGGCACTCTTGGCCGGATCCCACAAGAGGTTTCGGACGGGTGAATAAGCGATGGCCACCAAGCCCGGCAGGATGACCATCAGCGGGAAAAACATCTTGGGGACGGCGGCAATCAAAGGCGTGCGTTGTGCGGAGGCCATGTCCTTGGCGGCCAAGCCACGCTGCACCACCAGAAAGTCTGTGCACCAATAACCGAAGGAGAGGACAAAACCCAGGCCAAAGATCGTAGCGACCCAGTTGACGCCCATGGGATTGTCAGCCGCGTGCCAGATGTTCGCCCAGGTATGCGCATAGCCGGGATTGGGAAGGCTGGCCTTGAGTCCCGCAAATCCTCCCACGGCTTTCAAGCCCAGAATGGCCAGAGGCAGGAATCCGAAAACAATGAGAAAGAATTGCAGGACCTCGTTGTAAATCGAAGAGGTGAGGCCGCCGAGGTAAATGTAGATGGCGACGACCACCGCTGATGCAACGACGCTCGCCCAAAACGGCCAATTCA
>DATJVT010000466.1:0-6109 GCA_035501695.1 Terriglobia bacterium | reverse complement strand
CTCCTCGGATATGATCCAGAGCACGTTCGGGAGACCGTTCAGCGTATCGATCACCTTTTCAACATAGGCATCCTGGACGCGCGTCAGGGCGTTGGGCGCGGTCATGGTGACGGCCGAAGTGCCACGTTTCCCCGCCACATATCCGTCGTCCACGTGATTGATGTTGTTCGCTCCCGTAAGCGGGAAGCCGTCGCTTGGGCATCGGTAGATATTGAGAAATTCCCCTGTGAACAAATACACGCCGGTATAGATGCCAGCTTTGTTGAGAGCCTCGACGCGCGCCCGCAGGCGATCAAAAAACGCCGGGTCGAACTGGGTGAGATCGAATTTCAATCCGCCATCGGTGGCGCTCCCCGGGCCGGTTCGCCGCCAGGGAAGCGGGCTGACGGTGAAGTCCGGCGGCGCTTCCGGAGTAACCGGCAAGCCGCAGAACTTGGGCATCTCCACCGTCCACAGCAATGTGAAGTTATGCCCATGGGCGAGGAGGAACCGCACGAAGGCGTCGAAATCGAGGGGCTCGACTATTCCCCCTGAGCCCCAATCCTGAAAGGTGTTCCAGGTCTGAGACCCATTCAGAATCAAGGGGACGCCATGTGCGTCCTGAAAATAGTGCGGGTTGCTGGAAACGGCGAGCTCGCCGTCTATGGGGGGATTGGAGGTCCCTGCGGGGGGAAACCCCTTGGGTTGGGTTTCGCCGGATAAGATTCCTGCCGCCACCGCCGCGAATAGCACCAGCACGAGTACATGCGATCGTATGCGATTCAAGAGAGTCCTCGCTTGTCCGCCTTGATTTTAACAGCACCGCTGTAATCCTCGGTGGGCATTCAATGCGAAAAGCCTTGTCCACCAGCCCTTCGCAGAACCGCCTCCACCGGTCGTGGAGATTGAGGATAGCGTCCGAGGTTTTACCCGGGTTCTGACTCGTAGCCAACCCTGTCCGATTACGACAAGGCCAATCCCAATATCGAACACTTTCCCCCTGAAAGAGAACCAATCTCGCCGCGCAACTGCTTCACCACCATGAAGCTAACCGCAGTCCGTAATTGGTAGGTCTTTTGCTTTCCAATAGCCGGAGAACCCAAATGGATATACGACGTGAGGACTTATCTCGTAAGCGGCGCATTAAGCGGATCATTTACATTGTCGTGGGCTTGGTTGCCATCGCGTCCGTGACGCTGGGCGTTTCCCGGCTTAAGCCCGCGCCCCCGAGCGTGGACAAGGCCACCGTTTGGGTGGACACGGTGAAGCGCGGCCCCATGCTTCTGGAGGTCCGCGGGTTGGGGACGCTGGTCCCGGAAGAGATTCTGGTAGTTCCCGCCCCCACCGATGGGCGCGTGGCGCGGCGCTTCCTTCTCCCCGGCTCCCAAGTGAATGCCGACACCGTCCTGATGGAATTGACGAACCCCGAGCAGGAACAGGCCACACTCGACGCCGAGTGGCAACTGAAGGCCGCCGAGGCGCAATTCAAGAGTACCAAGGCGCAGCTTGACAGCACCCTTCTCGACCAGAAGGCTAAGGCGGCGCAGGTGCAATCCGACTATATCAAAGCCCAGCTTACGGCGGATAAGGATTCGGAGTTGGCCAAGCAGGGCTTGGGTTCCGAACTGAACGCCCGAGTGAGCAAAGCCGAAGCCGAAGCGCTGGGCACCAGCAATGAGATCGAAAAGCAGCGGGTGGCGGTGAGTGCCGCTTCGGCCAAGGCCCAACTGGATGAGCAGCAGGCGAAAGTGGAGCAGTTGCGCGCCCTTTATGAACTTAAGAAGTCCCAGCTTGACTCTCTGCATGTGCGGGCGGGGGCCGAAGGGGTCCTCCAGGAATTATCCGTGGAAGTCGGGCAGCGGATTGTGGCAGGAACACCGCTTGCTAAAGTCGTCCAACCCACCCGCTTGAAAGCGCAGTTGAAGATCCCCGAAACGCAGGCCAAAGACGTGATGCCGGGCCAGAGTGCCTCCATCGACACACGCAATGGCGTTGTCGCGGGCCACGTGGTGCGGGTGGATCCCTCCGTTGTGGAAGGCAGCGTGACGGTGGACGTGAAACTGGATGCCGCACTTCCCAAAGGCGCGCGGCCTGACCTGAGCGTCGAAGGCACCATCGAGATTGAGAACCTCGCTGACGTCATTTACGTGGGCCGTCCTGCGTTCGGCCAACCCAACAGCACTGTGGGCATCTTCCGGCTCGACGAGGGCAGCGGCACGGGCAGTCGCGTCCAAGTGAAGCTGGGTCGCGCATCGGTGAACTCCGTTGAAATCCTGAGCGGATTGCTTCCCGGCGACAAGGTCATCCTCTCCGACATGTCGCAGTGGGATGCCTTCAATCGAATTCGGCTGGAATAATTTTGGGGGGTGGGGATCGATGGTTCTAAGTGACCATAGGTGCCCGAAGGCGCTCGTGGGGCCGGTTGAACGCCTCCTGGTATCGCCGCATGGACTTCTTGTCAGTCGGAACCCTTCTCGGGCGACGCAGGGCTGGTCCCTTCGAAATCTGCGTAATGAGTCTGTAAAGCCAGAGGCTAACAGCATGATTTGCGCAGCCGTGAGTTCTTTGTCTGCTATTTGACAAGGGGAAATCTGACCCATGTCCACTTTGCTTCAAGACCTTCGTTTCGGCCTGCGGATGCTGGCGAAGAATCCCGCTGTCTCCGCGGTTGCGGTGCTCAGCCTGGCCCTGGGAATAGGAGCTAACTCCACTATTTTCAGCATTGTGGACAGCATGTATTGGCGGCCGTGGCCGGTGCAGGATCCCTCCCGCCTGGTGATGATCAGGGCTGACTACCCCAAGTCGCCGGGTTACTACTCTTCTTCCCCTGCCGAATATCTCGACATTCGCCGCCAAGCGACCGCTTTTTCCGGCGTGGTAGCGTTTGGCGACCGGGGAGGCTTCATCAGCGGCACGGGCAAGGGTTCGGAAGTTTCGGTTGAGGTCGTCTCGCCGGACTTTTTCCCGGTCCTGGGGGTGACGGCCCTGCGGGGCCGCGTGTTCATGCCTCAATCTGAGCTGGGGCTGGCGGAAGACCATTCCGTCGTTGTGAGTTACGCCTTCTGGCAGAAGTATTTCGGCGGCGACCCCTCTCTTCCCGGCAAAACCACTCTCCTTGACGGCAAAGAGTTCACGGTTGTGGGAATCACGCCCCAGGGATTCGGGGGGCTACGCTCCGGTTGGTCGCCGGACGTCTGGGTGACCCTTGCGGGCTGGGAAACGATGGTTCCCATGGATCGGCAATACGATGCCGACCGGGGCGACCGATGGTTTGATTTGGCCGGCCGCCTCCAACCCGGCGCACAGCTCAGCGAAGCGAGCGCCCAACTGGATGGCATCGGGAAGCGCTTGGCCATGGCTTATCCGGCCACCAACGAGGGTGTGCGGTTTCTGGCGGAACCCGCTTCCAAGGTGGCGCGCGAAGGGATGGCAGCCGGCGTCTACTTGATGGCCATGGTCGGATTAGTCCTGCTGATCTCCTGCGCCAACGTAGCGGTTCTGATGCTGGTGCAGACGGAGGGGCGGCGGCGCGAAATCGCCATGCGCCGGGCTCTGGGGGCCGGACGGGGCCGGCTGGTCAGCCAGCTTCTCAGCGAAGGCTTTCTCCTGTCCGTGGCGGGGGGTATTCTAGGGATCATCCTGGCCACCTGGCTGTTGAAGATTCTGCCCGTCCTGGTACCGGTTCCCTCCGCGCTCAACCTCATGCTCGATCGCCGGGTCTTTCTGTTCACGGCGGCTATCTCACTCTTGACGGCGGTGGTCTTTGGCTTTGCGCCGGGATTTCATGCCGGGAAGACCGACCTGCTTCCGGTGCTTAAAGGCGAAGACCCTCATTTCGGACCGTCTGGGAGGCGGCTGCCCTTACGCAGCCTGCTCGTCGGGGGGGAGATCGCGGTCTCCGTCCTTCTCCTGGTGGGCTCCACTCTTTTGCTTCGAAGCCTGCTGTACAGCCAGCGGATCAACCCGGGATTTGATACCCGGAAGAACGTCGTGATGCTTTCAGTAGCGCCACCCCCGCTCTACGGTTATAGCGAGGCGCAGGCGGCAGCTCTTTATCCCACGTTGGCGGCACACCTTGAGTCCGTGCCGGGAGTCGTCCGGACGGGCTACGCGCGGCGCCCTCCTTTGACGGACGAAGAAGGCGGAGAAACTCAGGCCGTCGCCATTCCCGGCGTGGAACCGCCGCCGGGTAGCGATCATTTCACCATTCGTTACAACACGGTCTCACCCAAGTTCTTCGCCACCATCGGTGGGGGGCTCTTGAGGGGGCGGGATTTCAATCAATTCGACACGCCGTCGAGTCCCCCCGTGGTGATCATCAATGCGGCGATGGCGCAAAGATTCTGGCCGGGGCTGGACCCCGTCGGGAAGTCGGTCCAGGTAGAAAACAAGCATCGTCAGATTGTCGGCGTAGTGGAGACGGGAAAGTACGTCCGGCTTCACGAGGAAGAGCAGCCCTACCTGTTCCTGCCCTTCACGCAGGAGTTCTCGTTTGAGTGCATGCTGTTTGTGGAAACGGCCGGCGAGCCGGAGACGCTGGTTCCAACCATTCTAAAGGCGGCTGCCGCAGTTGATGGACACCTCCCGGTGGTGAGCGCCATCTCCTTTCGGGAATACATGCGAAATCTCCTTTCGGAAGAGCGGTCCATGGCCGCGCTGCTCTCCAGCCTGAGCATCCTGGGGATGTTCCTGGCGGCCGTGGGGCTCTACGCGGCGGTGGCGTACCAGGCCCATCGCCGTACCCACGAGATTGG
This sequence comes from Terriglobia bacterium, assembly GCA_035501695.1. Lineage (GTDB taxonomy): Bacteria > Acidobacteriota > Terriglobia > UBA7540 > UBA7540 > Bog-366. The sequence continues at coordinate 1,376 of DATJVT010000466.1, read as the reverse complement.
CCTGCGCATGGCGTTGGGAGCGCGCCGGTTCGACGTGCTGAGGCTGGTGCTGGCGCAGGGCTTGCGTTTAAGCACGGTGGGCGCGTTCGCCGGCCTGGCCGCGGCCCTGGCGGCATCCCGGGTCCTGGGGCGGTTCATCTACGGCATCGCCCCCACCGATCCGTGGAGCTACTTGGCCAGCACCCTCGCCGCCATCGCTCTGGCTCTGCTGGCATCGTACTTTCCGGCGCGGCGGGCAACCAAGGTCGATCCTATGGTGGCGCTGAGGTATGAGTAAGGCAGTGGACAGCGAACAGTGGTCAGTGGCACAGGCGCTCTTACCGGTGCTATGGCGCCGTGGCTTTCAAAAGAATTGAAAATCTTTCATGGGGTAATGCTTACGGTTATGCGTCCAAAGCGTGAGATTGTGAATCGTGGCGGTAGCGGCAATCAAGGCATCGCCGAGTTCCACATGGTGGCTCTTGGCGAACTGCCGCAGGTAATCGCCGGCGCGGCGGCCGATTTCCGGGCCGATGGGAATACACGTCATGGCCTGGAACAAGGCTGCCAGGATCTTGTATTCGTGCGGCCGCGCGCCATGCCACATCTCCGCCAGGGTTACCGGTGAACAGGCCATGACCGCATCACTTCCGCTCAATTCGGTCCATTGCGCCAGCAGTCGGGGGTCACGGGCCCGCGCTACGTCGATGAGGATGTCGGAATCAATGAGGATGGCTTTCACCGCACCCTCTTCAATCGCGATCCCTTCCGCAGGGCGCGCACGTAGGCCTGGGAATCAGGAAGGCCGGACCGGTCTTTCCATAGTCCGGCGAAGGCACGCATGGCTTCCTGGCGGCAAGCGGGCCCCGAAAGGTATTTCTCCCGCACCGCTTGCCGGACCAGATCGGAGACGGACGTTCCCGCCTGTTCCGAGTGGATGCGGAGGGTCCCCCAAAGCTCATCGTCAAGATAAAGTTGAGTACGTCGCATGGTGTACAGTATACACCACCCATGGAAAGGGGCGGAAGACTTTCAGCCCTGGCGGGCGACCCGGCTGGATCCCATGGTGGCACTGAGGTATGAGTAAGGCGGTGGTCAGTGAACAGTGGACAATGGACAGTGAAAAGTGAACTGAGAACAGCGGCGAGTGGTTAGTGGCAAAGGCACACTGGTGAGTGCTCCCGTGGGGATCCCGAATGCGTAGATGTTCGGCTGATAGCTGAAAGCTGATAGCTGACCGCTTGAGAGGATTCGAATGAATGTGTTGTTCCAAGACCTGCGTTACGGCCTCCGCATGCTGGCCAAGAACCCGGGCTTTACCGCCGTCGCCGTGCTGACCCTGGCACTGGGCATCGGGGCCAACACGGCGATCTTTTCCGTGGTCAATGGGGTGCTGC
>DATJVT010000465.1:0-5457 GCA_035501695.1 Terriglobia bacterium | reverse complement strand
CCAGGGAGTTCCTCCCATTACCCTCAACAAGCGATGTGCGCGGACTTCGGAAAGGTGTGGCTTCATTTCGTCACAACACCCTAAGAAAGATTGATGAGTGCCGAAACCAAGTTCGAGATATGGCCCACAACGGTGGGTGTGCCCTGTGGGGGGCCGCGGCGAAAGGGGTGACCTTTGCGAACGTAATTGATCCTGACGTGGCCGAAATCAAGTGCGTTGTGGATGTCAGTCCCGCAAAAGCCGGTAGATTTGTGCCCGGAACCGGCCATCCAATCGTGAGTCTCGAGGCATTGGGAAGACATTACTCCGTTGCTGGTTTGTTAAGCATGAACCCAAACTATCTTCAGGAGCAGCGCGCTATGCTCTCCGCATTAGCGCTACCCATCACTGTTGAAGCTCTGAGGTAGGGTATGACCAAAATCGTGGGAATCAAACTGGACTATCAAGGTGAAAGAGTGGAGTTCACAGACGAAAGCGGCGCGTCACACGTGCATCCGTTCTATAGTGAGGATACCTTTCGGGAGATTTCCAAGCTCTGGGTAAAAATCGGGTGGGGACTAAAGTACTCGTACAATTTCACCTGGTTGGGCCGTCCTATATTGCAACTGCCCGAGGATGTTCTGCGTATTCAAGAGGTTGTATACCGCGTTCAACCAGATGTGATTATTGAAACCGGAGTCGCCCATGGCGGGTCTCTGATCTTTTATTCAAGCCTTTGCAAGACGCTTGGCAAAGGACGAGTCATTGGAGTCGACATTGAAATCCGGCCGCACAATCGAACGGCAATCGAGTCCCACTTCCTTGCGTCTTATATCACCTTGATTGAAGGCAGCTCTGTGGACGCGGGTGTTGTATCCCGGGTCAAAGCTCTCGTAAACCCAAATGAAAAGGTGCTGGTCGCCCTCGATTCCAGCCACACAAAAGAACATGTCTTGGCAGAGCTCAATGCCTACGCACCGATGGTGACGCCGGGGTCATACGTGGTCGCAACTGACGGTATCATGGAGCAACTGGTAGGTGCGCCCCGCTCCCACCCTGATTGGGCATGGAACAACCCACGCCAAGCAGCCGTGGAGTACGCCGCCGGCCACCCAGAGTTCATCATAGAAGAGCCTCCTTTGCTGTTCAATGAATCAATGCTGAGTAGTCGCGTCACTTACTGGCCCGAAGCGTACTTAAGAAGGGTGCGAGCATAGGCTGGCCATTTTTCCGTATATTTGGAGGGTTGATCGGATAGGAGGCTTCCTGCAAGAGATGGCCAGCTCAGAGTTTAAGGCGAGTCATTTGGCCCGTCTCAAGCAGGTCCGCGTGACCAGAACGTCGTTGCGAATTACCCGTTTTGGCAGACCCGTCGCCGAGGTCTTGCCCCCGTCTCCCGGCTCAGAGCAGAAAGACTGAGTCGGATCACTCGCCAACACCATAATGATCCTGGGAGGTATCATTCTGCCGGCCACTGGGGTGACAAACAGGGAGGTTGGGGGAAATTACAACGCCGCCACGTCATTAAGGCGCAACCATATCGCAAACCATGTCGAAGTTGTCAAGGAACATTGTTTACAACGGCATTGGCCAAGGGCTCAGCTTACTCCTGAGCTTCGTAGCCGTGCGCCTGGTTTTCCGCCGCCTTGGTGGCGATGCCCTTGGATTGATCTACTTTTCCCTTACTTTCTGCGCCGCCTTGACCGTGGCCGTCCAGTTGGGAGTCTGCGAGAGTGCCGTGCGCGAAGTGGCCTCTCATCATGCCAACCGCCCGGAATACATCAAGAACCTCATTCGTACAAGTTCCCTGCTCTACTGGACCGCCTTTCTGTTTCTCTCTCTCATTGCATATGCCGCATCCCCCTATTTCATCCGTCATTGGGTGAAACTCGGCACGCTGGAGGTGCCGACAGCCACTGCCATCATGCGCATCCTCACCCTGGGAGCCCTAGTGGCATTGCCCACGGGTCTTTACCGATCGCTGTTACTGGGCCTCCAACATATGGGGATCATCAACGTGCTCGAAGTCAGCGGCAAGGCCCTTCAGCAAGGCGGGGTTTTTTTGATCTTGCTGATGCACGGCAGCCTGTTCCAGGTAGCATACTGGATTGCCGGTTCCGCGGCGTTTCAGGCCGTCGCGTATTGGATAATCTGTACGCGTTACTTCTCGGTGGATGCGATGCTGGTGCCGGGCTTTTCTCGGGAAGTAGTAAAGGAGAACATCGGGTACGCCTCCGGCCTCATGACCATCACGCTCGCCACCTGGGTGCTGGGGCAGGTGGACCGGGTCGTCATCAGTCGACTATTGCCGTTGACTCTGTTGGGCATCTACAGTTTTGCCCGCGGGGCTGCCAGCCAAGGCGCCTTATTGACCACCGCGATTAACGGCGCCATCTTTCCGTACTTCTCTGCCCTGCATGGAGCGGGGAAAACCGACGAGTTGAAGAGCGCATACATTAAGGTCCAAGACCTCATCTGCTTCGCCACCATTCCGGTGTTCGCTGCCGTGCCCTTTGCGGCGATCCCGGTTTTTTCCCGTGTGTTTGACCTCCATTCCGCCCACCTCCTGCTCCTGCCGACGACATTTCTTTGTCTTGGCACTTACATGAATGGAACGCTGACGGCACCCTTTGTTGTCTCGCTGGCGGTGGGCCGGCCCGACATCACGGCGCGACAGAATGTGATAGCTCTATTTGTTGTGGTACCCGCCAGTGCCTTCGCCATTTACTTTTTCGGGTTGAATGGCGCCGGCTTTTCTTGGGTCTTTTATCACATCTACGCTTATTGCTATGGACTTCCACAAATCTGCCGGGAGTGCCTCGGAATGACGGCCCGAGTTTGGTACTGGCATGTTTTGCGGATTTTGGCCTTTGCCCTGCTGATTTATGGCAGTGCCTGGGTCATAGTGGGCACGCTGGGCAGGCCTTCCATTCCGTACTTCTCTGTGGCTTATCTATTGGCGACGGTGCTCTATTGTACGGTGGCGCTGGAGATGATGGGGAAAGAACTACGCGACAGAATCAAAGCTTTCCTAAGCCCGTTACGGCTAAAAGGCCGAGCAGTCACGGTCCCAGAGTGAAAGGAACTGGGTATATTGCCCCGCCACAATGCCACTCACGGAACCAAACTAATGTGCTCGAAGGAACAAATACATCGATGAAGGCCGAGTTACCCAGGGTTAGTATAGGCATGCCTGTCTACAACGACGAAAAGTTCCTGCGGCATGCACTGAATTCCCTCCTCGCCCAGGATTTTCGCGATTTCGAGCTGATCATTTCTGACAACGCATCCACCGATGGGACCGAAGACATCTGCCAGGAATATGCCGGGCGCGACCCGCGCATTCGCTATCATCGCAACCCCACCAATGTCGGCGCTTCCGCGAATTTCAACCAGGTTTTCAGGCTTTCCTCCGGCGGGGAATACTTCATGTGGGCAGGAGGGCACGATCTCTGGGCCCCCACTTATCTTTCCCGGTGTGTTAGTCTGCTTGATGGCGACAGGAGTATTGTACTTTGCAATTCCGGGGCCCTTTACATGAGCCAGGACGGAAAGGAGTTCCCGGGTGTCATCCGTCAGATCGACACGCGCCGATACGGAAGGTTCGTGGGCGCCAATTTGGTTCTGTGGCAGGCCTCGACCTTTCTCTGCTATTGCGTCATGCGGTCGAGCGCACTGCGCCAAACACGTCTGATGCTGCCCGATTCCTGTGCCACCGACCTTATTCTCGGGTTTGAACTTTCGCTTCTCGGTGGGTTTGCATTAGTCCCTGAGACTCTTTTCTTTATGCGCGATAACCGGGGGGAGCATGCAACACCCAAGGACCGCGCCCAACGCGCGCGATCAAATGCCGCATTCCGCCAACGCTTGTTTCCCGGGCCGAACGCCCCTAAGGTCGGATTGTTGCGTTCGCTATTCCCAGTCGATGGGCTGAACGCGGTAAGACGCTCTCCCCTGCCTTGGCCGCTGCGGATTGGGCTGATGGGGTGCGTCATGGCCACCATGTCGATCGGGTTTTACTCACACCTGCCCGGGTCTTTGCGACGCACTATTCGGAGCGTGTTGAACAGAATCTCTGCAAGGAGTTTGGAACAACGCTGAACGCTCAAAGCTGAGCTGCGGATCTTGTTGTATGCTCGAACCCGGCTGCCGCTGCACGACGAACGAAACATGGCTCTGATCACTACGATAATTCCTACCTACAACCGGGCGCGGGAGCTCCGGCGCGCGGTGAGAAGTGTACTTAACCAGACATACCCTCATCTGCGCGTGTGCATCTACGACAATGCTTCCACCGATGAAACGGCGGCAGTCGTGGCGGAGATGGCCAAGGGCGATTCTCGTATTGTTTACCACCGCCACTCCGAGAACATTGGACCGACAAGAAATCACTTCTATGGATGGCAACGAGTCGAAACGCCGTATTTTTCATTTTTGGCTGACGACGACGTCCTGCTCCCGCACTTCTATGAGAAGGCCATGGAAGGATTTCAGAAATACCCGCAAGCGGGTTTCTCCTCGTTGGCCACTATTATAGTTTACACTCGCGACAAGGTCGGGGTATTGGGATGTCAAGGCTGGCAACCAGGTCTGTACCCGCCACCGCTAGGTCTGAAGAAGATGTTGGAGAATTGGCCACCCGTATGGACGGGGGTTCTATTCCGCAGGGATGTTGGCGAGCCAATCGGGACACTGGATCCCGAGGTGGGACAAGCGATGGATATCGACTATGAGTACCGGATCGCATCCCAATCCCCCATCGCCATCTCCCTTCATCCCGGCGCCCTGCTGGTCGCACATCCCGGGTCAGCGACTGTGGCAGGCGTATTGGATGGGATCTGGCCTTGTTGGTTGAACCTCGTCCGGAAATTTCGCGAAAATCCGCGGATACCACCCGATATCAGCGAGCTCGCCGAACGCGTCCTTACCAGGAGACTTCAGGATATCCTCTATGTCAATTGCGGTTGGCTATCCATCATGAACGGGAAGTGTGCGCAGGCCCAAAAGTCGGCGGAAATCCTCTTACAGGAGCTTCAGGAACCGCGAAAGGCCCGCACCCTCCGTTGGCTGGTCCGGATCCAGCGCCGGTTCAGCCCTTTTGGAAGGCTCATCGCGTCAGCGCTCGCCGGCCGTCGGAAACTCCGGACGATTTGGAGTCCGGCTTTACGAGAGCAGAAGCGCCTCTACCTTGCATACGAAAGGTACCTCGACTTTTCATAGGTGGAAAGCACCGCGGAGGATAGTTACGAAGTGGGGATAGTCATCGCCACGGTTACAGACCTGTTCTTGAGGGCTTATGGCCACTATACCGGTTACCACCCGGGAAAGTGGCGCCTCTTTGAGAGGCTGTACCCTCTGGCCCAGCCGAGTTGGAACTCGCGCCGCATGGGCAAAGTAGATGGCTGCCGGTTTGACTGCGACCTCCATGACTACGTGCAAAGAGAGATCTATTACCTGGGGCTCGAACCTCATCAGGTC
>DATJVT010000464.1:0-4542 GCA_035501695.1 Terriglobia bacterium | reverse complement strand
CATAATGCGGGTTGCCGACCAAGTGTATTCCGAATGTCAGGAGGGCGGCAATCAACGGAATATGAAGCCTGGTGTTATCGGATGATTCCATGGCCACCAGCATGAGCCATTTCCAGGCCGGAGACAACAGCATTCTCCTCTGGCCGCCCCGTGCGCGATTCTTCTGATGAACCTCTGATGAATGCTGTTTTACTTGCCGCTCTTCAGGGCGCTCGCCGTGGGAAGTTTGGAGTAGTCCCATCCCCCGCCCAGGGCTTCAACCAACAGGACGCTGGCGCTCATGCGGCGAGTGAGAATATTGAGGGCTTGAACTTGGTCTTGCAGAAGGATGGCCTGCTCGGTGATCACAGCGAGGTAGTTAACGGTTCCGGCCTTGTACTGGTAGGTTGAGATATCGAGCGCGTTCTGTGCCGCCTGGACGGCATCATCTTCGGCCTGGGCTTCATCCTCAAGGACGCGCAGAGCTGCCAGGTTGTCCTCCACCTGCTGAAAAGCCGTGAGCACCGTCTGGCGATAATTTGCCACCGTTGCATCATAGGCAGCCACGTCCTGGTTTACCGTGGCCCGGCGGCGGCCGGCGTCGAAAACGGTCTCCGACGCCTGGGCGCCAATGGACCAGAATCGCGATGGCCATCCAATCCACTTCAAGAATGCCACGCTCTCCAGGCCGCCCGAAGCGCTGAAGGAAATGGTGGGGTAATAAGCCGCCTTGGCAATTCCGATTTGCTCATTCGCGGCGGCCATCTGACGTTCCGCTGCGGCGATGTCGGGGCGGCGTTCCAACAACGTAGAAGGAAGCCCCACAGGGAGGGGCGGCGGGGTGATGTGTATGGGGCGGGACGAAACCGAAAGCTCCGCCGGGGCTTTGCCGGTCAGGACCGCGATGGCGTGCTCAAATTGGGCGCGCGCGACGTCGTAATCGATTAATTGTGCCCGTGCGGTGTTCAACTGGGTCTGGGCCTGGGCAACGTCCGAGCCCGACGCTACGCCACTCTGAAACCTTTCCTGCGTGAGCTTGAGGTAGTCCTGGTAGGATTGGACGGTGGCTTGAAGGAGTTCCTTCTCGCCGTCCGTGCCCCGCAAATCAAAGTAGTCTTGGGCCAGTTCCGCCTGGTAGAGCAGGCGCGCGTTTTCCAATTGGGCGTCACTGATCTGGGCAGCCTCCGCGATCGCCTGAAAAGTCCGGCGGATGCTTCCCCAAAGGTCGGCCTCGTAGGACACACTTAAGGGTAGAGTATACGAGGTTTGCGAAGCGGGGACAAAGTTCGCGTTGCCGGAGTTGCTAAATGCCGACCGCGAATTCACGATGGCAGGAGAAGCGGTAATGGTGGGGTACAAGTAGGACCGCGCAATCCGAACATTAAGCTTAGCCTCCTGATATTGCGCCTCCGCCACCTTCAGGTTCTGGTTGGAGATGCTCACCTGTTCTTCCAGGGCATTGAGTTCCTGGTCGTTGTAGATTTCCCACCATTTGCCCCGCGCCAGGGCGTCGCTGGGCTGCGCGGGTGCCCACTCCGAAGCCTGGGGAGAGTTCGCTGGCGGAAGCTCCTTATATGCGGGCGGCGCCGGGGCGGGCGGGCGTTTGTAGTTCGGCCCTACCATGCAGGCGGGCCCCAGTAAGCAGAAGGCGGCAAGCAGGGCAAGGCGGGCGGCAGGGAGCGGGCGGTCAGGAAGCGATGCTCGAATTCCGGAGAATTCAAAAGGCAAAGCCCCAAAGGCAAAATGCCGAACCCCGCTGGTCACGGCTATCACCCTTGTTCTTTTGCCCACCACCTTTTGCCGAGGTGCTTTCCCTGTTGCCATCCGAATCTACTCCTTTCAACGCTATCTGCCGTTCACCATCCGCTGTCTCCCCCGGTGCCGCCAATTTTGCAACTTATCGAAATACAGGTAAACCACCGGGGTGGTGTAAAGCGTCAGCATCTGACTGACTGTCAATCCTCCGATGATCGCGATTCCCAGAGGACGGCGGAACTCCGAGCCCATGCCGGTCCCGATGGCGAGCGGCACGGCGCCGAGCATGGCCGCCATCGTCGTCATCATGATGGGGCGGAAACGCAACAAGCAAGCTTCATAGATGGAGTCCTGCGAAGACTTGCCCTCGCTGCGCTCAGCAGAGATAGCAAAATCAACCATGAGGATGGCGTTCTTTTTCACCAGCCCGATCAAGAGGATAATCCCAATGACGGCGATGACAGTCAGTTCTGTGCGCGTGAGCAAGAGGGCCAGCAGCACGCCCACGCCGGCCGATGGCAAGGTGGAGAGAATGGTCACAGGATGAACGTAGCTCTCATAGAGAATCCCGAGGACGAGGTAGACCGAGATCAGTGCGGCTAAGATCAGCAACGGCTCGCTGGAAAGCGAATCCTGATAGGCTTGCGCCGTTCCGGAAAAACCGGTGTGGATGGTGGCGGGCATGCCGATCTGCGTCGCTTTTTCCAGAATGGCGTTGGCCGCATCTCCCAGGGCTATGCCCGGCTGGAGATTGAAAGAGATCGTAACCGATGGCGAGAGTCCCTGGTGGTTGACCGCGAGCGGGGCGGTAATGGACTCAAAGTGCGAGAAAGCGCTGAGGGGAACCATCTTACCGTTGGGTGCAAAAGCGTAAAGCTGGCGCAGGAACAAGGGGTTCTGCCAGAAGGCGCGGCTGACCACCATGATGACGTAATACTGGTTGAGCGGGGTGTACATGGTGGAGACTTCGCGCTCGCCGAAGGCGTCGTAGAGAGTATTGTCCACCAGTTGCGATGAGATGCCGAAGCGGGCCGCCGTGGGGCGGTCCACCTGCACGTAGCTTTGCAGCCCACTATTCTGCTGGTCCGTATTCACGTCCACGATCTGGGGAACGGTCCGAAGTTCGGTCAGCATGCGTGGGCCGAACCGTTGCAGGTCGCGGAGGCTATCGCCCTGCATCGTGAACTGGTACTGGGCGGCGCCAAAGCGGCCCCCCACGCGGATGTCCTGGGAGGATTGCATGTAAAGGGCCGCGCCGGGAACCCGGGCTAGTTTCGGGCGCAAACGGGCGATCACCAGGTCGGCAGTAATATGCCGTTTCTCTGGCGGTTTGAGCATGATGAACATCCGCGCCTGATTGATGGCGCCGCCACCCGGGCCGCCGCCCCCGCAGAAACCACTGACCGCCTGCACCGCCTGGTCATCTTTGATGATGTTAATCATCTCCTGAAGAATCCTGTCCATCGACTGGTAGGAAGTGTCCTGATCGGCGATGATCGATCCCATCATGCGCCCATTATCCTGCTGCGGGAAGAATCCCTTGGGCACGTAAATGTACAGGTAGAAGTTGAACGCAATAACCGCAATCAGGCTAAGAAAAGTGACAAAGGCGCAGGAAAGCACGACTTTCACCGTGCCCCCGGCTTCCTGAATATCCAGCCCGAAGGCCGCGGTGAGAATGAGCAAGAGAATGCTGAGGCGCAACACAAATGGGCCAAGGGGGCTGCTCAAATGCAGGAACAAGTAGGGAATCATGAGGACGATGAGGATAACCCCCATCGCGATGCGGGCCACCTCCACCTTTCCGCCATTCTTCCGCCATAGCGAAGCCACCGTGGAACTCGAGACACTCAGCAGCGAGAACATGCGAAAAAGGATCACCCGCAGCGTTTTCCCATAAATAAGGACGATCCAGTTGAAAACACGTTCGGAGGCACGATAGAACCGCCCGTGGGACTCATGCGCCGCCAGCATGTGCGCGCACATGGAGGGCGTCGCCGTGAGCGAAACCACCAGGGAGACCAGAATGGCCACGGAGAGCGTCACCGCGAACTCCCGGAACAACCGGCCGACAATCCCGCCCATCAGCAGGAGCGGGATAAAAACCGCCACCAGCGAGATGCTCATGGTCAGCACGGTGAAGCCAATTTCCTGGGCGCCCCGCAGGGCCGCCGCAAACGGCTTCATGCCTTTCTCTAAATAGCGCGTGATGTTCTCAATCACCACGATCGCGTCATCCACCACAAACCCGGTGGAAATGCACAGGGCCATCAGGGAAAGGTTATCCAGGCTGTATCCCAGCAAGTACATGATGCCGAAGGTGCCAACCAGGGACGTTGGGACAGCCATGCTGGGAATAAAGGTGCTCCGCGGACTGCGCAGAAAAACAAAAACCACCAGGATCACCAGGATGACCGAGATAACCAGCGTCCGCTCCACATCCCGCACGGAGGCACGGATGGTCAACGTCTGGTCCATGGCCGTCATGGTATTGATGCTGGGCGGGATGTCGGTCTTGAGTTGCGGCATCATGGCCTCGACACGGTCGACGGTGTCGATAATGTTCGCGCCGGGCTGGCGAAAGATCACGAGCATCACGGATGGCTTGCCGTTGGTATAGCCCGACGACATGATGGTCTGCGGGCCATCGCGGACCTCGGCGATGTCGGATAGACGGACCGGGGAGCCCTTGCGGTAGGCCACGATCAACGGGCGATAATCCACGGCATGGAAAAGCTGGTCGTTGGCTCCCACCTGCCACGTAATTTGGCCGTCGGAAAAATACCCTTTGGGAGCATTGGAGTTCGA
>DATJVT010000463.1:0-3221 GCA_035501695.1 Terriglobia bacterium | reverse complement strand
CCCAACCCGAAGCCATCACGGTCAGAATGGCAACGGGCGGGCTACCTCACCCCCGAGGGAGGGGTAACACCCAGGCTCTACGTCGGCTATTACGCCGGCGACTATGATTCTCCCGCCTGGCTCTACAAGGCGGTAGGGGCTTTCTTCTCCGACCCGCAACGAGGCCGTGTCCCGCTGGGCTGGGCTTTCGACCCGAACCTCGCCGATCGGGTGCCGCAAGCGCTGGTCTACGCCTACCGCCACGCCACCACGAACGATTTCTTCATCTCGGGCGACTCCGGAGCCGGATACCTGAATCCCCGTGCCCTGACGGTCCGCCCCGATTCCAAGCTGCCTCCGGCGCTGGACATCTGGACAGAGCATTGCACCCGGTATTTCAGGCAATGGGACATGACCATCACCGGTTTCATGCTGGACGGCGCGTCAGGCGCTTCGACCCCAGTTGAGTTTGCCGCCTATAGGCAGTTCAGCCCGGACGGCTGCGGAAACCATTTTGACCTCAAACCACGAGTGATCTCCCGAGTGCCGACGATCCGCGAGTGGGACATGCCCGACTCAGCCGAGCGCACGGCGGCCTACATGGCGCACCAAGCCGCCGCGACGACGAATGGGCCGTGCTTCCTGTGGGCCCGGACAATCCTCAAGTCGCCGTCCTGGCACGCAGAGGTCTCGCGGTTCCTGGCCGAAAAGCACCCCACAGCGCCGGTTGTGGTGGTTGATCCTTACACGTTCTTCGGTCTAATCAGAGAGCAGGCTGCGCGAGCACCAGAATAACCGACGACGAGATCCTCCTCAGACCAGCAGACAGCATTCAAACCCTGTGACGTATCCTGAACCGGAGCATCGCGGGTTCCCAAGCCCCCTCATCATTCCACCTTCTGCCTTCCCTCAGTGAGGGTGGCTTGGGTGGCGGCAAATCCGCCGATTTGGGACGGAGCGCGGACCTGTCCGCAGCGACAACTGGGGGGCAATCCCGAAGGGATGGAATTACTTAGCCCAGGGTTGCGCGCCGCGCGCTACCGTGGGTGGCAGCGCCATGAATTGGTTCCAACCCCAACGGCCAACGGGATTGCAGCGTGTCCGTCGGACCAGTGCATGCAACCCCGCGTTCGGGTTGATGGATGTTAGCGTGCTCGCTGCCTGACCACGGGCAAATACCCGTCCTGGACCTGCTGAGTCCACGATTACGCTACTCGCCATTGCTGGCGCGGTGTGCTATTGTTTAACGCATGAGTGCCACGCCCGTGACCCGGTACACCCTGGCCGACCTGCGCAAGGCCGCGCCCCGGGGAAGCCGCGTTGTCCCTCGGCACCCCACCCCGGCCCGCGAAGCCTGGTATCGGCAGTTACATCAGCAGATCCGTGGGGAAAAGAGGCCCGTGAGCGGCCGAGCTGGTCGCTATGTTTATTATTGGGCCTATGGCCGCCTGTGCTGGCGCGTGTATGTCGTGCCCAAAGACCCGCGCACGCCGGTCCAGCGGCGATCCCGGGCCGCCTTCGGGGCTGCCTCCAAGGCCTGGAGCGAAAGCCGGCTGCTAACCCCAGAGCGCCGGCAGGCTTGGCGCGCCGCCGCCGCAAAGACCAAGTCCACCCCCCGCCTGGGCCAGTCTGGCCGTCTCAACGCGCAGCAGACCTTCGTAAAACAGAACTCCCTGAAAGAGCAGTGGGACCAACCGCTCCTGTTGGAACCACCGGAGGGGGGAATGAAGAAAGAAGAAGGCAGAAGGCAGAACCCGGAATCTCCTCCGCCAGCTCAGCAAACTCAGGCAGTAGCCCCATCACGCATCACGCATCACGCATCACTTTCCCCCTCACAAGTTCCGCTCCCCCAACCTCTTACGCGACCCTCCTCGGACCGCTTCCCCACCGCTTCCGTATCTCTGCCGTATCACTGCCGCTGGGCCGCGCGCGCACCGGGCCGCCTCGGCGACCATGGATTGCCTCGATGGTCGTCAACCCTCCCCCAAATCCACCGCAACGCCCGCTTTCGTGAACTCTGGCGCGGCGGCTAGCCCAGCTCCTGCACTGCATTGCTGCACCCAGTTTTGGCCAGCGGCTTCCAGGCTGCGGAATTCGGTTTTCCCTTCGGCGCAGGGTGACGGCGCGGTGACCCTGCGGATGAAGTGTCGGAAGTAGGGCTCAACACCGGCTTTCAATGGGGCGGCGCCCCCAGCGCAACCAGCAGCAACAGGGCGTTTGAGCAAAGAGGCCATCAAGAATGACCCAAGCTGTAGTCTGGTACCTGGTATCTTCCAATTTCTGCTTTCTATTTTCTGCTTTCCCAAAGCGTTGCTTTGGCGCCTTTCCCCCGCAAGCCGAACCGCCATTTGTCCAGAAACTTCATTCTGACCCCGACACCGACGTCCACCGCCACCCCAAAAACCTTGAATCTCCTCCCCTGCCCGGAGATACTTCCCGTCCAGATGGCGCAACCACCACGACAAGTCCTCGATCTGGTAGAACGATTCGACCGCAACCGGGAAGCCTACCGCTCCCCCCCACTACAACGAAACCCAGGTCCGCCGCGAATTCCTCGACCCGCTCTTCAAATGCCTCGGCTGGGACATCCGCGCGATCAACGCTGACAACGCCGCCGACAAGACCCGGCGCGACCTGATTGCCCAATTGGCCGAGCAGATGGTCACCTTGCACCAACGCCAATCGCCGCCCGGACCCCGCAGGAAGAGACCACCCTCGAACGCCAAATCGCCGCCACCGACACCCAGCTCGAAATTCTCATCTACGCCCTCTACGGCCTAACCGACGCCAAAATCAAAAACATCGAAGCCTCCACCTGACCGCCTGGTGGGAACACAGAATGAACAAAGCCAACAACGGAAGCGACACCACTCACCCTGCCGACCAGGTCCACGATCACCACGAACCACCGCCACCCACAGAAGCCACGGTCGTTATAGACCCGCACATCTGGAAGAAGAGCGGACTGTCCCGCGCAGAATTTCTGCAGCGCATCCGGAGCTTTAAGAAGTTGCGTCTGCGTCGCGTGATGACCCCGCAAGAGGTAACTACTTTGCCGGTCTTCTCCTACTTCCCCCGCACCCTTGAGTCCTGGGCGCTGCTAGAGCGCCTCCACGACCTCGTCAACAAAGGTGACTTTTCCGTCTTCGACGGACCAACCAGCGACCACATCGCCGTTCTCGTCGTTCCGCCACGATTGGCAACTTGGCTGCTCAATACGAAGGTCGCCACCCTCCAGAACC
>DATJVT010000462.1:0-5107 GCA_035501695.1 Terriglobia bacterium | reverse complement strand
CCGTATTGGACGTCGGGGCGAATTGCGGGTATTACTCCGTCTTGATGGCGAAGTGGGTCGGGGAGCGGGGCCGGGTGTACGCTTTTGAGCCTTCGCCGCGCAATTTGCCGGCGCTTCGCCGCAACCTGGACTTGAATCATGGCGCAAAGGTTCAAGTCTGCCAAGCGGCCCTCGGCGACCGGGCAGGTTTCTGTGACATGGAAGAGACAGAGGCAGGTAACTTCGGGATGGATCGGATCGGCTCCGGGTCTTCCATCCCCGTGACCACGCTCGATTCTTGGTTGAAAGAGAATTCCGTACCCCGCGTTGATTTCATCAAGGTCGATATTGAGGGCAGCGAAACACGCTTTCTGCGAGGCGCGGCCGCGACCCTGCGCGAATTCCGCCCCGCGATGCTGATCGAGATAAATCCCGGCGCCCTGTCGCGGTTCGAATCAACGGAAGAGGAGTTGGAGGGAACCTTGCGCGAGCTCCAATATGACCTCTTCGATTTCAATTGGACCGGTATCGTGCCTTATCGACGGCCTCCGGGGAAAGACTGGTTTCGGACCGTCCTCGCTCTGCGGTGCCGGCAAGGTGTGCGACCATGACAATCCTCGGGTAGGAATTGTGTCTCGTGGTGGGGGCCTGGAACCCATTGCAAATTTCGGGTGCCTGTGAATAAAGGTCCAAAAGGCAGAATCGCCTGGTGCGTGTCCTCCATCCTGAGCGGAGTCACCACCGTCTACAAAGTCGTGGGCTCGGGCTTGCGCCGGGCCGGGTGGGAAGTGGCGGCGGTTTCCGCCGGCGGCGAAGGCTCAGTTGAGGTTGATGCGCGATTCCGGGATGAGTTTTTCGAGATTCTGTTACCCGAGTCCCGCGATGTGCGCCGGAATGCCGCGGAATTTGTTCGCTGGGTGGAAGAGCGGAAGATCGACGTGGTTTTCTGCACCGGGCAGGCATTTACGATCGCTGCCGCCCCTGCCCTTCCCTCGCGTGTGCGATTGATCAACCGTTGCGGAAGCATGACCCGCCACACATACAGATTGGCCACCGCAAATCTGCCCCGGGTGGACAGGATCATTGCGGAAACGCCACGGGAGCAGAACGACCTGGTTCGAAATTGGGGAGTGCCTGAGGAGAAATGTGCGGTCATCCCCGGAGGCGTAGAAGCTGAGAGCTTTGCTCCCGGAGCAATCCGGGACAATGGCGAAACGCTGCGACTCATCTATCTTGGCCGGCTGGACGACGTCTCCAAGGCGGTCATGATGCTTCCCCGGATTGCCCGTCAGCTTTCCACAGCCGGTATCAACTTTCATCTCGATATCATTGGGGACGGGCCCGACCGGGGGCGCATGGAGAAGGCCTTTGCCCAGGCGCATCTCAGCACGCAGGTGACCTTCCACGGGACCATGCGCCGGGAGGAGGCACTTCCTTTCCTCCAGCGGGCGCACATCTTCCTGCTGCCCTCCCGCTACGAGGGAGTGCCGTGGGCGCTGCTCGAGACCATGGCTTGCGGATGCGTTCCGGTCGCGTCCCGGATCGCCGGAACCACCGACTACATCGTGGATCATGGGACCAACGGCCTCCTCTGTACAGTGGGCAAGGCTTCTGAATTCGCCCAGGCCATCGCGGCCCTGGCGGCGGACCGCTCGCGGCTGGCGTCCATGTCCGCAGCGGCGGTTCGAACCATCCAGCAGCGTTTCACCTTGGAGCGGGTGGTAAAGGATCATGATGAACTCTTGCGGGCGGTACTGGCGCAGGAACCTCGTCCCTATAACCCGATCCCGGTAACGGCGATCCAAGTCCCCCTTCTACCGGGACAGAGGTGGCGCGGCCTGGTACCCCAGGGTGTGAAGAACTACGTCCGGACCTGGGCGGAGCGTTTTCACCGGTCGGTGTGATAGAGAGCGAATAAGACAAAGCCCGAGTTCAAGTACGGAGAAGCGCGATGAGCACGCTCAAGCAGTTTGTCTACCAGCCCGGGGTCTTGCGCGTCCTCAGGGCTCTGAAGCTTACGGAAAGCTTACGGATCCACTACGCAGTCTCCATTATAAGTTGGCGACAAAACCCGGGGGAATCTACCAGCCCCAGCTCTACGGCGTACGGCCCGCTTTTCATGTTGCGACGCGTGACCATGACAATCTTCGGGTGGAAATCATATTCCGTGGCGAGATGGGCCCGGACCCCATTACAGAATTGGAATGCTTGTGAATAAGGATCCAAAAGGGAGGATCGCATGGTGCCTTTCGCCCTTATTGAGCGGCGTTACGACCGTATACAAGGTCGTGGGGGAAGGCCTTCGTCATTCGGGTTGGGATGTCAGGGCATACGTCTCAGGTGTGGAAGGAAGCCGTGAAATCGACGTGAGGTTTGCCGACAAGTATTGCGAGATCCTGTCCACCGGCACCTCCAGCGTAGTCCAAAACGCCCGCGAATTCATCCGTCGGGCGGGGGAGCAGAGAATAGACGTAGTTTTCTGCACCGGCCAGATGTTCACCCTGGCGGCCGCCCCCGCCCTGCCCCCCACGGTAAGACTGATCACACGGTGCGGGGTAATGACCCGCTGGGGTTATCAGTTGGCCACCGCAAACTTAGAAAGAATCGATAGAATTGTCGTCGAGACGCCTCGGGAGTACCAGGATTTGATACGCGATTGGGGAGCGGCAGAGGAGAAGTGTGCAATCATTCCGGGCGGAATCGATGTTCAGTCCTTTTACCTGGGGAATATTCGCGCCTTTCAGGAGAATCTCCGATTGGTCTTCCTGGGAAGGTTGGACGAGAACCAGAAAGCTGTAATGTGCTTGCCGAAAACCGTGTCGCGGCTGGCTGCCGCCGGCGTCAGCTTTCACTTGGATATCATCGGGGATGGTCCTGACCGGGAGCGCATGGTGCAAGCCTTTGCCCGGGCGGGACTCGACACGCAGGTGACCATCCACGGGACCATGCGTCGGGAAGATATGTTACCCTTTCTCCAGCGCGCCCACATCTTCGTGTTGCCGTCGCGTTACGAGGGCGTTCCGTGGGCGCTGCTGGAAACCATGGCCTGCGGATGCGTTCCCGTCGCATCACGGATCGCCGGAACCACGGATTACATTGTAGAGCACGGTACTAACGGGATTCTTTGTACGGTAGGCAAATCTTCCGAATTCGCCCAAGCTATCATGGACCTGGCGGCTGACCGTGCACGCCTCGAGTCCATGTCCGCGGCGGCGGTTCGAACCATCCACCAGCGTTTCACCTTGGATCGGGTGGTAAAGGATCATGATGAACTCTTGCGGGCGGTACTGGCGCAGGAACCTCGTCGCTATAACCCGATCCCGGTAACCGCAATCCAGACGCCCGATCTGCCCGTCCAGCAGTGGCGCCGCTACGTGCCCCAGAGCGTGAAGAACTACGTGCGGACTTGGGCGGAGCGCTTTCACCGTTCGGTGTGAAAAGGTAAGGAACAGGAATGCCAGGGCGAAGCAAAGTCGCGGTCGTACATCCCGGTCTAGGCATGGGAGGGTCAGAAGCTGCCACGCTCTGGACCATCGAGGCGTTGAAACACGACTACGACGTAACCCTAATTTCTCTGGTTGAGGCCGATCTGGGTCGATTGAACTCGTATTACGGAACCGTTCTCGCGCCGGAGGATTTCAGCTTCCGGCGGGCGCCGCTGCCGGTCGGGTTGCGAAACACCGGGAAGTTCGATGCGTTGAAGGGTCGCTTCCTGACGCGCTATGTTCGAAATGCCGTGGCAGAATTCGATGTCCTGATCAGCGGTTATGGCGCCCTGGATTTTGGCAAGCCGGGCATACAACTTGTTGCCGATTTCTCCTTTGTTGACGATTGGAGAATGGAACTTCACCCCACCTTTCGAACCCGCAAGGCCTGGTTTTACGGCGATACCCTGGTGCGCCGCACCTATCTGGGCCTATGCGATCTCGTCGCGCCGGCTCGTCTGGAAGGCTGGAGGCAGAACGTCACCTTGGCGAACTCCGCCTGGACCGCCGACCGTCTCCGCCAGAGGCTGGGGATAAGTTCGCAAGTCGTTTTCCCGCCCGTGGCCCTGGACTTTCCCGCCCGGCCTTGGGCGGAACGGGATAGAGGTTTCATCTGCCTTGGCCGGGTCTCTCCCGAAAAGTGCACCCACTCGGCCATTGAAATCCTCCAGAAGGTCCGCGAGCGAGGGCACAATGTCCACCTGCACATCCTGGGGGGACTCGACGGCTCCGATTACGCGAACCAAGTGCGGGCTCTCGCAAAACGCCATCGTGAATGGGTGTTCCTGGAGGGACTTACACACGGAAGCCGAAAAATTGAGTTGTTATCCAGCCACTGCTTTGGAATAAATGCCTGTCCAAACGAGGCCTTCGGGATTGCCGTGGCTGAAATGGTCCTGGCGGGATGCGTGGTTTTCGTCCCCAGCGGCGGCGGGCAGGTTGAGATCGTCAACCATCCTGACTTGATCTACCAAAGCGAGACGGATGCGGTGGAAAAAATCGACCGTATCCTCACCGGGGAGGCCGAGCAGGAAGTTCTCCGCGCCCACCTGTGCCAAAGTTCCGAAAAATTCGGCGCGAAGACCTTTGTGCATACCATGCGTTGCGTCGTGGCCGACTTTGTGAACCAGCATCTTTCGGTAAGTTGTCTGGAGGAATAAACACGATGAAGAGTGACCTTATCCAGGACGAGTCAGTTCTGGGGAGAAACGAGACCCCAAGGTCAGTTTCCTCGACGCCGGCACGTTACCGCCTTGCTGCCATCTTCCATCGCCCGCACATCTATTTCTGCCAGTTCTTCAAGAAGCTCGCCGCGCATCCGGACATTGACTTAACGGTTTACTTCTATTCAAGTTATGGCATGGGCTCAACTCCCGACCCAGAGCTTGGGCGCTCGTTGCATTTCGCTGAAAGCTCTTTGGCCGGGTACCGCTCCCTTTTCCTCAGAAATTTCTCGCCTCGACCTGGTGTAGGACCGTACTTTGCTTGGTTCCATCCCGGAGTGATTCCAGAGTTGTTCCGAGAATATGATGCTCTCATAATGCATGGCTGGTGGGGTGCCAGCAGTATGCTCGCCTATTTGACCGCCTTCGCACGGGGCCTTCCTGTCCTTGTGCACTCAGACCGCAACTCAATGGTGGAGC
>DATJVT010000461.1:0-3252 GCA_035501695.1 Terriglobia bacterium | reverse complement strand
TCAGCGCCCAGACCGCCCTCACCGACGCGCGCTCCACCCAAGTCCAGGCCCTGCACGATTACGAAGCCGCCCGCGCCCGCGTCCAACGCGCCACCGGTGCTAATGTGCCTGGCGACTCGGGGCGGATAACGAGCCACTGATCTAGATCTGGATCTGTGTCGCGCCAGGAAAAGCCCAGGAGCAGGGGAGGCGTAAGCGGAAACTGCTCGAATGAACTCAGTGGGTAATAAAATCCCACCCGGAAAGGTTGGCCACCCCCGGAAGCGAGTCTTGCGTAGTCGTCCGAGAGGGCGGCACGAAGCGTAGACAGTCAGTGCCAAAGCCGTGTGATAGAGCCTCGAAATAATGACAAATCGTTGGAGCCTTCGCGGTCAGAGCAGCGGGGGCAGCACCGGAGCGCCGCGAAGGCTAGGCGCCGAGGTCCGGCCGGGGTCCAAGAGCAGGGCAAAGGCACATTGGGGTTCACTGGGAACCTGGGAGGACCCAGAGCGTCCTTGAGCAAAAGCCCCGGAAACGGATGACCGGGTTAACAACATCCAGGCCTTGGGGCGGAGGCTGCCCGACCGCGAGGAGCAAAGCCAGTCAGCCAGCTCAAGGTATCCGGGGGCAACCGCGAAACGGGAGCCACTGGAGAGGCGCTGGGGTCGTCTTAGCGGCTTCATAGTACCGATTGAAAGCAGGCGAACGGGGCCGCCCGGAGCCTGGGAGTAGGGAAGGGAGCCGTCAACAAACGGGACCGTTGAAGGGAAACATGAAGGATACACAGAGATCCGAAAACGTGTGCACGAAACAACAACGGATAGCGGAAATCGCCCGCCAGCATCCAACGGGAAAGCTGACGGCACTGAACCACTATCTGGATATCGAGTGGCTGGAAGAGGCGTACCATCGGGTGCGCAAATCCAGCGCGCCGGGAATCGACGGCCAAACGGTCGTGGATTACGGACAACAACTGGAAACCAACCTGAAGGGCTTGCTGGACAGGGCCAAGAGCGGAAGCTACCTGGCCCCGCCGGTCAAGCGGGTCTACATTCCGAAAGGGGAGGGGGCAAAGGAAACCCGGCCCATCGGAATCCCGACCACCGAGGACAAAGTGCTGCAACGAGCCGTGGTCATGCTCTTGGAACCGATATACGAGGAGGAGTTTCACGACTTTTCCTACGGATTTCGCCCGGGGCGCTCGGCTCATCAAGCCTTGGATGCACTTTGGCAGCAGGCCACCCGCATGGGAATACAGTGGATGCTAGAGGTCGATATCCGGAAGTACTTCGACAGTGTCGAGTGGCCACACCTGGAGGAAATGGTGGGCGAACGGACGGGAGACGGAGTGGTCCTGCGTCTAATCAGCAAATGGTTGCACGCAGGGGTCATGGAAGAGGAGCGGCTGCATTACCCGGAAGAAGGGACACCGCAAGGCGGGGTGATTTCACCCCTCCTGAGCAACATCTACCTGCATGCAGTATTCGACCGCTGGTTCGCAGAGGTCGTGCGGGAACGGATGGCGGGAAAGGTCTTCGCCGTGAGGTATGCAGACGACATGGTCATCGGCTTCACGCATCGTCGCGATGCGGAGAAGGTGCATCAAGTTCTCTTCAAGCGATTCGAGAAATACGGCTTGAGTCTGCACCCGGAAAAGACGCAGTTGGTGCCCTTCGGGCGACCCGGGAAGCCGGGACCGGAGGGGCAGGCGGCGGCTGAACCGGGGACGTTCGACTTTCTGGGGTTTACCCATTACTGGGGAAAATCTCGGACAGGCGGCCGGATTATCAAGCGCAAGACGGCGGCAAAACGAAAGCGCCGCACGCTTAAAGGGATTAACGAATGGTGCCGACGGCACCGGCATGAGGGTCCACTGGAACAGTTTCAGACGCTGGTCCGCAAACTGGAGGGGCACTACGCATATTACGGGATTACCGGCAATGGGCGGAGCATCACTCAAGTCTGCGAGGCCACCAAAAAGCTGTGGCACAGGTGGCTCAACCGGCGGTCGAATGCACCAGGAGGAATGACCTGGGAGCGCTTCAAACAGGTGGTGCGGGAGCAGTTGGTTTTCCCGCACCCGCGAATCGTCCACTCAATCTACCGGGTCAAACCGTGAGTTGAAGAACCGGGTGCCCGAATCGGGCTCGCCCGGGTCCGTGGGGGCGCCGTCGGGCAACCGGCGGCGCTACCCGGAGAGTCGGACCCGAACGCTGAGGGCTTTTACCTGCGCATGGGCGCCATGCGCATCGGGACAACCATCACGCAGGTGGGCGGGCGGCGCCGCGAATTACCCCTCCTGGTTTGCAGGATTGACCGCGGGGAGCAGCATCACACACCCCTTGGCGCCTGAGATTCCCCGTGTGCCCTTGGCGGTCAGGAAGAGGGGTGCTATGGTGGCAGCATCACACACTATGAGCGATGCGCCGCCAACTGTTGGTTCGATCTCCTGGATCGATTTAACCGTGCCCAATGCCGACCCGGAGCGGGAGTTTTACGAGGCCGTCGCTGGGTGGAAATCATCCCCCGTGGATATGGGCGGTTACACCGACTACTGCATGAACGAGCCGGGGACTGGAAAGACGGTAGTCGGTATCTGCCATGCGCGTGGCGAAAACGCCAGCCTGCCGCCGCAATGGCTGATCTACATCACGGTCGCGGACCTTGAAACCAGCTTGCAGCAGTGCGCCAAGCTGGGTGGTAAAGTCGTGTGCGAGCCGCGGGAAATGGGTGGCCAGGGGCGAATGGCGGTGATTGGTGATCCAGCCGGGGCTGTGGCGGCGCTCTTCCAGCCGAAACGCGATTAATACCCTGGCATGATCTGGCTGGCGAAAGGCGTGGCTACTTGACGGACTGCGTTACCCAACTCTGCGTTCGGTTCACTCGGCGCCGTGCTAATCTGAATTCCGCCACGTGGTTGTATGCCGACGTCTGGTGAGGAAAGGTGGTCTTGTAACTTTTTGTTCCCGTGGCACCGTTTCTAGCATGGGAACGCTCGACTCAATCGCTTTAGATCTAATCAGGCCGCTGCACCCGGTGCGCCAGGAATGGCTTTTTGATGAACTTGTTGCCGACATGACGGAAAACGGCTGGCAAGGCAGGCCACTGATCGTCATCGAACGCGAATCTGATTATCTGGCCTGGACGGGGAGTCATCGGGTCGCAGCCGCTGCCGACGCTGGCCTGACCACCATTCTTTGCTACGTGATTCAGGAGGGGGAGTTGACTCGCCATGGTTTTGAAGCTGAGTGGGGGCACGTGTTTGACGATGAG
>DATJVT010000460.1:0-8704 GCA_035501695.1 Terriglobia bacterium | reverse complement strand
GCAAATCGCCGAAGGATACACAATCTCCCTGCCGCCGGAAGTGAACAAAGTGCTGGACGAGCGGACCAATCCCACCTGGCCCACCACCTGGTTTGCCCCGCTGCTCACCGGCCGCGGACCCTTCCGAGACGTCTATTCCGTGATGAACAACTGGGGCGCCAATCATGGAGCCATCTGCTACGGGCACGTGGGAGACAAGCTGATCACGCTGGCCTCCATGCTGCGCATTCCCGTGTGCATGCACAACATCGGCGAAGAGAGGATCTTCCGCCCCAGCGCCTGGGCGCACTTCGGCACGCACGATCCCGAGGGCGCCGACTACCGCGCCTGCGCCAATTACGGGCCGGCATATGGGAGGAAGTGAGAAGGGAAGTCAGGAGTCAGGAGTCAGGAGTCAGGAGTAGGAATCAAGACTGCCTCCTGGCTCTCTCGGCGGCACCCAGCCTCCAGTACCCCAACTCACCCTTCGGGGTGGGGGGCGAGGATGGCGTCGATCCTTCCCAACTCCTCCGCCGAAAACTTCAGGTTGGTGAGGGCTGCGACGTTCTGTTCGACCTGCTCGACGCGGCTCGCCCCAATCAGGGCGCTGGTGACTCGATCGTCCCTCAGAACCCAGGCCAGCGCCATCTGGGCCATCGTCTGGCCGCGCGCGTCTGCCAACGGCTTCAAAGCGCGAACCTGATTGACGCGCTTCTCGTCTACGTCTTTCGGCTTCAGGAATCCATGCGGCTTGGAGGCGCGCGAGCCGGCGGGAATACCCTCGAGATAACGGTCCGTCAGCATGCCTTGCGCCAGTGGGCAGAAGGCAATGCAACCCACCCCCTCGGTTCCCAGCAGGTCCAGCAAACCGCCTTCAATCCTCCGCTCGAACATCGAGTACCTGGGCTGATGGATCAGGCACGGCGTGCCCAGCGTGCGCAAGACTTTCGCCGCCTCCGCCGTCTGCGGGATGTTGTAGCTGGATATGCCGGCGTAGAGCGCCTTCCCGGACCGAACGGCTTGGTCCAGCGCCGACATGGTTTCTTCCACGGGGGTTTGAGGGTCGGGCCGGTGAGAATAGAAAATATCGACGTAGTCCAACCCCATGCGCCGCAGGCTCTGGTCGAGACTCGCAAGCAGGTATTTCCTCGATCCCCAGTCGCCATATGGACCCGCCCACATCTGCCAGCCGGCTTTGGAGCTGATCACCAACTCGTCCCGGTAGGCGGCGAAATCCATCTTCAGGATGCGGCCAAAATTCTCTTCCGCCGAACCTGGCGGAGGGCCGTAGTTGTTGGCCAGATCGAAATGGGTAACCCCAAGGTCAAACGCCCGGCGGAGCATGGCCCGGCAATTCTCGAAGACATCGACCCCGCCGAAATTGTGCCAGAGGCCCAGGGAAATGGCGGGCAAAAGCAAGCCGCTTCTGCCACATCGGCGGTACTGCATGGTGTCGTAACGCTGCTGCACGGGTATGTACATGGGTTTCTCCTATTCTGCCGGTTCGGCTAGGTCAATGTCGCCTGCACGAAGACTTCCTTGCGGCCATTGGCCGGCGCAGGGACGATGTCTCCTTGAATTCCAACCCCGTCCACTTTCAGCGAAACCTGTTTGCCTTCACCCGCCCGTTCAACGGTAATGTGGTACGTCACCCCGCGGAAAATGCGCGTCGCTCTGAACCCGCGCCAAGTTTTGGGAATGACGGGTAAAATCTGAAGGCCCGCATAAGAGGTGCGAATGCCCAATATCCACTGCGTAATCGCGTAGTAGTTCCAGGCGGCGGTCCCGGTCAGCCACGAGTTCTTCGCCTCCCCGTGCGTGGGTGCGTCGGGACCGGCGATCATCTGGGCATAGACATATGGCTCGCACCGATGCACCTCGCTGATGCCTTCGCGCGCCGAGGGATTGATGCGCGCATAATAATCAAAGGCCGCGTCCCCATTCCCCAGGCGCGCCTCGGCAATCATCACCCAGGGATTATTGTGGCAGAAGATTCCTGCGTTTTCCTTGTACCCGGGCGGATACGACGAAATCTCGCCCAGGTGGAGGTAGTATTTCGAATACGCCGGCTGCTGGAGGACGATGCCGTGCGGAGTCGCCAGGTGGCCCCGGACCGAGTCCATCGACTTGGCCGCCATGCCATTGTCCAGTCCGATGCCTGCCAGTACGCAGAAGCCCTGCGTTTCGATGAAGATCTTTCCCTCCGCAGATTCCTGCGAGCCGACTTTATTCCCCAAATCGTCGTAGGCGCGCAGGAACCAGTCGCCGTCCCAGCCCTGTTGCTGCACGGTCCCTTCCATCTTCGCCGCTTCGGCCAGATAGCGGTCTGCCTCTTCACTTTGCCCGCGCTGCCGGGCAATGGCCGCGAGTTCATGGCCAGCGAGCACGAACAACGCGCCGATGAAGATTGACTCGGCCACCTTGCCGTCCTTGTTGGTCGTCGTCTGGAAGGATTGTCCCGGCATGTCGGAGAAGCAGTTCAGGTTGAGGCAGTCGTTCCAGTCGGCCCGGCCGATCAACGGCAAGCTATGGGGTCCCAGCCGGTCAAGCGTGTACTGGAAGCTGCGTTGCAAGTGGTCGTAAAGAGGGCGTTCGCTTCCGGGTTCATTATCGTAGGGAACCGGCGCGTCCAGAATGCTCCAGTCACCCGTTTCCTTCAAATAGGCCGCCACGCCCAGAATAAGCCAATGCGGGTCGTCGTTGAAGTTGCTTCCCACCTCGTTGTTGCCGCGCTTGGTCAGCGGCTGAAATTGGTGATAGGCGCCACCCGTGGGCAACTGCGTGGCGGCGAGGTCCAGGATGCGTTCCCGCGCCCGTGCCGGGATCATGTGGACGAAACCCAGCAGGTCCTGGTTGGAATCTCGAAAGCCCAGGCCGCGGCCGATACCGGATTCGTAGAACGACGCCGAGCGCGACATGTTGAAGGTCGCCATGCACTGGTAGGCGTTCCAGATGTTGACCATGCGGTTGGTGTGCGCATCCGGGGTCTCCACCCGCAGGATGCCGAGCAAGCCATCCCAATAGGCACGCAATTTGTGGAATGCGGCGTCCACATTCAGGACATTCAGGTATTTGGCGATGACCGGTTTCACGGTTTTCTTGTTAATGATCTGCGAGTCGAGGGGATCGAACTTCTGCTCACGCGGGTTCTCGTGGTATCCCAGCACAAAGACAATCTGCGCGGACTCACCCGGCGCCAGCTCATCCTTCACTTGGTGCGCGCCGATGGGGGCCCAGCCATGGGCGATGGAGTTCGTCAATTGCCCGCGTTCGACGGCCGCCGGTTTGTCCCAACCGCGGTAGGGTCCCACGAAAGCGTCGCGCTGCGTGTCGAATGCTTCCACCTTGGCCGAGCAGGCAAAGTAGCCGAAGTGATCGCGGCGCTCGCGGTATTCTGTCTTGTGGTAGATGACCCCGTCCTCAACCTCCACTTCGCCGATGCTGTAGTTGCGCTGGAAGTTGGTGGAGTCATCCTGCGCGTCCCACAGGCAGAACTCGACGCTGGAAATGACCGAGAGCGAGGCGTGCTGCGAACGCCGATTGGTAATCCTGAGCTGCCAGATTTCGAGATTCTCATCCAGCGGGACAAAGTAGTTGGTGTGAGCCTCTATACCGCGGTATCGCGATCCGATAATGGTGTAACCCATGCCGTGGCAGCAAGTGTAATTCTCCAGGTCGTGCCGGGTGGGCTGCCAGGAGGGCGACCAGAACTCGCCGGATTCATCGTCCCTTAAATACAAGTAGCGGCCGCCAATATCGAAGGGGACGTGGTTGTAGCGGTAACGTGTGATGCGCCGCAGCCGCGCGTCACGATAGAACGAGTATCCGCCCGCCGTGTTCGAGATGATTCCGAAATAAGCCTGGCAGCCGAGGTAATTGATCCAGGGAAGAGGTGTATCGGGGCGGGTAATGACATATTCCTTGTTCTGGTCGTCGAAATAGCCGAACTTCATAATCATCCCCCGGGAAGTCGAATGTTCAAACCGCTGGGCGGGTCTGCGTCCGTCAGCCACGAGGCACGTGGCGCAGCACCGACCATTCAACCGATGGCTGGCGATTATACCCGAATACTCTGTTTCGGAGGCGGATGCCGGCTTGTGGCAATATCAGCCTTTTTGTCGCGATTTCCAAGTGCGACAATCCCGATTGAAACGGCAGCGAAAAAGCGAGACACTCATGCGACTGTGCTATCCGAATCACGAAGGAGCTATAGCGTTGCAATGTTGAATTCGACCCAGGGTTCGATGGTCCGGGGCATCCTCTCTAAAATCCCGGCGAAGCTGCTTTTCTTCTTTCCTCTTATCTTTCTTTTTGCAGTGGTGGTTGCGAATGGTGGTGAGGCCGCCAGCCTGAACATCAAAGTGGACCAAGTGGGATATCCGGCCAACGCCTCAAAGGTGGCCATGGTCAGCGCTCCTGCCAAGACGTTCGCGGTGAAGCGGGTTGGGGACAATGCCAGCATCTTCCAGGGGCAACTGGGTCCCACCGCGACGGACTCGAACTCCGGCGATACGCTCCAGGCTGCGGACTTTTCCAGCGTTCGGAAGCCGGGAACGTATTATCTCGACGTCCCCGGAGTTGGCCGCAGTTGGCCGTTCGACATTGGGCCAAACGTATATTCCCGCGCCTTTTATCTCGCCATGCGTGCATTCTATGGGCAGCGCTGCGGTATGGCGGTGGACCTGGGTCCCGAGTTTCCCGGATACACCCATGCGGCGTGTCACCTGGAAGGCCGTTTCGATTCGTCCTCGGGCAGGGAGGGACGGCGCGACAACGTCGGGGGCTGGCACGACGCCGGCGATTACGGGCGCTACATCGTGAACTCGGGCATTACGGTTGGAACGTTGCTCTGGGCCTATGAACTCTTCGCCGCCAGGGTCGCAAACCGCAAACTGAACATCCCCGAAACCGGGAAAGGCACTCCGGACTTGTTGAACGAATCGCGCTGGAATCTCGAGTGGATGCTCAAGATGCAGGATGACGATGGCGGCGTCTGGCACAAGCAGACGAGCGCTCACTTTCCCGGTTTTGTGATGCCGGAGGACGACCACCTGGTGAGCTTGGTGATTGGGACGACCAGCGCTCCCTACAAGAGTACCTGCGCGACCGCCGATCTGGCGGCGGTTGCAGCCATCGCATCCCGCGTTTATGAACCCTTCGATAAGAAGTTCGCCGCCACCAACCTCCGCGCGGCGCGCCAAGCCTGGGCCTGGGCCGAGCGCTTTCCCAATGTGACGTTCCGGAACCCGCCGGGCATTACCACCGGAGAGTACGGAGACAGGGAATGCGGAGACGAACGCCTGTGGGCCGCCGCCGAGCTCTGGAGAACCACCGGTGATGTTGCCTACAACCGATACTTCCTCGATCAATATGAGAAGTATCTGCCCACGCTTGTCCATCCCGATCCCGAGTCCTGGAGGGTGGTGGCGCCCATGGGATTGTGGGCGTATGCGCTGGCCAGGCGCGCGGGAACAGACCCGGGCGTTGTAAACAGGATTCGACAACAGGCGCTCGCGGCGGCGCATCAGATTGTCGACCGCACCCGCCGCAATCCCTATCGGGTCAGCCTGATTGCCGAAGACTACGTCTGGGGTTCAAACGGCCAGGTAGGCAACTACGGCGTGCTATTGCTCGTCGCCAACGCTTTTTCCCCGGACCCGGCCTTTGTGGACGTCGCTAGGGACAACCTTCATTACCTTCTGGGGCGCAATACCTTCTCGCTCTCGTGGGTAACACAGGTGGGCGCGAACCCGTACCGCCATCCGCACCACCGGCCCAGCGGCGCCGACAATAATCTTGAGCCTTGGCCGGGTCTTCTATCCGGCGGTCCCAATGCCGCCCGGCAGGACCCTGTGTTGCAAGCCCTGCCTGCCGGTTTACCGCCCGCCAAAATTTACAGTGATGATCAGGCCTCATACGCGAGCAACGAGATATGCATCAACTGGCAGGCGATGCTGGTTTTCCTTCTGGCCGGCGTGCTGGAGTGATCTGCGAGGTGTTTTATGCATCTTTACTTCATTGATATCGCCATCATTGTGGCTTATTTGATCTCGACGGTCCTGGTGGGCTATTGGGTCTCCCACCGCGCATCCCGCGACATCCAGGCCTACTTCCTGGGCGGCAACGTCATGCCCTGGTATGTGCTTGGCATCTCGAACGCCTCGGGAATGTTCGACATCAGCGGCACCATGCTGCTTGTCTACTGGATGTTCATCTACGGCCTCAAAAGCGTCTGGATCCCGTGGCTGTGGCCGACCTTCAACCAGGTCTTCCTGATGGTCTACCTGTCGGCGTGGCTGCGGCGGTCCAACGTGATGACCGGCGCGGAGTGGATCAAGACGCGCTTCGGCACGGGACGCGGCGCCCAGCTCTCTCACCTCATCGTCGTGGTCTACGCGTTCGTCAGCATTATTGGCTTCTTCAGCTACGGATTCAAAGGGATCGGCAAATTTGCAGTGACCTTCCTGCCCTGGCACCTGTCGGCCAATCAGTACGCCACCATTCTGATCGCTATCACTGCCATTTACGTCATCAAGGGCGGCATGTTCAGCGTGGTCATCACCGAGGTCATCCAGTTCTGCAT
Source organism: Terriglobia bacterium (assembly GCA_035501695.1). Classification (GTDB taxonomy): domain Bacteria; phylum Acidobacteriota; class Terriglobia; order UBA7540; family UBA7540; genus Bog-366. The sequence continues at coordinate 2,142 of DATJVT010000460.1, read as the reverse complement.
TCTCTCGATTGCCTCGTTTGCGGTCGGCATCATTGCCATGGCCAAGGTCGCGCCCGGCACGCTCCAACAGTTTGTGCCTGCCGGGTGGGACCAGATCTTCTTCGGCTGGCATCTGAACGTCGACTGGACCTCGCTCATTGCCTCGGCCAACGCCAAGGTGGCGGAAGATGGCTATGGCATCTTCGGTTTCTTTGTCATGATGTTGCTGTTCAAAGGCGTGCTGATCAGCATGGCCGGCCCGGCGCCGAATTACGATATGCAGCGGGTTCTCTCGTCCAAGAATGCTCGCGAAGCTTCCATCATGAGCAGTTGGGTGAATGTTGTTCTCACCTTGCCGCGGTACTTCCTGATCACCGGTTTGACCGTGCTGGCCCTGGTTTTCTTCAGCGAGCAGATTCGGGGGATGGGCACCCACATGGATTTCGAGATGGTGCTTCCCTACGCGCTGGGGCGGTTTGTTCCCACCGGCCTGCTGGGATTCCTGATTGCCGGACTGCTGGCAGCCTTCATGTCCAACTTTGCGGCCACGGTGAACGCCGCGCCGCCGTACTTCGTGAACGACATTTACAAGCGCTTCATCAATCCCGACGCCAGCCCTAGAACGTACGTCCGCTTGAGCTATCTGAGTTCCTTCGCTGTGGTCCTGGTGGGGGGGGGCATCGGCTGGTACGTCGCCTCGGTGAACAGCGTAGTCCTCTGGATTGTTTCCGGACTTTGGGGCGGGTACACGGCGTCCAACGTCCTGAAGTGGTACTGGTGGCGTTTTAACGGCTACGGCTACTTCTGGGGAATGGTCACCGGCATCGCCGGTTCGCTGATCCTGCCCAAGCTTCTCCTCCAGATGTCGATTGTCCAGGGACTCTTGAGGGCTCACTCGATTAACTCGGATGTGTCGTTGGTGTTCCCGATCACCTTTGTCATTTCCCTGGCGGGATGCCTGGTGGGGACATGGTTGACCAAGCCGGAAGATGAATCGATCCTGAAGGACTTTTACCGCCGCGTGCGGCCCTGGGGTTTCTGGGGGCCCATCCTCGCCAAGGTCCGAGCGGAGGATCCGTCCTTCCAGCGCAACACGGACTTCTGGCGCGATATGTTCAACATTGTCGTCGGTATTATCTGGCAGGTAAGCTTGGTGGCATTGCCCATCTATATTGTGATCCAGGAATTCCGGCGCGCTGCCATCACGGCCAGCATCATCCTCGTGACATCGATTATCTTGAAATTCACTTGGTACAACCACCTGGAGGAGCGGGAGCACTTCGGCCAGGCGGGAACCCGGAACGGGGCCGCGGCGCCCGAGGCGGCGGCGTGAAGACTGTTGAAACTCAACAATCGACAGTTGACAGTTGAAAGGCCGGAGGACCTTACCCATAAGGGAGAGACACCCGTGCTGGAGTTGCGACAACAAGTTGAGACCGAACTGCTCACGAATATCCTGCCCTTTTGGTTGAAGCACGCGATTGATGAGGAGTACGGCGGCTTCCGCGGACAGATCGCCAATGACCTCACGATGGATCCCCTGGCGCCAAAAGGTCTAATCCTGAACGCCCGCATTCTGTGGACTTTTTCCAAGGCCTTCAGTGCGTACGGCAAGGAGATTTACCGCCAAACCGCCAGCCGCGCCTATGACTACATCGCGCAACACTTTTGGGACAACGAGTTCGGCGGTGTTTTCTGGCTCGCCGATCATCTTGGACGGCCCTCGGACACGAAGAAGCGCATCTATGGCCAGGCATTCACCGTCTACTCGTTGGCGGAATTCTACCGCGCCACCGGCGAGCAAGAGGCGCTGGGGCGGGCCATTTGGGTCTATGAGGCCATTGAAGCCGCCAGCCACGATGCGCTTCACGGGGGGTATTTCGAAACATACAAACGCGATTGGACCCTGGCTCGGGACCAGCGCCTGAGCAAGGTCGACATGGACGAGAAGAAGTCCATGAACACTCACCTGCATCTCCTTGAAGCTTACGCCAACCTCTTGCGCTCTTGGGACGACAGCGCCTTGCGGGGCCGCCTGAGGGAACTCTTGCAGGTATTCGTGGAACACATCCTCGACCGTGGTTCCAATCACTTTCGCTTGTTCTTTGACGAAGAGTGGCGGCCCAAATCAGACCATATCTCCTTTGGCCACGATATCGAGGG
>DATJVT010000459.1:0-10095 GCA_035501695.1 Terriglobia bacterium | reverse complement strand
GATAACATCACAGTCGATCCACACGGTGCGCTCACCGAGGGCCTCCAGATCGATAACCGCCCGCAGCGAGCGCCCGATCAGCCGTTGAATCTCCATGGTGCGGCCGGACTGCCGCCCACGGGTGGACTCGCGGGGAGTGCGAGTGCTGGTGGCGCGCGGGATCATGGCGTATTCACTGGTTATCCAGCCGCGGCCGCTCCCCTTTTGGAAGGTAGGAACGCCGTCATCCACCGATGCGGTGCAGATCACCTGCGTTTCGCCCAGGCGAATCAGGGCGGACCCTTCGGCGCTGGAAATAAAGTGGGGAACGATTTCCAGCGGCCGCATCTCCGTGCTGGCGCGCTGGTCGGGCCGGATAAGCTTGCCGCCGGAATAGAGCAGGCCACTAACGGTACGAGGGGTGGGCATAAAACCTCACGGAGCGGATTTGACACGGGTGGGATCCGGGGTAAAGGCGGCGGTTAAATCCGCGTGTCCGTCCAGGGTCTCCACCTGCTGCCCCTGGATGAGGAACTGAACTCGTTTCACCGAGGGGATGTTCGTCGTTATGGAATTCACCAGGGAATAGATGATGAGTGTCTCGGTTTGAATGCCGGGCTCGAAATCACTCAGGATGTCGTTGGACAGATCCACATAAGCGGTGCCGTCAGATGCCAGAAACACTGCACGCACAGAAGTAGAAGCGGATAAAAGGTGTCCATATCCCTGGTGGGATCCTTCCGCCAGCGCCAGCACAACCTGGCGTACGCGGTCGGAGTCGGTTTGCGCCCAGGTGATGGAACGGCTCTCCGGCAGGATCTTGCCTTCATTGAGGGAGGGAAAATAGAGAGTCGCCAGCTGGGTTGTTCCATTGTTAGGCTGCAAGGCAATTTGACTCAGTTTGGCCCGGGCTGCTTCCTCGGCGTGCGGCGCAGGTTCAACCAGGACGCGCTTGGAGAGCGAGCGGAGATATAACGCGCCGGCCGCCAGGCAAATGAGCAGGAAGGCGAGGAAGATTCTGGCGCGGACGGTCATGGCTTGACCCCTCCCTTTTGGAAGGCGGCAAGTGCCTCAACAATGGCGCCGGCAACCTGCTGCTGGAAGACCGGGTTGGTGAGGGCCGTGGCATCTTCATCAGTCGCCAGGCGTCCGAGTTCTATGGCCACCGCCGGAGCATTTACATTGCGCAGGGTTCGAATCGGCGCGGTTGTTGGCGGCTCAACCTCCACTCCATTGAGCAGGGCAAATTGCTGCTGGACGGCTGTCGCGAACTGGGCGCTTTGCTCCAACCACATCTCTTGAGTCTGCTCCCAAGGCACAAAGATGGGTGGCTTCTCCACTGGGGGAGGGGCGACGGGCGGCGCCCCAGTCGGCGGCTCGGTCCCGGTGGCCGCTACCGGTAGGACGGCAGCCGATGGTTGATAGGAATAAACAGTAATACGCGGCGACGTTGGCCCCAGGTCCCCCGCGTGGATGCTAAGAAAACAGATTGCGCCGGAAAGATTGGCCGCGAGCGCGCGTTGTTCGGAACTGGCACTGACGTCCCCCGCGCGGCTCAGCACCACGCGGTATTTATTTGTGGCCAGCAAAGCAGCCCTCACCCGCGCCACGTATTGTGAGACCAGGTCTTTCTCAAGGACGCCATCCCGGCTGTGCCCGCCGTTATCGGCGCCGCCGTGTCCGGCGTCAAGGGTTACGACGGGAAGTGGCGGGCCGAGAGGCGCGGCGGGTGATTCCTCCGCCGCCTGCGGGGCCGGTCCGGCCGACGGGGGTTGCGTGGTCGCCGGCGCAGCCGGAGTGGGCGGAGCCGGCTGCGCTGCCTGGCCGACCAGTGATGGCGGTTTTAGCACATCCGCGAGCAGAATCTTGCCGCCCTCTGCTTGCATAGGATAAAAGTTGAGTCCGCCGGAGGTGGGAGAGATTACGAGCTTCGGCACACCATCCTGATCGTCGTATTGCAATTCACTGAGGTAGGGGTTATGGAACCGATAGGATGGTTCCAGAGGTTCCATAGGGCGGTCGCCCAGGAACATGATCCATTTCCCGTTACTCGAAGCCGTTCGTACTGCGACCTTGTCCGTGAATTGTACGGTCAGGCGCGCGCCGTTGGGGATGGGGTCCAGGCGCGCCGTGAAGGAAGCGGGTTTGACGTCGCCGATAAAAATGCGGCTGGTTCCCTCCTGGTATTCAACGGATTGGTGCGTGAGGCGCGGCAATATGGTGGTCAGGAATTCCACCGGAACCAGCCATTGTCCTTCTGACAGACGGACGGGTTGGGGCAGGTCGTAGGGTTCCTTCGCGTAGGTGATCTTCGGGTCATTCGACTTCAATTCGATCTGGGTGTTGCCGAACCAGATTCGAATGGAGTTCTTCTTTTCCTGAATTCCTCCCACCTTGCCCACCATGTTCAGGATCTGCATGAGCGGGAGGTAGCGGATGTTTCCCATGCTCACTATCGGAACAATATGGCAGCCGGAAGGAAAGTAGAATATGAAATTGTCGCTGCGGAGTTGAGGGGTTGACCAGAAGAAAACAGCCAGGCCGAGCATCAACGCTGCCGGCAGAAGGAACCGGCTTCCGGAACCTCGCCAGAGGGAACGCGACGGTGTTGTCTCGTCACTTTTGTGGCGGAGTATGGGGGCACCGGACATGGGGTCTTGATTCAAATCGTGATTCTATAGGAATCGGCCTATCGCGGCAATGAGGTTTGCGGTTTATAAGGTGCGTTTCGACTTCTGTGGCATGACGGACATCACCTGGGTCGATCCGGAGTGGGGGGCATGCCGGCTGTCGACATTCGGCGATGGCTATGTGTTGCTGATGAGAAAGGCATCACTGTGGGAATCAAAATCCGGTCAAAATGGACCACGGAGTGCTCAGGAAAGTGGCGGGGGTTTTGATTCGGACAATAAGCCCCTGTATGATCGGGAAATCCCGCTCTTCCGTTGAGGTTTGAATGCCTGAGGCTCCAGCAGCGCCGAAAACCCGCAAGTTCCGCGGCCAAGTCTTCCTGGACTGGGACCGCTGCAAAGGGTGTGGCTTCTGTATTGAATTCTGTCCACCCAAGATCCTGGGTTTTTCGGAGGAGTTTAACAGTCACGGCTACCACCCCCCGTATCTGATCAAGGAAGAGGCCTGTACGGGTTGTGATTTGTGCGGGCTATACTGTCCGGATTTTGCGATTTACGGGGTGCGCGCTCCTATGCCTGAATGACGATTGTCGATGGCCGATTGTCGATTTTCGATCTCAAAAAGGATTTCCCAGGGCGAAGCGCGTGAGGACAACGCATGGAAAACGGCTGCAATCCTGAGGGGCAAGGTAACCCCAGCGGCTACTCGAATTCCAATCTTCAATCGACAATCGGCAATCAAATGTCGGCAATCGAAAATCCCAAATGATCCCAACCCTTAACCCAGCTCGACCCCAATGCGTCCTGACGGGCGCGCACTTTCTGGACGGCGATTGCGCCTGTAGTGAGGGGGCGATTGCGGCAGGCGCGAACTTCGCCGCCGGATACCCCATCACCCCTTCCACTGAGGTGGTCGAGCATTTCGCGTCGCGCATTCCCACCGTGGGCGGTGTGTTCCTTCAGATGGAGGACGAACTGGCTTCGTCGATTGCCGTGGTCGGCGCGGCGTGGGGCGGCGCCAAGGCCTTCACTGTCACCTCCGGTCCGGGTTTCTCCCTGATGATGGAACACATCGGCTACGCCGCCATGACGGAGACTCCGCTGGTGATAGTGGACGTGCAGCGCGGTGGTCCCTCCACGGGCCTACCCACGCTCCCAGCGCAGGCGGACATGATGCAGGCGCGCTGGGGGTCGCACGGGGACTATGAAATCATTGCCCTCTGCCCCAATTCGCCGCAGGAATGCTTCAACCTGACCATTGACGCTTTCAATCTGGCGGAGGAATACCGGACACCGGTGCTGGTGATGATGGACGAGTGCGTAGGGCACATGACGGAGAAGGTAGTAATTCCCCCTGCCGGGGACATCAAGCTCTATCCCCGCCGCTACACATCCCTGCCACCTGCGGAATACCTACCCTACCGGCCTGGCCCGGACGGCATTCCGGACATGGCCAAGGCGGGGGAGGGGTACCGCACGGAGGTGACGGGCCTGACGCATGACGAGCACGGCTATCCCGCCATGAACTGGCAGGCGCAGAAGAAGTTGGTCAGCCGGCTGCTCGGGAAAATCCGCAACAATGTTGACCGCATCACGCGCTGGGAAGAGCGAGGTATGGAAGACGCCGGCGTGGTGCTGGTGGCGTATGGCATCACCTCGCGCGTGGCGGAGCGGGCGATGCAGTTGGCGCGAGCGGAAGGATTGAAAGTAGGACTGCTGCGGCCGGTAGTGGTCTGGCCATTCCCGGAGAAACGCATCCGCGAATTGGCGGCACGGGTGCGCTCCTTTGTTGTGGTGGAGATTAATTACGGCCAGATGGTGCACGAGGTGGAGCGTTGCGCGGCCGGGAAGGCAAGCACCGTGCTGGTGGGGCACGGCGGCGGCGCCGTGCACGAACCGGAGGAGATTTTGCAGGCGCTGCGGGAGGCGGCATAATGAGCACCTTGACCACAATCAATCCCGTTGAACCTTTCCTGCGCGCCGACCGCATGCCGCACATCTGGTGTCCGGGGTGCGGCATCGGGACCACGGTGAACTGTTTCGCGCGCGCTTTGGTGGAATCGAAGCTGCCGCTGGAGAAAGTGGCGGTAGTGTCGGGGATCGGCTGTACCGGGCGGGTGGCGGGCTACATCCACCTGGATTCCTTCCACACCACGCACGGCCGCGCCATTCCTTTTGCCACCGGCCTCAAGCTGGCCAATCCGGACTTACACGTGGTGGTCTACAGCGGCGACGGCGACCTGATTGCCATCGGTGGCAACCATTTCATTCATGCCGCCCGCCGCAATGTGGATATCACGGTCATCTGCGTCAACAACTTCATCTATGGGATGACGGGCGGGCAGGTGGCTCCTACCACGCCCGTCGGCGCCACGGCCACCACTTCGCCTTTCGGCTGTTTCGAGCGGCCGTTCAACCTGCCTTTTCTGGCGGAATCGTCGGGGGCGGTTTACGTAGCACGCTGGACGACCTACCATGTACGCCACGTGGCCCACGCCATGGTGGAAGCGGTGCAGAAGAAGGGATTCTCCTTCATCGAAATCCTCTCGCCCTGCCCGACGCTTTACCAGCGACGCAACAAGATGGGTGACGGCCTGGATACCATGCGGTTCTACAAGCAGCACAGCGTCATCAAGAACGGCGCCAGCACGCGCGAAGTGGACATCAACCTCCAGGGCGACATCATCGTGGGCAAATTCGTGGATATCGAGCGCCCCACCCTGCACGACACCATGGAGCAACAACTGCGCGAAAAGCTCCAGGACCGTTACGCCGGCGGAGGCAAATAATGGCGGCAACCGAAATCCAGATCGCCGGCTTTGGCGGTCAGGGCGTGATCCTGGCAGGCATGGTGATTGGCCGGGCCGCATCGATCTACGATGGCCGGTACGCCACCCTGACACAGAGCTTCGGTCCGGAAGCGCGCGGCAGCGCTTGCAGCGCCCAGTTGATTGTGGCGGATGAACCGGTCCTTTACCCTTACATCACCCGTCCCGATATCCTGGTGGCGATGTCGCAGGAAGCAGTGACGCGCTTCGTTCCCGGCCTCAAGCCGGGTGGCCTGCTGCTCTACGAGCAGGACTTGATTCATCTTCCCGAAGCAGAGAAGAGCCTCCGCAGCCACGGCATTCCCGCCACCCGCTTTGCGGAAGAACTCGGCCGCAAGCTGGTGTTGAACATGGTGATGGTGGGCTTTGTCACCGCGCTTGCGGAACTGGCGACCCCCGCCGCCGTGCGCCAAGCCGTCGCCGCCTCCGTTCCCAAGGGAACTGATAAGCTGAATCTCGCCGCCTTCGAAAAAGGCCTGGAATTCGGGCAGGGAAAACTCTGCTCGGCCCCCGCCGCATAACCTCACCCAGCTTTTTGATGGTGCCGACTCGTCAATTGTTCGCAGTCGCCATGGCCCTGGGATGGGAGGCCAAGGGTACCCGGGCGCAGATTCTTGTCCCGATGTTCAACTTGGAATCAATCGTAATGCGGCCATTCACAAGGTCGATGCGTTCCGCCATGCTGACGAGCCCCAGTCCTTTGGACTTCACGCTCGCCGCATCAAATCCCACGCCGCGGTCGCGGACCTCCAGCACGATTTCGCCCGGCATCCCTTGCAGGTGAACTTCGAAATGCTTTTCGCCACTGTACTTGGCCGAATTGTGCAGAGCTTCCTGAGTGACGCGGAAGAGCGAGATGGAAATCTCCCTCGGAATGGATTCCGGAATATCCTTATGGGTAAACACCGCCGTCGTCCCGCTTTCTTCAGAGAATCTCCGGCAGAGACTCTTTATCGCGCTGACCAGGCCGAGTTGGTCGAGGTTGGCGGGATGGAGCCCATGGGATAGTTTCTGTACATCGCGGGAAAGCTCGACGCACTGCAGATAGATGTCCTCCAATTGATCGGACACGGACATACCATAGCCGCTCTGACCCTTGCTTGCCCGCTCGATTCCGATCGCAAGCAAGGCGAGCCTCTGGCAAACGTCGTCATGCAGTTCACGCGCAATTCTCCCCCGCTCTTGCTCCTGGGCTTCGATCAACCGGCCACTTACCTTTTTGAGCGCTTCCTGGGCCAGCTTCTGGTCCGTAATGTCGACTGCGGAGCCAACAAAGCCGGCAAAAGCCCCATCTCCTTTCACCCGGGGAGAGGCAACATCGAACATCCACCGGTAGCTCCCATCGTGGCGGCGAAGTCGATACTCCATTGAAAACGCCTCACGATTCTTCAAGGCCTGTGAAAAGGCCTGCACGACGTTTTTCAAATCGTCCGGGTGGACGTAAGCGCTCCAGGCGCTACCCAGCCCCGCATTGGGGTCCGCGGCGGTAAATGCCAGCCGCCGTTCATTCAGGTAGACTATCTTTCCCCGCTCGTCAACCATCCAGACTTGCGCGGGGGTATTATCCGCCATCACCCGGAAGCGCCGTTCGCTCTCGCGCAGGACGGCCTCGACGCTTCTTCTGCGTGCCCGTTGCCACAGTAATCCGAGGATCAGCAGGAACTGAAGGGCAATCACCCCCAGGGCGGGGAGGAAGTATTTCCGGTCGCGCTTCCAAAGGGTGGGTTCCTGATACAAGAGCACGCTGCCGGCAGGCAGCGCCGATTCCGGGATATGCCACCGCTGGAGCTGCCGCCAGTCCAGCCGGATCTGGGGATTGGAGTTGTGCACAACCGGAATGTTGTCGGGCCGTTCACCCGACAGCACCCGTGCTCCTAGTTCCCCGGCTAGGACAGCATCTTGCGTGGCGTCGTAGTACGCACCGCCAATACCCCCACGATCCAAAGCGAGCCCAGGGAATGTGGAATAGGTCGGCAGGCGACGTGTGGTGGCGGCAAGGACATCGTAGACTCCGATTGCCGGCTGATTCGAATCTTGCGGAATAAGCTCGAACAGAACCACCGTGTGAGGAGGGAGTGCAGCAACTCTCTCCAGCATCTGTCCACTTGGCGGTCCGACGAGGTCGATTTCCTTCACCTTATCCTGGTGACGAAGCAGTTCGGTGTGCGCGGCCGCCAAATCCTCTTTTTCTGTTTCCGATCCGCTGGTGATGACTGCGACCGCATTGGCATCCGGATGAAGATGAAGCGCCAATTTGATCGTTTCCCTCATGCCTAAAGGAGAAGCTACGCCGGTCGCTCCCGGCGGCATCTTCCGATCCGCCAATGGGCTGCTGACCGACATAAAGATGATGGGAACACCCGGAAAGATCATGTCCCGGTACTGCACCGCGAATCGGAAGTAGGGATCCATCAGTGCAATCACGAGGTCCAGCTTATCCCCGCTGTACGCGCGCCGAAGAGACTCCGCCAAGCTATCTTGATAGGATTTGTCTTCGAATTGTGGGTTTTCCAGATCGGCGACAGAGAAGTTCACCGGCCAAGGAACACGGCTTCGCAGCGAAGACTCCATCAGGTCAATGGACGCATGGCCGTGCCCGCCCGACAGCACGAGTACGTTCTTCCCCCTCGGCGGCTCAGTCGCAGAGATGGGGGGGGACAGAAACAGAAACACGAGGGCAAGGAAAGGAAGCCATTCTCCGGCAGACAGTCCTCGCAGGCTGATAGAACCAGAGTTATCGTACGCGGCTATTGCCTTCCTCATAAAGTCCTGGTGGACAATTCGGACAATTCATCCTCGGGAATCCGGGTCAGCTAGCGCGTCGAGAACATTGTGATGAACGCCTATTCTAGGCTGGCGAAGAAGTTAATTCAATAGAATTTAAACAATAACCGCAGGGGGACTGGAACCGCATCCTCCCCGCGCTGGTCCCGACCGGGGATGACCCACGACCAAGGCAGGGTGCGGCAATCATACCTCTCGCAATTTGCAGCGCCGTTCATTAAAATCACGGCCACAGTTCAAATGGGCCGCCCCTGGAACAAGAATTGGCGGCCTTGGGAGCAATCATATTCGACCCGATCGAGGATAATAAATGGACAATGGGAACAGGGAGCCATCCTCCCCAGCGCCGTCAAAATTCATAACCCGGCGCGCCATGCTGCAAGGCGCTTCCGCGGCCGCTGTTGTGGGGGTGATCGGCAATGCAACGGGCGCCCCAGGCCACAATCGCGTGGCGTCAGTGGATGTGGCAGCTGCGGGCGCCGGAGACAACTCCGGAACTTTCCCCGAAAAATTTCTATGGGGCTGCGCCACGGCGGGACACCAAGTGGAGGGAAATAACACCAGCAGCGACCTCTGGACTCTCGAACACCTCCCCGAGAGCATTTTCAAGCAACCCTCCGGCGATGCCTGCGATCACTACCACCTGTTTCCCCAGGATATCAGCCTGCTGGCGGACCTGGGGTTCAACGCGTATCGCTTTTCCCTGGAATGGTCGCGAATCGAGCCGGAGGAGGGATGCTTTTCCCGCGCCGAATTGGAACATTACCGGCGCGTGCTGGCCACATGCCGCGAACATCAACTGACCACGCTGCTCACCTACTCTCACTTCTCCCTTCCACGATGGTTTGCCTACAAAGGGGCATGGCAAAACGCCTCCGCGGCCGAACTCTACGCGCGCTTCTGTGAAAAGGCGACTCGGCATTTGGGAGACCTGGTGGACTATGCGGCGACGTTCAACGAACCGGACGTCCCTCAACTGCTGAATTGGCTCAATTTGCCTGGGATGACGGGAACCAGCCCAAGCGACATGTTCCAAGGCTATTTGGCCAAGGTCCGCACCCAGCTCAACGCACCCCAATTTGCGGATTTCTTTCTGGGAGACCCCAACCGCGTCCGGGAGGGATTGCTGGCCGCGCATCAGAAGGGCAGAGCGGCCATGAGGTCGGTGCGGGGCGATCTGCCGGTCGGATTTACTCTTGCCATGCCGGACGACCAGGCGGCGCCCACGGACAGTCACCTGGCTGAAAAGCAGGCGGATGTTTACGGGCCCTGGCTGCAGGTTGCCAGGCAGAATGACTACCTGGGAGTGCAAACCTACTCGCGCGCCATCGTGGGTAAGAAGGATTTGCCTCCACCTCCCGGAGCGGAAACCACCCAGGGAGGCGACGAATTCTACCCGGAGTGCGTGGAACACGTGGTTCGCTATGCCAGCAAGGAAACGGGCGTGCCCATTATCGTGACCGAGAACGGAATCAACACGACGGATGACAGCCGGCGCGTGGAGTATTATCGGCGCGCGCTCGCCGGCCTGAAACGCGCCATTGACGATGGCGTGGCGGTGAGAGGTTACGTTACATGGTCCCTGCTCGATAATTTCGAGTGGATGTCCGGGTACGAGCCCAAATTCGGTATCGTGGCGGTGGACTTGGCGACTCAGGCCAGGACCGTCAAGCCAAGCGGAACGGTGTTGGGAAATATCGCAAGGAGGAATGCGCTCTAAATCGGGCACCAGGGCAGCCCACGGAGAAGACCCGGCGCCGGGCTCAAACCCGATGGGTCAAGCCTCAGCTTGAATGTGCGGAGGGAGTTGGCTAGAATCAGGATGGAAGTGCATGCGGGCTGGTGTCCGTCCGGGACTTCAAATCCTGCGGTCC
>DATJVT010000458.1:0-4803 GCA_035501695.1 Terriglobia bacterium | reverse complement strand
ATCCCTCCTCTTACACTTAGTTAGATGCGGAGTTGTTGTAATGGGGGAGGCTGAAGGTCGAAGAAGAGCCTGGAGGCTCGTGAATTGTGATGGCATGCCGCGGCCAGCATCATGCCCCGGCGGAGGAGATTTCAATTCCTCTTTTTCTTACACTTGATTAGATGCAGGGAAGTTGTCCCGGGCAACCTCAGCCCTGTTTTTGCGGACCAGCTTTCTGTTCTTGCGAAGCCGTACTGACCCACAGAGTATTCTCTCCCGAGATCATGGCTTCGACCCGCTCCACAAAGGTGACTTCAGGATCGGATGCGCCTGCATAAGATGCCAACTTCGCCCGGTAATAGTAAATTTCCTTCCGCAAGGTTTCACAAACGGTTCGATAGTTGATCCAGAGTTCGTGGTATTGAAAGGTCTTTAACGCCGTGGTCCCGATGGCGACGAGGGCGGAGATAATGACGGCCAGCCATTTTTGCCAGCTACCGCCAATGACCACCAGCACCGGGGTGATGGCGGAAAAAACGATCAACGGCCACTGAAAGGCATAATAGAGCTTCCGGTACGATCGCGCTTTACGAGCGTACCACTCGATTTGCTTTTGGTACCGCTCCACCAGGTAGCTCTGAAACGTCTCCGCATCCATATGTTCCCATCCTGCTCATTTCTTGGACCGGCTGCCGGGCTTGACGAGGGGGATTCCCGCCTTGCAAAGAGGACACTCGGCGGGTTGGTAGTTCTGGATCTTCAGCGTGACCAGGGCGACCTGGGGCAGGCCCAGGCTAGCCGTGCCGCCGCTGCGGTCAATGAGCGCGCCGGCCCCCACCACCTCGCCGCCTGCCTGTCTCACGCACTCAATGGTCTCCCGCGTGGAAAGCCCCGTGGTGATCACATCCTCCACCACCAGGGTGGGCTCTCCGGGGTCCAGGCTGAAGCCACGCCGCAGCGTCATGGCGCCTTCCTGCCGCTCGGTGAAGAGGGCCCGCAGGCCGAGAGCGCGCGCCACTTCGTGCGAGACCAGCACCCCCCCCAGGGCCGGCGCGGCCACCACGTTAGCCCCCAGGTGGCGGAGTTTTTCCGCCAGCAGCGAACCCAACTGCTCCGCCACGCGGGGATGCTGCAGCACCAGCGCGCACTGCACGTAACGGTCGCTGTGCAGGCCGGATGAGAGTATGAAGTGGCCTTCGAGAAGGGCGGAGTGCTTGCGAAAGATATCGAGGATTTCGTTGTCGGTCATGAGGATAGCTCCGGGATGAATCCGTTAGAAAATAAGTGGCCTGGCATCAGGCAGATCGGCAGTTAGACAGCGGGGATTTTCCCATCTGCCTACCTCACAAGCTGGCCACTGCCTGCGGCACAGCCTTCTCCATCTCCGCCGCGATGGCGTCCGCTGCGGCCGCCGGGTCGGCGGCGCCGGTGATGGGCCGCCCGATCACCAGGTAGTCGGCTCCCGCGCGGATGGCGCTTTCGGGAGTGGCGGTGCGCGCCTGGTCGTCAGTTGAGCCCGCCGCCGGCCGGATGCCGGGGGTGACGATCAGGAAGTTGGGACCGCAAGCGCCCCGGATTGCCGCGATCTCGCGCGGGGACGCCACCACGCCATCCACACCGGCGGCCTGCGCCAGCCGCGCCAACCGCGTGACCACTTCTTCCGGAGAGCCTTCGAATCCCACCTCCGCCAGGTCCTCCGCCCCCAGGCTGGTGAGGGCCGTGACGGCCACCACTCGCGTGGGCGGCGCCGTGCCGCGGGCTTGGGCGGCGGCGCGGACGCCCTCCACGGCGGCTTCCATCATCTTCCGCCCGCCGGAGGAGTGGACCGTCAGCAGGCTCACCCCCAGCATTCCCGCCTGGCGCGCGGCGGCCCGGACGGTATTGGGGATGTCGTGGAACTTGAGGTCGAGAAAGACCCGCTCACCCGCTGCCACCAGATTGCGGGCCGTCACTGGGCCCTCGGCCGTGAAGACCTCCGACCCCACCTTGAACATTCCCACATGGCCGTGGAGCTTCTCCGCCACACGCCATGCGGCCTCGGCACTGGGGACATCCAGCGCCACAATGATCTTTTCTTTTGTCGGCATGGCCCTCATTTTAGTGGAATAAGGGAAAAAGATGAACCGGAAAATTCCGGCGCGGCGGGGTTCGACGCCGCCAATGCCCGTGCCCAAATCTATGGCTCCGGCCGGAACCAGATCAGTTGGATCTCGTACCTTGACGTGGCCCGCTTTGCCGCCTCCGTGGAGAACCCGGCCGCGCGCAATTGCGTCATACCGCTGGGTGGGCCGGATGCACTCAGCCCGCTGGATGTTGTGCGGATTTTCGAAGAGGTGGGCGGGCGAAAGTTCCTCGTGACCCACGTTCCCGAGGAGGCCTTGCGGGCGCAACGGGCGGCGGCAGCCGATTCGATGCAGGAAGCCTTTGCGAGCCTGATGCTCTATTACGCCCACGGCGAGGTGATTGACATGAAGCGGGCGCTTGCGATCTACCCGGCGCAAGCCACTAATCTCGTGAGCGTTCGTGATTACGCACAGCGGCTGCTACGCGGCGCCTCGGCATAGGATTGAAGCAAGCCTGACGAAACCTGCAGATTCAAAATTGGGATGATTCAATCCAGTTGTCCGTCTGAACCACCACCGGGACCCTCTCCGGAGCGGGCCTTCGCTCTCTGCCGAAATAGGCGATACACAGCCGCGCGATGGAGGCGGCTGATCTTGCTTTTTGTCCCATCTTGTCCCACACCGCTACGGCGAACAGCGTCGACGCCGCGAGTCTCGCACGGGCGGTGGCAGGCGGCTCCTTCCGCCGCACCTCCCTTGCCCGCACCGACACCGCGAGGGCATGGTAAGCGTCCACATCCGAATGCAGGCTTCGTTTGAGCGCCTTGCTGGTTCTTGCCAGGCGGCGGTCGTCGTGTACCTCCAAGGTAAGGCTGCCCAGGTTATCCCTGAAAACCCAGAGCAGGACGGCAACTCCTGCCAGCGGGAAAATAACCAGCAGGACGCCTCCCAGAACTGCCAGTGCCCTGTTCCCCATGCCACCCCTCCGTTCCGGTTCTGTCCCCAATACCTTCATCTCCGCGGGAATCTGCCCAAATGCGAGTTCTCCGCACGCGCGGACTCCGCCTTCCGGACACACTTATCAGGCTCACGTCTGCGCACGAACGAAGTCCAGTTCGTCCAATTTATAAGTTGGTAATGTTTATGAAGCCCTTAGCTCAAGAAGGTGCTCGTTCAGCAATGATTCCGCCTGGTACCCTGCTTCAGAGCAGCTTCCACTATATTTACAGTATACACCAACCAGCTCACTCGCGGCGGGAATTCTTCTGCTACCGCTTGATATTACGGAGTATCTGGGGCTTGACAATCGGGTTCTCCAGGGAACACCGTCCTCAGTCCACTTTCAAGGGGGCGGCCACCGAGCCCATGCGCCCGCTGAGTTCATCACGGACCACGAAACGGACGGTGTACTCGCCGGGAGCCAGATCCAAGGAGCCCGTGCAGTTGATGCCCATCTCTCGAGTCGCCAGGACCATCTCCGCGGTCAGTTGGGCTTCAACCCTCTTGTGGGTGGGAGGACCCGCCACCTTGCCGTCCGGCGCCCTCTACCGGGGCGATCAGCAGGGTGGTGTCGCTCACGCTGAACGGAAACCCGCCGCTCGCCCAGATCAGCGATTTGCGCCCCGGGATTCCGGCCAGCGCCTGCGGGAGCTGTTGCAGTCCATGCAACGTGTAGACAATGGCCAGGCGTTGCTGAAACGACTGAATATTCAATTCCTCGTCTTCCCCCATGGTCTGAAGTCTGTCGGCTTCGCTTTGCACGGCGCCGTGGGAGACCCCAGCAAGGCCATCCGGGCTGGCTGTTCCCGTCAGGCCTTCCAAACTGTCCACAGAATCGACCATGGGCAAGGTCTCTCCGTTCACCTTACGCAGCGCGGCCGCCAGCACGCGCGGATCCGTGGTGAAGTCACGGATGATGTGAATGCCGCTGCGGGTAAGCGTGTACAGGGCGAGGGGCTCGAACTGATTTGCCGGCTGCGCCAGGTACTTCAGGAGTTCCCGGCGAGCACTTTCCTGGTCCACAAAGGGGGTATTGAGGAAATCCAGCACAATGAGGGTGAGGCGCCCCGGGGATGGCCCTCGGGTGACGAAATTGCTGAATTCATTCGGACTCTCGGGCCGCGCCCAAACATGGGAGTCGCTGCGGACCTCTTCGAAGCTGGAAATCTTTTGTTCAACGCCATTCTCGAGGACCGTAAAGTCTTCCGCCTTGAGACCACGAATGTGCGTCCCGGACTTGTCGGTCACCAGGGTGGGGATGAGCACCAGTTCCGAGCCGGAAGTGAGTTTGAATGCGGAACCGCTATCTCTGTCCTTAGATTGGAGGGCGCCGGTAATGGCGCAGCTCAAAGCGGCGATAACTGCAAGGGACAGGGAACGGCTGCGATGGATTGGCATTCTCGCGATTATAATTCTCCGCCGTGGACATAGGACACCTCTAAAATCATTTCACGAGCACAAGCCCCTTCGGGTTCGCAGACTCCCCTCCCCAAGCATCTCCACCCACCCTATCCTGCCTTAATAATGTCACATGACGTGACTGCATTCCGGCATGTGACGATATATCGGCAATCAGAATCATGGCCTTTTTATAGTCGCTGTCGGATTCCCTTTCCTGTATTTGGCTTACGCAGGGAGTTGCGTCCTAATCACCCTCCGGGTTTGGGCCCCACATTGCCTAGTCCATTATTCGCTGACGGAGGAGATTTGTTCTTATGCTGCGTATCACGACAAGCGACATGGGCGAGCAGGTCACTCTGAA
>DATJVT010000457.1:0-3433 GCA_035501695.1 Terriglobia bacterium | reverse complement strand
GGGGAAACGCGGGAGTGGGCCGGGTCCCGTGGCGATTTACTGTGACATCCTGTCCCTGTGCGTGTTTATACGCAAAACTCATTTCCTTCCTGATCAATGCAGCACATATCTCACAAATATTGACGAATGCCATCGTGCTACGCGATTGAAATCAAATGGCGTAGTTGCCTGCATCAAAAGGTTGGTAATTTGCAATGACTTTTCAAGTTATGTTGGTGGGCATTCATGACGAGCGAGTTCGCAGTTTCGCCATCGCTGTCATGACCATTCGAGAGGGTAGAAGCCGTGGACCCCGATCATCCCCACATATTTGGGAGCAGGGGCAACTCTTCCAGGCGGCCGTTCATCCGGTGAACTTGATGGACTTAGAGTTGACCTCCGTGGAGGCTTAGGAATGTACCTTGGCAGTTCTAAGAACAGGGTGATGACCCATGCGCGTCCTCAGACCGCTCGTCTCACGGCGCCCTTGCCGCAATCTCACCACATTCTTGAAGATATCCTGGCGCACTCCATCACGCGCAGGGTTTTGGCGTGGATGACGCGCCGGGATTCGGACGGCAAGTGCTTCTTCATGCGGCTGTGCGAGAACTACGACAATCCTCAGGCGGACTTCTGGACGCGCCTGAAATGGAGCGTGCCGAATCGCATCATCGATTTGGGCCTGTGGAAGGCTAAGCTCGAGAAGCAAACCATGAAGCAGCGGCTGTTTCACCATCCCCCCACGGTGATGGCGCTGACGCTGACGGCCAAGAGCATCGCGACTTATGGCCTGACGGTCCCGCAACGCTACACGGCCCCCATGTTTCCGGTTTGGAACATCACCCAAGCCTGCAACCTGACATGCCAGCACTGTTACCAGAACGCCCACCACCGGCCTGACGACGATGAACTCACCACGGAGGAGAAGCTCAATCTGATTGACCAGATGGGTGATGATTTTGTGCCCTTCGTGGCCTTTGCCGGGGGCGAACCCCTGGTGGCGCCCGATCTCTGGCAAGTGCTGGAGCGCTGCCGCGACCGTGGCATCCACGTGACGCTGGCAACCAACGGCACGCTGCTCACGCCCGACATGTGCGCACGCCTGAAAGCTGCTAACGTCAAGTATGTCGAGGTCAGCCTCGACAGCATCGATCCCGAGGTCCACAACGCTTTCCGGGGCCAACCCAAGTCGTGGGAAAGGACGGTGCAAGGGATTCGGAACTGTGTCGCGTCCGGCATCAAGACGGGCATGGCCACCTGCTTCACCCGCCACACGGCGCACAAGGTAGACGACACGGTGAAGTTTGCTTTGGACCTCGGGTGCAAAACGTTTTCGCATTTCAACTTTATTCCGGTGGGGCGGGGCAAGGAGATCATGCAGGACGACCTGACCCCGGGCCAGCGCGAACTGCTGCTGCGCCGCCTTCAGGAGCATCTGACCGAAGGCAAGATCACCATTGTCTCCACCGCGCCGCAGTTTGGCCGCGCCTGCATTACTTACGGTCCTGAAGAGGGATTGTTCGCCACCGGCCACGCGGGCCGCGGTCCCGGCAAGAAGACCATGGTCCTCTCCAGGTACATCGGCGGGTGCGGCACGGGGCGCTGCTATTGCGCCATCCAGCCGAATGGCATCATCACTCCGTGTGTTTACATCTCGGGTATCAAGGTGGGAGACGTTCGCCGCCAGAGTTTCCATGAGATCTGGAACAACGAACTCTTTGACACCCTCTCCGACCGCGAGGATCGCGGCGACCACTGCGGCGTGTGCACCTACCGGAACTACTGCGGCGGTTGCCGGGCACGGGCGCTGGCCTATACCGGCGACATCCAGGCCGGAGACCCGGGCTGCATCTACAATCTGCACCAGTGGCGGGAACTCACCGCAGCGGCTGAGTTGCACGAAGCCGGAGACCAGGACATTGAATTCGCCTTTACCGGAGCAGGGAAGGCTGCCAATCTCGTCCAGGTCGCTGCCGCTGCCGCGCGCAGGGGGGACCTGACGGGGATGACGGAGCGCGACAAGAGGGAGATCAACGAACTGGGCGCAAGTCTGAAGTCCCAATCTTCTCGGTTCAATTAGCAGTGATGGCGGAACCCATCAAATCCTCGCAAGGTGACAGCCCGCCCGAGTTGCGGCGCGCCGAGGCCCAAGCCACGCTGTCGGCCATCGGAGACGTGTCCATCGCGGCCAGCGATGCCGTGGGCCAAGTCACCGAAGTCCCGCGCGGGACGCGATGGCTTCCCCTATTGGGCTTCCTGATGGCGATCTATCTCCTCGGAAGTTTGGCAGCGATCTATACACTCAAGTCCGCGCCCTGGGTGCAGGCGTTCGTTGCCCCGCTGCCTCTGGTGCTGGCCGCGACGCTGGTCTTCTGGAGGCGGCAGGTGTGGAAGTTCCGCGCGCGGGATTGGCAATTCAAAGAGAAGGAATGCCGGAACGCCCTGAACTCGCTCGCGCACGAAACCGCCAATGGGTTGAATGCCATTCGCGCCAACCTGGCCGGACTCAAGGAGGCCGACTCTTCCCGCGTTGCAGCGGAGCACATGCAGTTGGTGGAGCGCGCCCAGCAGCGCGTCGAGGCGGCGCTGGAAAAGGTCGCGGCGGGGCAACCTCGAAGCTAACCCCACCGTGCCTGGCCGTTTTCCGGCCTTGGGACTTTCTGCTCTATATTTCTCCGGATCAAAGACTCTTTGGATCATCCAGCCTTCGAAGCGGTGAGGAGTGATGACGCACGGTGGAGGCCCAAAAAGCACATGCCGGTGCGCCCTTATAGGCGCAATCCAGACATTATGTCCTACCGTGCCAGGCCATCCCGCAGAGGAACTGTTGCACCTTGCCGGTCACGACCTATGGACGGTCATGACGTAGATTTCCTGCACGCTGACAAAACGCGCGACCAGAGGCGAGTGGTGGGGCCAGGTTTTTGCGAACGGGGGTGCAGGACATTTCCGGAGCTTTTTTAGAACTTGAATCCGAGCGAAAGGCCGGCGATGCGGTTGGTTTCCCAGCCGGCGGGGAGATTCACCGATTGCAACAAGAAGTATGGCCGAATAGAACACGAGCGCGTCATGGGCAGGCGAATGCCCACTTGAAAACGATTCTGCGTGAAGCTCCCGCCATTGGCGAAACTGTTGGGACCCGGGACGACAAAGAACTCATTGCTTACCACCAGCACCGGCGGGCGGTTCATGCGAAGCGGCAAGGTATAGTCGATGCCGGGGCGAAACCTCAGTCGCAGCGAGCCGATGCGGTTTTGGGGAAACCGCCCTTCAGTCAGGGTGCGCAGGTTGGGCCGCCACCGGCCTCGCGTGGTGCTCAGCGTCAGGTTGAATTGCACGCGGCTTTCGTAAGTTGTGGTGGTGCCCGGCGGGTAGCGCTGATAGCGATAAATCGGGATGAGCGTCAGCCACGACCGGGGGCGATACGCCACGCCCGCCTGGAAGAAATACTCGT
>DATJVT010000456.1:0-8294 GCA_035501695.1 Terriglobia bacterium | reverse complement strand
CACCGGTCTCCATCATAGTTCCCAAGACAGCGGACCCGGTCTTGGCATTTGCCGGGCACGATCTGAAGCGTTACCTGGAGCAACTAACCGGGGATACAGTTACCACCGGCGACTCTGGCGCTCAGCATCGTATCTTTGTGGGGGAGATACCGCCCAACCTCGCAGCCGCAGAGGCATCTCGCCTGCGCGACGAAGTCGCACGGCTCCAGGAGGATGGCTTCCTCATCCGCGCGATGCGAGGCGACGTAGTGATTCTGGGCCAAGGCAGCCGCGGCAGCCTCTATGGTTGCTACGCTTTTCTTGAACAGCAAGGGGTCCGCTGGTTTTTCCCGGGGAAACAGTATGAAATCGTTCCCCGCCACCCTTTGGACTGGAAAAGTCTTAGTAACGAATCCGAATCTCCCGCGTTTCCAAAACGCATACTCTTCTACTGGCCGAACAACTACTCCCCGGTGGTGGATTGGATCGATTTTTGCGCTAAAGTCCGGTTGAATCGCTTGGCCTTTCACTATACTTGGCCCGCCCGCGACTGGTACCTGCTGCTCCAATCGAAGCTCTTGCCTGAGTTGAGGAAGCGGGGGATGGAAATCGAGGTCGGGGGACATTTCCTATCCTCTCTCATGCCACGAACTCTCTTTCCTGAGCATCCCGATTGGTTCCGGATGAACGACCAAGGCCACCGCGTGAATGATTTCAATCTGAACCCCTTCAACCCTGAGGCGCTGGATTACCTGGCCACCGGGGCGGTTGATTACCTCCGACAGATGCCGGAGGCGGGCCTGTTCCACCTCTGGGCGGATGACATCGAAGGCGGTGGATGGAGCCGTGAACCGGGGAAGGAAGACTACACTCCCTCCGACCAATCGTTGCTGGTGGCGAATTACCTCGTGAAGAAACTGAGGTCGAAACTTCCCACCGCCGATCTCGCCTACCTCGCCTATCACGATACCGTGTTTCCCCCGCGGGTGGTAAAGCCGCAGGCCGGGTTGATCTATTTTTATGCCCCGCGGGAACGGTGCTATGCCCACGCTCTGAATGATCCCGCATGTGACCTGAATCGCCAGTACTCCCAGGCGCTCGAGAACGGCTTGCCCCCTTTCGGCGCTGCGAACGCGGAGGTATTCGAGTACTATGCGGACCAAATTCTTTATGAGAACATGACAAACCCGCCGCTGCCGGATGTTCTCAGTGCCGACATGCAGTACTATCACAAGCTGGGCGTTCCCGCGGTCGGAGCCTTAATGACCAACACGAGCAACTTCGTGACCCCCATGGTCAACATGTTTCTCTACCCGCAGGCCCTCTGGGATCCTCATCGCGACCTGAACCGTTCCCTCCAGGATTATGCGCAGCTTTTCTTTGGCGATCCCGAACTGGCGGGCTACTTCCGGGATTTGTCGCGTGGACTGGAAAGCGCCCTGAAGTTGTGCCGCTACACGCATCCGGGCGACGCCTGGGATAACATCAGGCCCAGCCAGGAACCTGACGAAGCCCTGCAATTCCACGTGCGCGGTTTCGAAGATGCCATCGGCGGACCACTCGCTCGCGCCGCCGTAACTCTCGACCAATGCGCACGGCGGGCCAAGGACAAACAGTTCATCGAGCGGTTGCAGAACGAACGGGTTTCGATGAACTTTACCCTGCGACAGGTAAAGCTTTATTACCATCTTCTTAAGGGTGAGTGGCTCTATCGAGTCTGGAAGGCGCAGCACGACCAGGACGCCGGTCTTGATGCCCTTGCAGAATTGGCGCTGGCCCGGCATACCTGGGAAGCTCAGAAGAAATTCGTTGCCGCCTCCGGCATGAAGGCGAGCCCTTTAATCCCGGATCCCCATCCGCTCCAGGCGAGGGAAGCGGAGCTGACTAAGGCCATAACCCAAGACCCAGCCGGCACGGCAGGAGTCAACATCTTTGGTTTCGGAATAGACGGCCTGGATGAACACTTGCTAAACGGCGTTACCGGCTTTGTCCTGTCCGGTCCCAAGGGGTCGAAGGCCGTCCTATGGACCGACGTCGCAACCCGTCGCGCTGCCCTTCGCCCGGGCGTCCCGGGAGTTGAGTGGCTCGATGAGCTCGGGCGCCCCCTTAAATCCGGCACCCTGGACCTTTATGCCGCGCCGGTGGTGGCCGCTGCCAAAGGCATGCCGGCCGATCAACTCTTCAAGTCGTTGTTGAAAGGCCAGACCGATTTGAATTAACGAGGGTATATGCACTTTCATCTTCTTGACTGGATCATCGTGGTTGGTTATCTGGCAGGCACGATGGCCGCGGGCCTGTATGGAAAGAAGTACGTCAGTGGCCTCTCCGAATTCCTGGTCGCGGGGCGTCAACTCGGCACGTTTATTGGTATCGCCACGCTGGCCGCCACCGAAATCGGGACCATCACCTTCATGTATTACGCGGAGCTGGGTTATAAGACCGGGTTCGCCTCCTTTGTGAACGGCCTCATCGCCGGGGCTGTGATGATCTTCATTGGCAGAACTGGGTTCATCATCCGCAAGCTGCGGGCGCTGGGCCTGATGACCATTCCTGAGTTTTTCCAGGTGAGATACAGCAAGAACCTCCGCGTGCTCACGGGAATTCTGGTGGCCACGGGCGGCATCCTGAACATGGGCGTGTTCCTGAAAGTCGAAGGAACCTTCCTCGCCATTATCAGCGGCATTTCGCTGGATCACCTGAAAGCCACCATGACTGCCATACTGCTCCTGGAACTTGTGTACACAGTTCTGGGCGGCATGGTCTCGATTGTCATCACGGATTTCCTCCAGTTCATTGCCCTGAGCCTGGGAACCATTCTCATTACGCTTTATTCGATTCACGTGACGGGTTGGGGGCATATGCGCGACACCGTGTATGCCCAGATGGGTTCCCAGGGATTCAATCCCTTCACCAACGCGCAGTATGGGTGGGCATACATTGCCTTCCAGATTCTCCTCTGGATGGCGGTGGACACGTGCTGGCAGACCACCGCCATGCGCACCTTTTCCACGCGCGATTCGGAGACGAGTAAAAAGGTCTTTTCCTGGACCGGTTTCGTTTACCTGGGGCGCGGCATGATGCCCATGCTGTGGGGAATCGCGGCGCTAGCCATGCTGGGGCCGAACGTGAATTCGCTGGAAGCAATGCCGGTGTTGCTCACCCGCATTCTGCCCATCGGCATCCTGGGCCTGGTCGTTTCCGGCATGCTGGCCGCGACCATGTCAGTGAACAGTTCCTATTTATTAGGCTGGAGTTCCATCATCGCCCAGGACATTATTCTGCCGCTGCGCAAGAAACCTCTAAGCACCGGGAAACAGGTTCTGCTCAATCGTATTTCGAATCTATTTGTGAGCCTTTTCGTGCTCTTCTGGGGAATTTGGTATACCCTGCCGGGTCCCACGTACTTCTATCTGAACATCACAGCTTCCATATTCCTCGGAGGTGCCTTCTCTGCAGTGATCGGCGGTCTCTTCTGGAGCCGCGCCAACACGCTGGGCGGCTATTGCGCCATGATCGCCGGCGCAATCGGCGCCGTGGGATTTTTCTTTTTCAAGATCCCGGCCAGTTACGCGGGTCTGGGGTCGTTCGCACTTGCCGGTTTAGCCATGATCATCGGGTCGCTTCTCGGGAAGAGCCGGCCCCCTCAGACTAGCCAAGGGAGCGGAGAGGCGCCCCTCCCAGCATAGCGAAGGCTTCCTGGGGCAAAGGTTTCCCGGTCACACGCCGCGGGCTCGGTTTGACAGTTTGGACGGGCCCCGGTAGACTCGGCGGTTTAAGATTTATCGAACATCGTTTTAGTGAAGCGTTGTCTTGGGCGCAAAAGGTCCAGCCTGCGAGGCGGACTTTCCGCATAAAATCAACCAGAGCGAGGGTTCCATATGCAGTCATGCAAAGTGTCGCATCGCAGCTTTCGGATTCGGGCTTACGTTCTTGTCACCGGCTTTCTAATGTCGGTTCCCGGGTTTGCACAGCAACCAATGCTGATTCCGCAACCCCGAGAAGTACGGGCAGGGCAAGGAAACTTCAAGATCACATCCGGCCTCAAGATCGTCTTGCTTCCGGTCCTCGCCGACGAGGATCGTTTCGCCGCCGGGAACCTGGCGGAAGAATTAAAGGCCGCAACGAAGTTGGATTTCCCCGTTGTTTCAACCATCCCAGCCGGGAATACTCCTGCCATTATGCTGGGGCGGATGGATCAACCCTCCATGAAGAGTTTTCTGGATGCCGCGGGCCTGAACATCAATGGTGTGGGAGAACAAGGTTATGTTCTTGATGTGTCGTCCAACCGGGTGCTGGTGGCCGGAAGGGATGGCGCCGGGCTCTATTACGGTGTCCAGACGCTCAAGCAACTTCTTGTAGGAGAAGGCCAGGGAGCGGAAATTCTGGGCGTGCAAATCCGGGATTGGCCGGCCCTGCTCTATCGCGGCACGCAGGTGGACATGGCCCGCGGGCCGGTGCCCAAGCTCGAGTATCTAAAACGCACCGTCCGTACCCTTGCAGAATTCAAGCTGAACCAACTCACTCTTTATATGGAGGATTCCTTCCGGCTGACCGGCCAGCCTTTGGTCGGCGTGCTCAGCGACACGCTAAAGCCGGAGGATTGGCGCGAACTTGTCGCTTTCGCCGACCGCTATCATGTGGACATCATCCCCGGACAGAACTCCTGTGGCCACCTGCACAAGGTCTTGCGATTCGAGCAATACGCGGACTTGGCGGAGGTGCCCCACGGCGAAGTGCTGGCCCCGCAGGATGCCGGCTATGACTATATCCGGGGCATGTATGAACAATTGATCCCGGTATTCCCCTCGTCGTTCTATAACGTGGGATGCGATGAAACGTGGGAACTTGGACGCGGCAAAAGCGCCGCGCGCGCGCAAGAAGTGGGCGTGGGCAAACTTTACGTTGAAAACCTGCTGCGCGTTCACGACATCGTGCGTCAGTACGACAAGCAGGTGATCTTTTGGGGAGATATCGCGCTTGAGTACCCCGACCTGGTCAAAGCCCTGCCTAAGGATATGATCGTTGCCACCTGGGAGTACTTCGTCCACCCCAATTACGACAAATGGCTCAAGCCTTTCGTGGACGCGGGTTTGAAGATTATCGTATGTCCGTGGGTTGGCAATACCGACCTGATCATGGCGGATTATGAAGGCGCTGCATACAATATCGGCCACTTCGTGGGCGAGGCGAAGAAGGCCGGCGCCATCGGCATGAACAATACGGTGTGGAACGACGACGGGGAAACGCTCTTTGGGTTGAACTGGTGGAGCATCGTTTATGGCTCAGCCGCCGCCTGGGAACCGGGGATCCCCGATGTGGCCGCATTCAACCAGAAGTACGACTGGGCCTTCTACCGCAACACGGACCATCGCTTCGCGGACGCCATCCAACAACTCAGCTACACCAACGAGACGTTGCGCAAAACCGACCTTGGCAAAGTATATGGCGAAGATTACGGAGGGACCGCCGACGAGATATTCTGGCGCGACCCCTTCACCCCGGAAGGCCAGGCTGATGCGCGCAAAGCTCTTGCGGTCGCTCCCCAGGTGCGCCGTATGGCGGAGGGTGCGTACACTGTTTTCGCCAACAGCGCTCCGCGCGCGCGCCGAAATGCCGACACACTCCCCTATCTGGAGTTGGCAGCGCTCAAGATCGATGCCCTTGGCATGCGGTACATTTACCTCCAGGAGATGGGGACCGCGTATGCCACCGCCTTGGCGCATCAAGGTGACAAAGACCGGGAGTTGGCCTCCTCCGGACTCTGGCGGGTGGAAAGCACCAATGGCCGATTGGAGGATCTGCGCGACTACACTACCAGGCTGCGGCAGCTTTACGAACAGTTGTGGCTGAGCGAGAACCTTCCCTCCTGGCTCCCCAACATCCTGCAGCTCTACGATCGACAGTCGCTGATGTGGCAGAATAAGATCGCTCAGTTCCGGCAGTTGCAAAACGATTTCGACCAGAAGAAACCTCTGCCGCCGGCGGCATCATTGGGATTGATGACCGTGCCTGCGACGAAGTGAATGGAGCGGCCATGGGCAGGCTTGACGGTAAGGTTGCCATTGTCACCGGCGGCGCCGGATCGGGAATCGGCCACGGGATATCGATCGCAATGGCGCGCGAGGGTGCCCGTGTCGCCATCCTGGAGATCGATCTCGAGAGTGCCGGGATGGTCCGTAGACGTATCCTCAAGTTGGGCGGCCAGGCAGCGATATTTCGCTGTGACGTCAGCCAGGCCGCCGAGGTTCGCTCCGCCGTCGAGCAGGCGGTTGGGGAGTTTGGCCGCCTGGATGCGCTGGTGAACAGCGCGGGAATCGGTTTGATCCGCCCCGTCGCGGAGGCGACCGAGGAAGAGTACGACCGGGTGGCATCTATCGATCTGCGCGGCATGTGGCTCTGCTGCAAATATGTGATCCCGCACCTGCAGAAGCAGAAGGGGGGGGCGATTATCAATATCGCTTCCGTCCACTCCCGCGCCACCCTGCCGATGTACGGTATCTATAGCGCCATGAAAGCCGGCGTAGTGGGCTTGACGCGTGGGATTGCGGTGCACTACGGTCCCGACCGCATCCGCGCCAATGCGATCTGCCCGGGGCTGGTGGACGGCATCCAAACCCGCGAGATCGTCGCCAAGCTCGCCCTGGATGTGGACGGCTGGCTGAATGAGTACATCCGCCGCCAGCAAGCGATTCCGGATCTGATTCAGGCGGACGATGTGGGGAGGCTGGCGGCTTTCCTGGCCAGCGACGAAGCGAAGTGCATCACGGGTGCGGAGATACCCGTCGACGCCGGAACCTGGGCTCAGCTCAACAGCCGGGATTGAGGATTCATGCGCATAACCGCCATTGAGAAAATCAAGGTCATTGTGCCGGCCAGGCCCGACACCGTCAACAGTCCCGAGGCGCGCGATCCCATGCACATGCTGGTGCTCGATGGCCGCCCGGCTTGGCAGCTCCAGTTCGATCAAATCTGGAAATACATCTATCGCGTTCAAACCGACGAGGGCATTGAAGGTCTCGGGGAAAGCTACCGGGGCGTCAACCCGCAGGTGGTGGATGGGATCATCGCCAGCTTGATCGGCGTGGACCCCATGAAATTGAATCTGCGCGATCTGCCCGTGGCGTGGTCGCGCGAATACGATGGCTTCGAGGCTGCTTTCTTCGATCTGGTGGGGAAAAAGCTCGGGGTGCCCGCCTATCGCCTGCTCGGCGGTGCCTACCGTGAAACCGTCGAGGTGGATTTCTGGACGGGCCGCCGCACCTCTGCCGACGCGATTCGTAAAGCCCGGGAAGGTTTTGCGGCGGGTTTCCATGGGATCAAATTCAAGTGCAACCTGGAGGACGATGTGGTGGCGTGGGCGGAAGGCGTGCGGAGCGCCTGCGGGCCTGCCTTCCGCATCGTCTTTGACCCCAACACCCGCTTCGAGCGCCCCGCGGAGGTCCTGCGCTTTGCCCGGCAACTGGAAGCAGTCGGGAACGTGCAGTGCCTGGAGGATCCCGTCCCCCGGTGGAACCTCCAGTGGTATCGCCTGCTCCGCGAAAAGACTACCCTGCCCATCGCCCTGCACGTCGCCCTGCCTTACCTTGAACTGGGCCAGATGCTGCAAGACACCACCAAGGCGATTCAACTCGAGGCGGTGGATTATTTCAACTTCAACTGCGGCATTGCCAATTTTGTGCGCATGGCGGATGTCGCCGACGCCGCGGGAATCCCCTGCTGGCACGGCAGCGAAGTGGATTTGGGAATTCTCGAAGCGTCGTACCTTCATGCCTGCGCGGCGGCGCGCAACTGCACTTTGCGGAGCGATGTGTTCGGCGAGCTGGTGCGCGAGGACGACCTGATCGTGGAACCTATTGCCATCCAGAATGCCCGCGCGCGTGTGCCGCAAGGGCCAGGCCTGGGCGTGGAGTTGGATAGGGAGGCGCTTGAGAAATACCGGGTTAATCTGGACTGATCCACCCTTTGGAGTGCGGGAGCAGCAGCTCCCGTTTTCCTCCGTCGCTTCAAACCCGGCCGGATAAACTGACGGGAGAAGGCGGGACCTGCTCCTCCCGCACTCCAAAAGGGATCGCGGTCTTGCCGTAGAACAGTGACTGTCAGAAATATGGAGGGAATTCATCGCGTGGTGAAACCTACACTGCTGGTATTGGCTGCCGGCCTGGGAAGCCGATACGGCGGGCTTAAACAAATGGTCCCCGTGGGACCTCACGGCGCGACCCTGATCGACTACTCCGTCTTCGACGCTCTGCGCTCGGGCTTTGGCCGTCTCGTATTCGTCATCCGTCGCGACATCGAGGAACCCTTCAAGCAGACCT
>DATJVT010000455.1:0-10324 GCA_035501695.1 Terriglobia bacterium | reverse complement strand
ACTGACGGGAGAAGGCAGTAGCTGCTGCTCCCGCACTCCAAGGGGTAATGGTTCCTACACCGGCGTAGATTTTGCAGCGCCATGACACGCTGATGACAACCCTCCGAGTCCGCGCCGTCATAGTTCCAGGGTTAGCACTTGAACTCTCTGGACTCCGAGGGGGCAGGTTTGAAGAAATCCAATAAGATCGTTTTCTTTGTTCCGTCCTTCTCAAGCATCGAAGCCACGGCCCCATTGGGGCTGCTGGCCATCTCCACCCCTCTGCTCCGGCACGGCTATGTCGTCCGCATCATCGATTCCACCATTACTTCGGATTACCTGGGGCGGATCCTTGCTGAGGTGAAAGACGCTCTTTGTCTCGGGATCTCGGTGGTGACGGGTCCGATGATCAAAGAGACCGTCGAGGCGGCCAGGGCGGTTAAGAAATGGAACCCGCAATTCCCCGTCCTCCTCGGCGGTTGGCACCCGTCGTTGCTTCCCACCCAGACGCTCGAGGCGGAATACGTCGATCTTATCGTGAGGGGCCAAGGCGAAGAGAGCACGCTCGAGCTCATGGACCGAATTCGCGAGGATGCGCCGCTCGATGATGTGCGCGGAATCGGATTCAAACGCGGCGGGAAGGTCCATTTGACGCCGGAGCGTCCCTTAAAACCACTTGACCAGGCGCCGCCCAAGTCATATCACCTGGCCGACTTCGATGCTTACGAGCGCGTCTGTGGCCGGCGCTGGGCCATGTACGTTTCCAGCCTGGCGTGTCCTTTCGATTGTTCCTACTGCACGAACGCCGGCGTGTACGGTCGCAAGTGGAACGCTCTGCCGCCGGACCAGGTCGTGGAGGAGACCCTGGACCTCACGCGCCGTTACCGGCTGGAACTGCTCTGGATGGCGGATGACAACTTCCTGGTTGATATTGACCGCGCCCTGCGGATTGCCGAGGGACTGATTCGAGCCGGCGCCAACTTCAAGTGGAGCATCCAGGCGACCACCAATCTAACGGCCCGCCTCACGATCGACCAGCTCTCGCTTCTGCGCCGGTCCGGCATGCACCAGGTCTGCCAGGGCATCGAAACCGCTTCGCCCAGGGTCATGAAGCTTATGAACAAGGGGTTCCAGGACCTGGGCGACATCTATCAATCCACGGAGCGCTGCATTAAGGCAGAGGTTATACCCTCATTCAATATTATCTTTGGCTATCCGGGCGAAGGAGTGAAAGAACGCCGCGAGACGGTGGATTTCATGATGGATGTCTGCCGGCGATTTCCAGGCGCTGAATTCTGGACCAATATCTTTACTCCCTACCCGGGCTCGCCCATCTTTCATCGCGCCAAGGAACTTGGCATTGAAGTTCCCCGCTCTTTGGAAGGCTGGGTGGATTATTTCCCGCGCTACACCACGCTGCCCTGGCTGAAGGGAAAGGACCACCAGCAGGTGCAGAGAATGCGCGACTACCTGCGCTTGGCCTTTGACCGTGCTCCTATTGCCGCTACCGGGCCGGGAGCGTTCGCGCGGGCGGTTAAGCACCTTACCGCCTTTCCGGCCCGCTGGCGGCTTGAAAACGACGTTTACGAATTTCCCATCGAACTGTGGGCCAATCGCCTGCTGAAGAACCTTGTGAAGCTGCCCAAACCCAGCGTGGACGCGAAGATGATGGGGCCGGAGACGGCGCCGAGCTGCACATGATTATTCTCTACAACCCGAAAGCTGCCAGCTTACGCAATCGACGGTTCCCCCTCTCCGTCCTCTCGATAGCGGCGGTTCTGGAAGGGCGCGCGGAATACCGCATCGTTGATGGAAACCTTGACCCAAATGCGGGTGAAACCCTCTTGGGGCTCCTGCACGAAAAGCCCATCGAACTTCTGGCCGTCACGGTGATGCCCGGCCCTCAAACCGTGAGCGCAGTGAAGAGCTGCCGGGAAATTCGCGCTCGTTACCCGGCAATTCCGATCGTTTGGGGTGGGTACTTCCCCTCCAACTACACGGAGGCGGCCCTTAACGCACCCTATGTTGATTTCGCGGTGCGAGGGCAGGGGGAAGACACGTTTCTGGAACTCATCGAAGCACTGCGCGGGCAACGCGAGGTGGAGGGAATCCGCGGCCTCTCATACCGGCATGCAGACGGGACGAAGCGGCACAATCCCGAGCGCCCGCTGAAGCCACTCGACAGCTTTCCCTGGTACCCCTACCACCGCATTCCCACCCAACGGTACTTGCTGCCCACTTTCTTGGGGCGGCGCACCGCAGTTCACCAGGCTAGCATCGGGTGCCCTTACCGGTGCAACTTCTGCGGGGTGGTCACCTTCTCAGGAAGCCGCGAAAAAATGGAAACCCCCGCGCGCACCGAAGCGGTCTTGCGGCACCTCGTCACCACCTATGGCGTGGACGCCATGCAATTCTATGACAACAACTTTTTCCTGCGCGAAGATCACGCGCGCGAACTTGCTGAACGCATCACGCCCTTGAAATTGCGCTGGTGGTGCGAGGCGCGGGCCGACATCATGATGCGCTATTCCGATGCTACGTGGGAAGCCATTCGCCGCTCCGGGTGCGCGATGATTTTCTTTGGAGTGGAATCGGGTTCCAACCAGACCTTGAAGGAGATGCACAAGGACCTGCGCGTCGAAGATACGCTGGCACTCGCTACCCGCATCCGCCAGTTCAAAATCATTCCGGAGTTCTCGATCATTTTCGGCAATCCCCGCGATCCCGAGGGAGACACGCGCGAGTGCTTCCGGTTTGTTCGACAACTGAAGCGGCTGAACAACGACGCAGAGATCGTGGTGGAGCATTACACCCCGGTGCCGCAACGCGAACAAATGTACGGGGGCGTGGAGAAACAATTCCATTTTCCGACTACGCCCGACGAGTGGGCCACGGACCGATGGCAGCGGTTCGCCACCCAGAAGGATCCGTCAACCCCGTGGCTGCGGCCGCGCACCAAGCGGCTGATCGACAATTTCGAACTGGTCGTGTCGTCGCGTTGGCCAACGGCGCAGGACATCCGTCTGCCCGCCTGGGGGCGGCGGCTACTGAAGGCTCTCAGTGCGTGGCGCTACCGATGGGAACTTTACTCTATGCCCTGGGAACTGAAGTGGGCGCAGCGAATGATCGACATTCGTAAGCCCAAAGCCGAAAGCTTATGAGTTCCGTTTCCGTTCAGGAAGGCTATGCGCGGTGGGCCCCCACCTACGATCAGGATCCCAATCCCTTGCTCGCTTTGGAAGAGCGCCTTCTCCAGCCATTGCTTCCGGAGCTTGCAGGCAAGGTTGTGCTGGACCTGGCGTGCGGCACCGGGCGGTGGTCGTCAAGGCTCCTTTCGCAAGGCGCACGGACGGTCGTCGGAGTCGATTTCTCACCTGCGATGGCGGCGGCCGGAAACATGAAACCGGATCTCAAAGGGCGCCTGGCGCTGGGTGACTGCTGCGCTTTGCCCTTCCGAAACGGGACATTTGATCTCGTCATACATTCATTCGCTCTCGGACACATCCAGGACGTCGAGCGCGTCGCCCGCGAAGTTGCACGCATCACGGGCATGAACGGTGACGTTTACGTAAGCGACCTCCATCCCTATGCGCGCGCGCAGGGCTGGAAGACGGGATTTCGCGATCGCCACGGCCCCGTGGAGATTACCACTTGGCCCCGGCCGCTTGAGGAACAAGTTGACTTCTGGGGGGCGGCGGGGTTCCGCTGCGTCCGGTCAATATCCGCACGGCTGGAAGAGTTGGAAATGCCCATCCTCGCCCGTGCAGGAAAAGCTCATCGGTTTGAGGAAGTCAGCCGCGTGCCGGCGATTCAAATCCTCCATTTCAAGCCGCGGCATTGAAATCGATTTTCGGACCAATCACCGGCAAATAATGAGCAGCCAGAGCACACTCGCTGAGCCGGATGTACCGCTCGCACTCCGTCGGGCAAAAGCCCGGTCACGCCGGGAGGATCTGGCGCGGCAGGCACTTCTTATTGCCTCGGCCGCGTGGCTCGTGTTCGCCGCCTTCTCCGTCCGGCATTTCACTTTTGACGATTCCTATATTGGGTTTCGCTTTGCCTGGAATTTCGCGAAGGGCATCGGGATTGTGTACAACGCAGGCCAGCGGGTGGAGGGTTATACCAGCTTCCTTTGGGTTGTGTTGTTAGCCGGAGCATCGCGGGTTGGCCTCGACGTGGTTTTTGCGTCCAAAGTCCTGGGCGTTCTCTTCTCGTTGTTGACGTTTCTGGCCAACTACTTCCTTTGCCGCCTGCTGTCTTCCAGCAAGGCGCCCGTGTATGGCGCCGGCCTGCTGCTCACTGCTACCAACACGTTCTTTATTGTGGGCTGTGTGGCCGGGCTCGAAACACCGTTGTTCACAGCCCTCCTATCCTGGTGCTTGTTTGGCTGCTTGAAGGCATTTCGAGAGACCAATCAGGCGATGCAATCAAGGTGGTCGGTGGGGACAGCAGTTTTGTTTTCTTTGCTCGTCATGGCGCGCCCGGACGGAATTCTGATCTACGCCGTTATATGGCTGTATGCCGCCAAAGGACTTCGCAAGCAACCGCGCGCCCTCGCCTTTTTCACGCTTCCCTTCCTGTTGGTGTATGCGCCTTATTTCCTCTGGCGCCGGCATTACTATGGTTTACTGTTTCCCAATACCTTCTATGTGAAACGCGGCGGAACGCCCGCCTTGTTCGTCAAGGGCGCCGCGGATACGGGGAAGTTCCTCGGCCTTGAGACCGGTGGATGGTTCTTGAGCGGGTTGGTCGGGCTCGCTGTGGCCCTTTTCCCCGCCGCAGACACCACTGTTCTGGCTTTAGCTATCGCATCCAGAATCATCTTTGAGCTCTGGTCAGGCGGGGTTTCACCGGGTGAGTATCACTTTCTTGTTTCGGCTTTGCCCATCTATTGGATTCTTGCTGAACGGGTATTGGCAGGCAGGTTTGCCGTCCTGAGGGGGCGAGGACGAACGCTTGCCACTGGGGTGTGCGTGTTCCTGCTGGCCATGCAGGTCGCATCTTTCTTCAGCTATCGGAAACACCATATGGGTCCGGTAGAAACCGGCATGGAACGCGCCCACGTCGCACTGGGAAAGTGGCTGGCAGCGAACAGCCCGCCTGCGGCCACCGTGGCGGTGGGAGATATCGGCGCCATCGGTTGGTGGTCACGCCGGAAGATTCTTGACCTTGACGGTTTGACGGATACTTACATCTCGCACCTGCCGGGGGTGTACCCCGCGAGGCATGACTCACGCTATGTCCTTCGACAAGCCCCGGAGGAAGTAATTCTTCGCGCGTCCCGATGTCGCCCCGAGGCACAGGACATCCCTTTTGGGATGGACAAGGCAATTCACGCGGACCCTCAGTTCTCCAGGGACTACCGGTGGATTGGTTGCTGGGAGTTCTGGCCAAATTATGACCTCATCGTGTATAACTTGAACGCTCAACCCCAGTCTGGTGCAGGAGAAATGCGGTGAGGGCGCGGAGTTGCTCGTCCGTGAGGTTCTTAAAGGAGGGCATGATCGAACCTGGGACATATGCTCCCGGGTCCTTGAAATGACCGATCAACCAGGCGGCGGAGCGGCCGCGTGTCCCCTCCTTCGTCAGGTCGGGGCCCACTTGGGTGCCTTCGCCATCCAAACGATGACATATGAAACAACCCTCTTGCCGATAGAGAGCCCTTCCTGCCGTGATCAATTGCTCCTCCGTTTTCGGCGGGGCTTGTTCCTTACCGTGAATCAAAGCCCCGGCGGCGTCCAATTCCGGCAAGTGGCGGATGAAAATAACCAGCTTCCACGTCTCATCGGGGGTTATAGCTCCCTTCCATGATGCCATCCCCGTCATGCGAACGCCGTTCTGAATGATCCAGAACATCTCCCCGTCATCCCAGTGTTGGACGTGGGGCGATGTCAGGTCCATGGCCGGGGGGTACATCGCCTGTCCCAGGGTTGTCTGACTATGCCCATCCGGTCCGTGACACACCGCGCACGATTGCAGGTAGACCTGCTCTCCCTCGCTTGCGGCTTGCGAGTTGTTTTGAAAGGGATTTTTGAGGCTCTCCGCCTTGATGGGGATTACGATATCCTTGGCCACATTGGCCAGTGCGGTTTCCACCATGGAGGGCTTCTCGTGCGCCGTGCAGGCGGACATCACCAGGGCAAGCGCTCCAAGACCTGCGGCTTTTCGGGCTCTCCGCAAACTGCGATTCATTTCTCCCTCGCTGATTTTGCCGTTATGGGTGCCGGAAGAGGATGGGGCCTCATCCAGTTTACGCTAACAGGCCGCGAAACGTTATATGTCAGTGGCCTGTGGCGGATTTGTAAATTTTCGTTGGAAGCGAGGGTTGTGCAGTGATGGCGCGCTGGACAAACGCGGCTAGGTATCCACGGGGCGTTCCGCGCGTTTGCGGGGAAGGATCAGCTTGAAAGCGGTGCCCGATTTGCCGGTGCTTTGGATCCTGACCTCTCCATCGTGGTCGCGGATAATCTTCTGAACTACCGCCAGGCCAAGCCCCGTGCCGCTCTCCTTGCCAAAGGTCACAAATGGCTGGAAGACCTCGTCCCGGATCGAGGCGGCAATTCCCGGGCCGTTGTCCACGATCGAGATCTCGATCCTGTCTTCCAGCGCGCGCGTAACCACCTGGACTTTTCCGGAGTCCGGGGACACAGCCTCGCAGGCATTTTGCAGGAGATTGTAGAAGGCCCGGTCGAGCTTCTTGAAGTCAAACCAGCCGTCAGCTATCCCTTCGTGTTCAACCGTGATTTCAATCCGCTTGAATTCCGGCCGCAGGCGAATGGTCCGCAGGGTGCGTCCGAAAGCCTCGGTCACATCTCCATGGCTCAATTGCAGGCTTTCCTGCCCCTTGGAGAATTCCAGGAGGGAGGAGATTAACTCCGCCATGCGGTTTACGGCCGACCGGATTTCGCCGTAAAGGGACTGTCGCTGGGCCGGATCGAGAGCGGGTTCCGTTTGGAACTCCGCATAAGCGAGAATGGTGGTCAAGGGATGGCGCAAATCATGTGAAACAGAGCTGGCCATCCGCCCGATGGTCGCCAGCCGTTCGGCGTGCAGAAGGTCTCGCTGGTTCTTTTGCAGGGTTCTTCTCATTCCGTCGAATGCAACTGTCAAGTCGGCCACTTCGTCACGGCTGCGGACGTGCAGGGGATAGGCAAAGTCTCCATTCTCCAGCGCGCGTACGCCTGAGACCAGATTGGCAAGAGGCCGCGTGAAGGTGTGCGAGATGACAAAAATCAGCCAACTTCCGGAAATAATCGCGATGAATCCGACGCCCAGCAGCAAGCGGTTCAGTTGCCGCAGAAATTGCGTGGCGGCGTCAAAAGACTTCAAGACCGAGAGAGTCACCGGCTGATCGGTCGCGGGAGCGAGCTCCAGCGAAGCTGCTAAAAATGTCTCGCCGCCCAGATCGACTTCCCGCGAGTTCAAGGAATCGAGCGTGGTGATTGTCCCCATGCGCGTAGCCATTTCCTGCTGCTGGACGGGCAGAAGCGTGCTGGCGACCATATCCCTTCCATAGCGAAACGCCACCTGGCAGGAAGCCACCCGCGCCACGACCTCGGCCAGCGGTTTATCAACTTCGAATCCCACGGCCAGGACACCCAGCACGATATTGTCGCGGGACTCCCCGAAGTAAATCGGCTGAAGAAAGACTGCAAACAGGTGGCCGGCGCCGAACCACCAGTCGCGGCTCAACTGCTTCTGCAGAGTTCGCGTTAAGGAGGCTTGGGCGACGTCCGCGTTATACCCTTCCGCGGAAGTATGGAGGGCCATGAGGTTGCCGGAGCGATCAGCCAGAAGAAAGAGCGCGCTCCCCGCAAGGCGCCAGAGATCGGTGGATGCATCCTGAATGGTGGGAGCGTGCTGGGTGGTCATGAGCGCGCGTAGATTCGGCAAATCCGCCATCAACCGGGCGGATTGGGACAATCCGCGCTCGCGCTGTACTTCAAACTGCTGAAAGGTCACGACGGAATTCTGAAGCTCATCGTGTATTTCCTGTCGCGCATGGTTCCGCAAGTAGTTTTGGACAATGAGGAGGACGGCGCCTGTAAGTATGGTGGTCGTGAAGATGAGGGAGAGAAGAAATTTGGTTCGCAGCCGAAATTTGGCCATGGCCTGTTTCCTTCCAGGCGTCACGCCCTCCCGGGGGGAGGTAGTTCATATGCTGCCCGCTCAGGGCACAAACTTGTAACCGGCGCCATGGACCGTCTTGAAATGGGCGGGGTTCAAGGGATCGGCTTCCAGCTTCTGCCGCAGCTTCATGATGTGATTGTCCACGGTGCGGGTGGAGGGATAGCAATTGTAACCCCAGACCTCGTTCAGCAATTCGTCGCGGGAGATCACCCGCTCGGGATTTCCCACAAAGTACTTCAGGACTTTGAACTCCTGCGGGGTGAGTGCCATGGGCTCGCCCTGGCGCGTCAGTTCCATTTTGGCAAAATCCACCGCCACGTCATCGAAGGCGTATTGGTCCGCCACCTTGGGGCCGCGCACGCGGCGGAGCACCGCATGCACGCGGGCGAGGAGTTCCTTGGGGCTGAAGGGCTTGGTGATGTAATCGTCCGCTCCCAGTTCCAGAAGCAGGACTTTGTCCACCTCATCGTCCGAGGCGCTCAGGATCATGATCGGGACATTCGGCGCCTCGTCCTTGATGGCGCGGCACACTTCCCGCCCGTGGACCTTGGGAAGCTTCAGGTCGAGAACCACCAGAACGGGAGGGGCGGCCCGAAATGCCTCCAGTCCGGATGCACCGTCGGAGGCGAAATCGGGTGAGTACCCTTCGTTTTCAAACGCGCGCCGCAGGGGCGTGTACAGTGTCTTGTCGTCTTCAATGATCAGGATCTTCTCCATGGAGACTCCCATGCTCGGTTCGAGATCCGAGGTCGCCTGACTGCAGACAGCTCCGACGACGGAGCGTCCCGCCGCGGCGCCAAATCCGGTTTGTGCGTTTTGACCTGAATAAACAGACTAACACAACCTTTACAAACTCACTACACGCGCTTGACCACCGGTCGGTGCGGCCGTGTTACCTGTGAATAAGAGGTAGGGGAGGTGAACGGTGATGCGATGGAGGTTTTCTACCCTCGGTTCAGGGCGTCCTTCCGCAAAATCCCAATACCACCAGGGGGGATGGCAATGCGGATTTGCCAACGTCGGGCTGATCATGGGCTTGTGGATGCTGGCGACTCCAACGTGGAGTCTTGTGGCGGCCACCGACCCCGCTACTCCCATTCCGGTCGCCACGGAACGATCTGGTGGGAACGTTTCCCTGGCAAGCAGTCTGGGAGTCCGGTTCATCCCCGGCTCCTCCACCACTTTGCTGATCGACCGGAACGGGACAACCTTTGTCGTTGACCTGGCTAGACAGACGATCCAGGTGCGCGCTTCATCCTCCGCGACTGCTCCGGGGCAGGGAATCCAACTGGCATCGATGCACTCGCCTCCCCAGGAAGCTCCTAGCGGCGCCAAAATCTTTGCCGCAAGATGCACTGCCTGCCATGGTCCCGAAGGGAAGGGGGGAGGGGCCATGAAGACTCCGGATTTCACCAACCCCGCGGTTCAGGCTGCGCTTCCCCTTGACGCGGTAATTAAGGTGGTGCGGGAGGGGAAACCCGGAACGGCGATGCCGGCCTGGAGGGAAAGCCTCTCCGATGAGGAAATCAAAGCTGTCGCGGCCTTTGTGAGGTCGCTCGGTCAGGTGAAAAAGCCCGAAGGGGGGACATCCGGCGGCGAGGCGATGCAACGGGTCAAGGCTTACGAACCCGCTGACGATTACCTCTTCAGTTTGCCCACTGGCCGCCGCCTGGACCGCCATGGGTTTTACCTTAATTTCACCCACCGTTTCGTCTACACCCCTGCCTTCACCGGGCCCGGGAACCTCAACACGATGTTCGGCCTTGACGATTTCTCCATCTCGTCCTTTGGCTTGCGCTATGGAGTGACCAACAAGTTTTATGTCAGCGCCTACCGCTCCCCCAGCCTGATTGGGCGGCCCATTGAACTGATGGCGGCCTATCACTTCGCGGACGAGCACAACGGGAGCCTTATGGACGCAACCGTGCGGGCCTCTGTGGACGGGCAGAGCGACTTCAGGAATAACTTCACCACCAACCTGGAAATGATCGTATCCCGCACTGTCACCCGGCACTCCCAGCTCTACTTTGTGCCCACCCTCTCTCTTCAGAATCGAGAGCTGATTACCAAGCCAGGCACCCTGGCATCGACCCAGCCCAATCTTCCCGGCATCAATACCTTTTCCCTCGGGGCGGGGGGAGTCCTGGACATCCGTCCCACCGTCGCCCTGGTTGCCGAGGTCATTCCCACCCTGGTCAATGGGTCGGAATTGGGG
>DATJVT010000454.1:0-11537 GCA_035501695.1 Terriglobia bacterium | reverse complement strand
TAGTGGTTGGTGGCTGGCAGGCGGCTCCGGGCGCTGCACGCTTCTTCCTAGCTGCTAACCACTGGACACTATCCACACTCTTATGAGGAAGCCCAAGCCATTCAAGAGGACGACCGAGGTGAAGCGCCAGGCGCGGCTCCGCGTAGGGTCGCCTCCCCCCGGCCAAACCCACCAGGACCGGCGTAAGAAACCACCCAAGCACAAAGAACGGGAAGGGTACGATGCAGGCTTGAACCAAGCCTAGTTCTTGGCCCCTCAACCCGGCTTGTATTCGGGGACCTTCTCAGTCGGAGGGAACAAGGCCGGCGGCGAGGCGGAAAGTTGTTCGGCCAGGGATCGCTGGATGGCTACGAGATCGGATTTGGCGAAGCCTTCGCTGGAAATCTCAACCTTCCCGTCGGGCTTCACCAGGAAGAGCGTTGGGACGTGGGCCAGGCCGTACGCGCGGGAGACTATGTAGGGCTTATCATCGACAAGGACAGGAAACTTCACGCCGTAGGTAGCGGCAAAACGCGCGCCCTCGCGCGGATCGTCCTGCACAACTCCCCAGATCTGCGCCCCCTGCGCGCCCAGTTGCACATGCAGGCGCTCGAGATACGGGAAGGTGAACTGGCAGGTGGGGCAGGAGACCTTGAAAAAGGCCAATAAGACGGGGCCCTTGGCCAGCGCCTCCGGCAGGGAGAGTCGTTCGCCGTTGGTCGTGGCAAGCTGAAAAGCGGGAGCAGTCTTTCCGGGGCTCAAACTCGGCATCGATTTTCTCCTCAGCAATCCGGAGAAATATTCTAGCAGAACGGGCGAGGGCAGAAGGGAGAAGATAGACGCTAGAAGTTAGGAGCCAGAGGTCAGGAGACAGGAGTCAGAAGTTAGCAGTCGGAATGAAAAATACTTATTGTTGCAATGGGAACACGACTTCTCACTTCTGAATTCTAACTTCTAGCTCCCGACTTCTGACTCCTGTCTCCTAATGCACGTGCTTGACTTTCTTCCGCATGTAATCCATCAGCAGATATTGCCCAAGAGTATAGGGTGTTGTGAAATAAGCCTTCCCCCGGCAGATTTCCGTCACCTTTTGGACAAAGTTGATCAGGGCATAGTCCTGGGCGAGCATGAAGGTGTTGATCAGAATTCCGTTACGGCGGCAGCGTGCCACTTCATGCAGGGTCTCGGACACCACCAGGGGATCGAGCCCGAAGGAGTTCTTGTAAATTCGCCCATCCTCGAGGGTGAGCGCGGAGGGCTTGCCGTCGGTGATCATGACGATCTGGCGCATGTCCTTTTTCTGCCGCGAAAGCAGGCGCTGGGCCAGCCGCAGTCCCTCGCGCGTGTTGGTGTAGTACGGTCCCACCCTCACGCGTGCCAGTTCCGCCAGCGGCATCTCCTCCGCCGTATCATGAAAGAGGACCAGGTGCAGCGTGTCGCCCGGATATTGCGTGCGAATGAGGTGCGTCAGGGCGAGGGCCACTTTCTTTGCCGGAGTAAAGCGATCCTCGCCATACAAAATCATGCTGTGGCTGCAATCGAGCATCAACACCGTGGCGCACGAACTCTGGTATTCGCACTGGTGGACCTGCAGATCCTGGTAGTCAAGTTCGAGCGGAGTCTTTAACCCGTTACGGCGAATCGACGAGAGCAGGGTGGCGTTGACATCCAGATTGAGCGTGTCGCCGAACTCATAACGGCGGCTGGAACCCTCGGATTCCACCCCCGTGGCCAACTCCCGCGTATCATGCCGGCCAAAACTGGATTTTCCCAGCGAACCCAGCAGGTCGCGCAAGGTCTTGAATCCCAGGAAGTCGAGAGCCTTGTCGGTGATTTCGAATTTGGCCTTGCCCTCCTGGCCCGCCGCGGAGGGGTTACCTTCCTGATCCGTGACTTGGCCTATCTTGGGATTGGGCTGTTCGACGGTGACATAGCCCTCTTCCGAGAGGCGCTGGAGCAGCTTGTCGATCTTCTCGGCCAACTCGGACTTGCGGTAGTCCTGCCAATTCTGGAGCATCTCTTGCAGCAGGTTGTCAGGGATCTTTCCCTGATTGCTAAGAGCCTCCAGCAGCGCCCGGTGGAGCTGGTCCATGGTGCGTTCGGGGTCCATGTCGTAGATGTCCTGGTATTGGTTGTAGAACCCGCTGTCGAGCAGGAAATCACCAAGCATCTGGAGCAGGTCTTCGGCACTAAGGTCGTCGAAGGGATCCGCGACGTATTTGGAGTACTTGACGTACTTCATAGCGGTCAGCTCTCAGCTATCAGTTGTCAGCCGAGGCACCTGCTGAGAGCTGATAGCTGACCGCTGACAGCTAATTCAACGGCCTCCGCCTGGGGGGCATCGGCACGGATTCTTCTTGCGGACGTTCGACCGGGCGGTGTTCGGTGTGGTAGCCCAGTTCCTCGTTGCGACTGATGCGTTTCAGTGCGTGCAATCCTTCCAAAACGAACTCGCCAGCCGCCGCCACCAGAGCCGCATCGTCCTTGGTTTTGATGCCCAGATTCTGGGTTCTGTCCAGCAGGTTCTGAATCCTCCTGAACTGTTGCGCAAGTTCCGCCGAGGATGTGTTGGGGGAATAACGCAACGTCCCGCCCAGCTCGAACCACTGCACCACGGATTGCAGTGGCACATTGTCGAAGTGCTTTTTGAAGACTTTGGCGATGGCCTGGCGGATCATTTCGCGCGCCACGGCATCCGCGCCACGCAACTCGCCCTCGTATTCGAGTTCCAGCTTGCCGGTAAGCGATGGCATGGACGCGTAGATGTCAGAGGGGCGGGGCACGACCATCGACTCGTGGTGCTTGAGCGCCCGGCACTCCGCGCTGCTCACCGTATTCTCCAGGCAGGTAATGGGCATGCGCTGGCTCACGCCGCTGCGTTTGTCCACACGCTTGTCGGCGCGAGCTTCAAACGCGATCGCTTCAATGATCTCGCGAATGAACGGCGGGATCACCAGGGGCTTTTCTCCCTGCCGCTCGGTCCAGGCTTCCTGCGCCGTAATGGCGAGCCCCTCTTCCAGGGTCGCAGGATAGTGAGTCCGGATCTCGGAGCCGATGCGGTCCTTCAGCGGCGTGATGATCTTTCCCCGCGCCGTGTAATCTTCCGGATTGGCGGTGAACACCAGCGCCACGTCCAGAGGGAGGCGCACGGGGTAGCCTTTGATCTGGACGTCGCCCTCCTGCATGATATTGAAAAGTCCCACCTGGATCTTGCCCGAGAGATCGGGCAATTCGTTGATGGCGAAGATGCCGCGATTGGCGCGGGGCAAAAGTCCGAAATGGATCGTCAATTCGCTGGCCAGGGTGTGGCCCCCGCGCGCGGCCTTGATGGGATCAAGGTCGCCAATGATGTCAGCGATCGTTACGTCGGGCGTGGCCAGCTTTTCAATGTACCGCTGCTCGGGCGAGAGGTAATCGATGGGGGTGGCATCTCCCATTTCCCGCAGGCGTTCGTGGCAGGCGCGGCAAAGCGGGCGGAGGGGATCGTCGTTGATCTCGCACCCCGCGATGATGGGGATTTCGGGATCGAGCAGCGAACTGAGCGAGCGCAGAATTCGGCTCTTGGCCTGGCCGCGCAGTCCCAGCAGGATGAAATTATGTTTGGAGAGAATGGCATTGGCGATTTGGGGGGTCACAGAATCGTCGAACCCGATAATTCCGGGAAAGATGGTTTCTTCCCCCGCCAGCTTGCGCAGCAGGTTAGCGCGCATCTCGTCTTTGATGCTGACACTTCGGTAGAGAGTCTTCTTCAGCTCGCCCAGCGTTTTTGGTTTTTGCATTTAGCCCAGCCCCAAACGACATTATAACACGCAACTCGTGACGCGCGACTCGTGACTCGCGACTCGAAAAGGGGTTGTGGGAAGGGGGAAGGGGAATATGGGGTTGGCCACGCTACCCGTCGCGAATCCCGGGTAACGAGTCGCGGTTCTTACCCCTGCGGTCGCGGCTTTCACCGCAGGTGCCCGTTTCCCCCGACTTTCTTCTGCGATTGTTGATTCTGTTCGAGGTGACTCGCGAGATATTCCAGGGCTCTCTGCACCAAAACCAGGCGTTCCGG
This sequence comes from Terriglobia bacterium, assembly GCA_035501695.1. GTDB lineage: Bacteria > Acidobacteriota > Terriglobia > UBA7540 > UBA7540 > Bog-366. The sequence goes on along the minus strand of DATJVT010000454.1, from coordinate 7,501 downwards.
TTCGTTGCGGAGGGTCAGGAGGTGCTGCTTGAACTCGGGGTCGGTGGGCAGAGCGGCGGCGATCCGGAAGGAAAGGTAGCGGTAAGGGCGGGGAAGGTGCACCGGCATCTCCGAAGCGTGCCGCAGTTTTCGCATGACTTCGCCAAAACGCGCAATGGCTGCTTCCGCCGCCTCGTCGTTAGGCGCGTCGGGACCGTCGTCATCGAAGAAATCCACGGCGCCTTGCAGATAAGGCCTCTCCTCATTGGTGAGCAGAATTTCAAAGCGGCGCTTGCCGACGGTGAGGATATCCATGCGGCCATCCTCGTACTGGCGGGTCAGGTTGACGATGCGCGCCGAGCAACCAACCGAGCTGAGGGCTTTCTCCTTGACCAGGACCACGCCAAATTCCTGCCGGCTTGTGCCCTCGGCTTTGGCCTGAAGGCATTCACCGATCATGGTCTTGTAGCGATCCTCGAAAATGTGCAGCGGTAGCAGTTCCTCTGGAAGGAGCACCATCTCGAGCGGAAACAGGGGCAGCAGGGTTTGCTCCATTTCAGGCCTTCTCCTTTCAGCGCAAGGGTGCGAACTGCCTCCCGTCCCACGGGCACGCCTTCTCAATGTTGACCGAATCGAGGGCCGCATCCCTTCCGAAAACGAAGAACTCCACTTTCCCTTTCCACACCGGCTCCTGGCCCTTGCCCTGAGAGCGAAACGTGACTTCCCCGGTCGTCACCGTTCCTGGCGCGCCCATGTTTCGCTCCGGAGGCTGAAGGATTTGGAGCTTGGAGTTGTACCGTGAAAGGTTGTGGAACTCGATGGGGGCCTGCCACAGTTCTTGAAACTGCCCGCCGTCGATTCTTCTGATGCGCAGGATCGTGCCATAGGTTTGCGCTTGCTCCTGGAAAGGCTCCTTGGAAATCGCGCACGCGCCGCCATCGCCCACGAGGTCCTTGATTTCCAGGGAAGTGATTCCGGCCTTCATTTCGGTAAGTGGAATATTCAGCGTGGCGCCGAGTTGGTATTTTCCCTGGGCGGGTGTGTAAATGGCGAGTCTGGCGAGCAGGAGCGGGGCCGCATACACGTAGCAGAGCAGGGCCGGCGGTCCCTGGGCCTGGCGCACCAGGAAGCGGGCAATATCCGTATGTTCAGCCACGAAATCGTCGAGATAGGGGGGGCCGAGCAACCGTAACAACTCCGCATCGAAGGGATACGAGCTCGGGGCCTGCATTTCCCCTTCATGGAGTTCCACCCACCCTAATTCCGCGCTGCCGGTTTCAAGATTGAGCTTTCCCACCTGGCCCTGCGTCGCTCCATGCTTCTGCCGCGTCTTGTAAATAGGAACCAGGGCGCCTCGGGCGAGGTGGCCTGTGGTCTTGCGCAGGTCGGGCAGGGAAACCTCAAAGTCGCGCCCGCCGGCCTGCAGATCGAGCCATCCGATGGGGTCAATGCTGTGAGTCTCGGCTTGTTTTTCCTTCGCAGCCGCATTCCAAGGCAGAAGGATTGTTGCTACCAGCAATAAGACGAGGTTTAGGGTCTTCATAACACTGCCTATTGTTGACGAGAAGCGGAGGTTTGACAAACAGATTCTCGCGACATAGACTGAACCGCGAGGAGTCAGCTCCGCCCTCGTCGAGAGTTCGCGGAGCTTTTGTTTTTCTTACGGCGCGCAGGGAATGAGAACCCGTATCTTCATTGAGGGATTGCGCATGACGCTTGGGAGTTTGGCGGCTCGACATGGCCTTGCTCTTGGACGTTTTGCCGGCGGCAGGCCCGGGCCGGCTTTGCTTCTAACCCTCCTCGCAGCGGCGAGTGTGGCTTCCGCCCGCACTGTCACTGACCAGACGGGTCGCCAGGTAAGTCTGCCCGACCATCCCCGCCGCCTGATTTCGATTGCTCCCAGCATCACCGAAACCCTGTTCGAGATGGGACTGGGAGACCGCTTGGTGGGCGACACCGACTACTGCGATTACCCGCCGCAGGCTCGGTCCTTGCCGCACGTGGGCGCCATGCTCAACCCCAGCATGGAGAAGATCGTCGCCCTCAAGCCCGACCTGGTGCTGGGCACGGATGAGGCCAACCGGCGCGAGACGGCCGACCAACTCGAGCATCTCGGCATCCCGCTCTACGGAGTGACGGCGCATACGGTGGACGGCACGCTTCAATCCCTGGAGGACTTGGGGCGCGTCCTCGATTGGGGCCAGCCGACCGAAAAACTGGTGGCCGGCTTGCGCGCCCGGGTGGCGGCGGTCGATCGACAGGTACAAGGCCGGCCTCATCCCAAAGTCCTCTTTGTGGTTTGGTACCGCCCCCTCATTACCGCCGGAAACGGGACATTCATTTCCGACGTCATCCACCGCGCCGGTGGTGTTTCCATCAGCGACGATCTGAAGACCGAATGGCCCCACATGGGTCTGGAGGATGTGTTGAAGAGATCTCCGGACGTCATCCTCTTTCCCAAGACGGATACCTTTGCTCCCGGCCTTGACGATTTTCAGAAACTGCCGGGCTGGCGCGATCTGGCCGCGGTGAAGAACCATCGCCTGTACCTGGTGGACGAAACCATCATGCGGCCCAGCCCGCGCCTGGTTGATGCGCTGGAAGAAGTGGCGAAAATCTTTAGGGCAGTGAACAGTGGACAGTGAACAGTTATCAGACAAAAGCAATCACAGAACAGTGTACAGTGAAGAGTGAGCAGGCATAGGGTGGTTCACCTGGCTGCCCAGGGCAGCCAAAATGGTCGCCATGGCGACGGAGTTGCTTGCTGGTCACTGTCCACTTCCCACTGTACACTGTATTCTCATGACTCTTGCTCCCACACGGCGTAACGTGCTCTTGCTGCTCCTGGCGCTGGCCGCGGCGCTGGTCCTGATCGACTTCGGGGCTTTGGCGACAGGCAGCGTGCATCTTTCTCCCGGTGAGGTTCTGGGCGGATTGCGGGGCGCGCATCCAGGTTCGGAAGCGAGCGTCATTGTGCGCGACATTCGCTTGCCGCGCATCCTGCTGGCGATGCTGGTGGGCGCGGCGCTGGCGGTTTCAGGAACGGGGCTGCAAGCGCTGCTGCGCAATCCCCTGGCGGACCCTTATGTTCTGGGCATTTCGAGCGGTGCGGCGCTGGGAGCGATCGTGGCGCTCTGGATCGGGGGGCGGATGGCTTCCGCCACCCCGCTCACGGCTTTCGCGGGCGCGGTACTCACCATGTCCTGGGTTTATCTGCTGGGGCGGCGCGCCGGGCGGCTGTCAAGTTACACCCTGCTCTTGGCTGGAGTGGTCACAGCATCGTTCCTTTCTGCCATGATCCTGTTTGTCCTGACGCTTCTATCCACCCGGGATGTGCGGGGCACGGCATTCTGGTTGATGGGTGACCTGAGCGTCGTCACCGACGTGCAAATCCGTTTTCTTGCCCCTGCCATCGTTCTGGCGATCATCGCCCTTTATGCCTTCTCCAAGGACTTGAATGTGCTTCTGCTGGGGGAAGGAGAGGCGGCGCACCTGGGTGTGAACGTGGGGCGAGTGGAAACGGCCGTTTACCTGTTGGCCTCGTTGCTCACTGCCCTCGCCGTGTCGGTGAGCGGAGCGATCGGTTATCTGGGACTGCTGGTCCCGCATCTGGGACGGATGCTGGTGGGTAACGATCATCGCACCCTTATCCCCACCGCGGCATTCGGCGGGGCCATTATGCTGGTGCTGTCCGACACGTTGGCGCGCACGGTGGTCTCTCCCGCGGAACTCCCCGTAGGAGCCGTTACCGCCGTGGCGGGAGCGCCCGTGTTCATCTATTTGTTGCGGAGAACCTCCGGGTGAGGAAGAACGTAAAACAAGTCACAAGGCAAAAGGTCCGAACCCGGTAGTTCCTAACATCCCCAGTTTGGCCTTGCGTCCTTCGAGGCAGTTCTCTTTTGACGGTCTTCTTGGTGATTTGACTTCTTCATCCATGTCTGACGCGCCATCCCCCCAAACCCGGTCCGCAGAGCTTGTCGCCGACGCCATCAGCTTCGGCTTCGCCCACTTTTCTCTCTTGCCGATGAGCCTCAAGGCGCGCGCCGGCGAACTGATGGCCATTATTGGACCGAACGGGTCGGGGAAGTCCACGCTGCTCGAAATTCTGAGCGGGCATCTGAAGCCGCGGTCCGGCGTAGTCTTGCTGGACGGCCAGGACCTGCACCGCCTCACTCCCCGCGAGCGCGCCCGGCGGGTCGGCCTGGCGCGGCAGGACACGATTCTGCTCTTTTCATTTGTGGTGCGTGAATTCGTCCGGCAGGGGCGCCATCCTCATCTTGGCCGCAGCCTGTTTGAGAGCTCGGAAGACGAACGCTGGGTGGATTGGGCCATCGAAAAGACCAGCCTCCAGGAGTTCGCTCAGCGCCGGGTGATGGAAATGAGCAGTGGAGAATTCCAGCGCGCGGTTCTGGCGCGCACGCTGGCGCAGCGCCCCCGACTCGTCCTCCTGGATGAGCCCACCGCCAACCTGGATATCGGCTACCAGGTGGAGATGTTCCGCCTGCTCCGCCAACTGGCCAGGTCGGAGAAATTCATCGGCATCGTGGTGACCCACGAACTTAATCTCGCTGCCGAAATGGCGGATTACGTGGTGTTGCTCCAGGGTGGAAACTGCCTGCGCCAGGGAAAGGCGGAAGAGGTCTTTGAGGCGGATTTGTTGAGCCGCGCCTTCCGTACCCCCGTCCTCGTGGATCAAAATCCTTCCAGCGGCCGCCCGCGCGTGACCTGGGTCGCGCCATAGCAGGCTGCGGAAAAACCCATGATCTGCGTCACAGGGGCGACTTTACGTCGCCATAACCCGAATCATTGCAACGCGCAATTGGCGGGATAAACCCGCCGCTACGACTCTTTCCGCGAGGTTGGTGTCGAAACCAGAACGCCCCGCCGGGGGAACCGGCGGGGCGTAACCAGGGAGGACAGACGTCAGTTGTGAGGTCAAGTCAGATTTTCAGGCGACGGCGCAACATGCCACCGAGGCCGAACAGGCCGGTGCATAACAGTGACAACGTACCCACTTCAGGCGCCGGAGTGACCTTGACGATCATATCGTTGTAGTCTTTATCGGAGTTTGAGAAGGAAAGATCCTCCATTCCCATCCAATAGGAACCGCCAGCACCCTCGAAGATGGCAAAATGTTGATCGCCCTGCTCACTTGGGCTATTCAGGAGGGAATTGGAGTACCAGATTTCTCCTACGGCGGCGTCCTCGAAATAGAAGCCATAGCTGGCGGAGGGAGTGAACGTCGCATTCGCCCCGTCTCCCGACGACCCGGAGATGATGGGATGCAGGACGCTGGGGTCGGTGGTGTCGTACCAGCCCAGCGAGTTGAAATTCGCATTCCCGGCAAATTCGCCTTCGATGGAGTTGCCATTTGAGGAACTCGTCTTGAGAAAGGTTATATCGGTATCGGCAGTACCATTCCCCAATCCCCAGTAGGGCACATTGCCGGGATTGGAACCGATCGCGCAGTTGCCGGTCCCTGACAGGCAGTTTCCTATATTCATGGCCGGGCCGTCCCAGGAATTGGAATTCCAGTAGGGCGCGCCATCTTCGTCATTAAGGACTGATGTAGACCATGATTGCCAACCCGCCCCGGAACTCCCGGAAATTGTGTCCGCGAAAGCGGCCATGGGAACTAGGCACATACCTAACACTGCAAGCATTGCTAATCTTCTCACTCGATGATCTCCCCTATTCTCGAAATTGCGTGCAATCATCGTGTGTCAACGCAATCCGGGTTCCAGGGCCAAAACTTTATAGGCCTTTTCTGCAATACGTTACAGAAGAGAGACAAGTCTGCCGGAAGGTCAAGGGTAAACGAGTGCCCACAAGTGAACCGAGGTTTCCACTAACCCGATCTATGCAGGTACGATCGAGACTCTGTTCACGAGTTTGGCAATGCCTCTCGTCGCACCGTAAGGGTCAAGGGAGGGGAGACAATTTGCCCGCTCGCCACCGAGCGCTGGCCGGAAGCCAGGTCCATTGCCAGCAATCCCCAGGGATCGGAAAACCGGTCCTGAGTGTTGCTGGCTACGTCCGCCATCTTATGCCACAAATCGTTCTGGACACTCGCGAATGCCGGACTGTCAGTCGCGGGGGGAGGGGATTGCGAAAAGAAGCGGCGGGCGGCGCTCAACGTCTGGGCCATATGCGCCATGGCGGTGGCCCACCACGCGATCAGCACGTAATCCCCGGCGATGAGGGGAAGTTGCGTGTCCGGCCGCAGGTCAGGGAAAATGGGCGCGAGATTGACGACTGTCCCGCCGGTATCCTTGACCTGCTGCCAGATGGCGTCGCTTTGCAGGGGGCGCAGGCGGAAGGCGTCCGGGCCGCCGGGTGGGATAAGTTGCGCGAGGGCTTGGCGCCCGATCCTCTCATATTCACTGCCCTGGCGCGGCGTGCCGTCGGGGTCAAGAAAGAGGCTTTGGCTGAGGGTATCGTCGTACTCGGTACTCAGGTAAAAAGCTGACCGCCCGAAATCTCCCGCGCGGGCCAGACTTTGCTGTTCCTCATCCTCTGAAATCAGGCCGAGTTTTTCCAGCACATTCAGGTCAGCCTGCATGGTGGCGCGATCAGTCTTGGCTTTTTCCGCAAAGTGCCAATACGAAACTCGCAGGCTCGGCGCATGCGCGATCATGCCGCTGCAACGGTATGCGGCGGTGATGAGAAAAGACTGGGCGAGCACCTTGCGAAGTTTGTCCGGGTCGGCGAAAAGAGCCACCGCGCCGGAAATACGCGTGGCATTGGCGCGGTCGGTAATCACGATGGCGCCGCTGGCAGGGTCCGCCAGCACCGTTCCTTTCAGAGTCAAATCCGACAGCGACGCAAAATTGTAGAGACCCAACAGGTTGATGCTGAGGCTGAGCCCTTTCTGTCGGGTCGTCGTGAAGACGCTCTGCACTTCGCGAATTCCACGTGGCAAAGATGGCGACCCCGTCAAGGCTGTGAGGTTCAAGCGCAGGGCATTCTGAAGCGCGCTGAGGCCGTCCGTATCCAGCTCATTCATGCTGACGTCATAGAGGAATGCCGCTTCCTGCGACCGAAGCGCGTGCATTCCTGCTTCCAACGATAGCGACAAGCTCCGCTGGATGCCCGCCGTGAGTGCGCCGCTGATGGCGTCCTGCTGGTCGGGCGAGAGGCCCACATTCTCTAACTCCGCCGGCGGAATGGGGTGAGTGCTGATGGCGCTCAGCACGGCAGCAATGAAATCCGTCTGGGTAGTTCCCGCGGTGACCCCAATCGAAGGCATGACTTGCACCGTAAAATCTCCGCCGCGCTCCCGGTAAATGCCGAGGCGGATCGTGGCGGGGTCGACTTTCTGAATGCGGACCTGAAAACTCCCACTGATCTCGTAGGAGGCAGTGACGGCAACCGAAGCGCCTTCCTGGATCTCGATCGTAGCAGGCAGGACGGCGGAGGAAATGCTGGCGAGAGGGTTCGCCACGGTCAGCAGGTCAACCGTGCCGGAAAGCTGCAAGGATCCGCTGCCTTCGATCGCCGCGACGTCACCAATCCCCAGGGC
>DATJVT010000453.1:0-12415 GCA_035501695.1 Terriglobia bacterium | reverse complement strand
TTCAGCCTTAAGATGTTCGATCAGGCGCGCATCGGGCCGAACCTCCGAACCCTGAAGCAGGACGTGGTGGGCGACGTGGGGAAAGTGCTGTGGGTGCTGATGGGCGGCCTGGGCCTGGTGCTGCTGATCGCCTGCGCCAATGTCGCCAACCTGCTGCTCGTGCGCGCGGAAGGCCGCGAGCAGGAACTCTCCATCCGCGCCGCGCTGGGAGCCAGCCGGCGGCGCATTGCCGCGGAGCTCCTTCTCGAAAGCTTCGTGCTGGCGGTGCTGGCCAGCGTGCTGGGCGTTGCGCTCGCCTACGGAACGCTGCGCGTCCTGGTGGCGCTGGCTCCGGCCGGGTTGCCCCGCCTGGATGAAATCGCCATTGACGGCACTGTCGCCCTGTTTTCCCTGGGCTTATCACTCGCCGCCACGCTGCTCTGCGGGTCGATCCCGGTGTGGAAATACTCCGGCGCGCACCTGGGAACCGGGCTGCGCGAGGGCGGCCGTACCCTGAGTGAAAGTCGCCAGCGGCACCGTTCGCGCAGCGCGCTGGTGGTCGCGCAGGTGGCGCTCGCTCTGGTGCTGCTGATCAGCTCGGGTCTGATGATTCGCACTTTCCGGAGCTTGACCGGCGTCGACCCGGGCTTCACAGCCCCCGCTGAACTTCAGACCTTTCGCGTGGATATCCCCGACACGCAGGTGAAGGAACCGGAACGCGTGGTGCGCATGGAGGAGGAGATCCTGCGCAAGACCGAGGCCCTGCCGGGTGTTTCCTCCGCGGGTCTTTCGATGAGCATCCCGCTCGACGGCAACGAATGGAGCGATCCGGTCTTTGTGAAGGGTCGCACCTACGCCCAGGGTGACCTGCAACTCCACCGTTTCAGATTTGCCGCGCCGGGGTTCTTCAAAACGCTCGGCACGCCGCTTATTGCCGGCCGCGATTTTACCTGGAGCGAGACGTACGAGGCGCGGCCGGTGGCGATCGTCTCGCGCCGCCTGGCGCGCGAACTCTGGAGCGATCCCGCGGCCGCCGTTGGCCAGCAGATCCGCGTCAGCACGAAAGACGACTGGCGCGAGGTGGTGGGCGTGGTGGGCGACACTCGCGACGACGGGATGGATAAGGATGCCCCCAGTTCAGTGTATTGGCCGATGCTGGAGAAGAACTTTGAAGGCGGCCCCGACACCGAGGTCCGCCGCTACGTGACTTTCTCCCTTCGCAGCCCGCGCGCGGGCTCGGAAAGCTTGATGAACGAGGTGCGGCGCGCCGTGTGGTCCGTCGACCCGAACATCCCGCTCTCGGATGTCCACACGCTCGACTATCTCTATCGCCGATCGATGGCGCGGACTTCGTTCACGCTGGTCATGCTCGCACTGGCAGGTGGAATGGCACTGCTGTTGGGAGTGGTGGGCCTGTACGGCGTCATCGCTTATTCCGTGTCGCAACGCCGGCGGGAGATTGGAATTCGCATGGCCCTCGGCGCCCCGCAGCAGGAGGTGGCGCGCATGTTCGTCCGCCACGCGCTTGTGCTGACCGGAATTGGAATCGGCATCGGACTGATTGCCGCGCCGGTACTGACGCGCATGATGTCGTCTCTGCTTTTTGGAGTGAAATCCGTCGACCCGCTCACCTACGCCGCAGTCTCGTTCAGCATGGTAGCGGCAGCAGCGCTGGCGAGTTACCTGCCCGCGCGCCGTGCCGCCGGCGTAAACCCGGTCGAGTCGCTTCGCGCCGAGTAGGAGTTTCATAGTAATAGACCGCGGTTAGCGACGCGTCAATTCCGAAATCCGCTCAAATCGGTCAAAGTGTCCTATCGATAGGTAACAAATCGACATTTCCCAGAACATAGGTATTGAAGTGTAGCCGTTCATCAAGCTATACTCCCCCTTCCTCGCGCCCCCGCGGCGCATCGCAGCCCTACCGGGAAGCTATGCTTCTTCCGCATTCCATGCCGCGCCACCTCTTAGCGTTTGGAGGCAAGTGCCCCCGTCGCATACTGTTTGGTTATCTCTCTAAGGGAAGTTATTTCCATGGTTCATATAGCAGATCCGTTAACGCTGTGGGCCTCCGTAATCCTCATTTGCGTGGTGATGGGAACCTGCCTGTTGGTTGGCATCGCCTTCCTGCGCCGGTGGCAGCAAATCCGTTATATCCGCTATGTGCATGACCTAAAACGCCGGTTCCGCCCGCTGTTGGCGAGGATTCTGGCGGGGGAACGCAGCCCTGCCGGAGTCGCGGCCTTGCAAGCTCTGGGATTGGCCGACCTGGAACTCCTGCTCGATCCCCTCTTTTCCAAGCGCAAGCTTCCGGAACGGTGCCTGGCCTTCCTCCAATCCCTCTGCGCGGAACTGGGATTGATCGGAGCATGGCAAGCCCGCCTGGCCAATCTCCCGTCGATGGCGTCGCACTCCGCGGGCCAGGGAAAGCAAAATGATCCCTCCGGCCGGGCGGCGATGCGACACCTGCTGCGCGCCCAAAGCATTCGCAACCTGGGGACGATCCGGCACCGGCCGAGCTGGCCGCTTCTGGCCGGTGCCCTCGATGACCGCCACCCCGACATCCAGCTGGTAGCATTGCGCGCGCTGTCCGCCGTGGGAGCGCCGGAGAGTTTTCCGGTGCTGCGGGAGCGCTTGAACGCGGTCGTCCGGGGAGATTCCACCTCCCCACCCTTGCAGGCCTTGCGGGCCGCCCTCGCCAGCTTTGACCTGATTTGCGTGCCCAGCCTGCTCCCCTCCTTAAGCCACCCGGACCGTCAAATCCGATTGCAAGCCAGCGAGATTCTGCGCACGATCGTATGGCGGGAGGCAGGCTGCCGGCCCGACTTCGTTCTCACGCCGGAGTTGCTGTCACCCGCCCTGACGGAATTGCTGGTGGCCGGGCTCCCGGGCGACAACAGTGCTGAAATTCGGGCACGTTCCGGCGAGGTGCTGGTGTTTGTCGCGGATGCGCGTGCCGATGCCGCGTTACACCAGCTCTTATCCGACCCGCAGTGGTTCGTGCGCCTTCGCACCGTGCGCGCGGTCGCCCGGCTGCCGCAATCGTGCTCCCCGTTGCTCCCGGATATCCGCCGGTCTTTGCATGACTCCCATTGGAGGGTGCGGGAAGCCTCCGTCCAGACCCTCCTCTCCCTGGGGCCGAAGGGAAGGCTCCAGCTCTTCGAGTCCTTCCTGACTGCTCCCGATCACGCCGCCTGCGAACAGATTGCGGAGGTGATCGAAGGCGCGGGGTTGGTGTCTTCTCTCGTGGAGAAGTACGGCGCCGGCACCACGGGCCTGGAAGCCCTCGTGGTCGAACAACTCGCCAGCGACGCAGCCCTGCTGGGGGTTTCGGATGCTCTGCGGGCCCTGAACCCTGAGATCCGCCAACGATTCCTGGATCGCTTTACGCCCCATCTGCAATTCAGAAAGGTAGCCCTTCCGGTGGAATCAGGGCCGGAAGGCAAACCTTCGCAGAACGTCCAGCGGGTTATTGAATTTCCGCCTTGTATGGCGGCCTGACGGGAAGTCCGGCCATGGGTCCCTTGCGCTCATTTCTCGACGATGGAGTCACCGTATTCAATCTCTTTGTCCTTTCCTATTTCTTTCTGGGTAACGGGATTTACACCCTCTTGATGCTGCTTTCGCTGCGTGCCACCTGGCTGCATGTACGGAAGATGACCTATCAGGGGCTGGGCACCTTACGGCACTCCCCCTTGACCCCACCGGTTACCATTGTCATTCCCGCCTGGAATGAGCAGCAGGTGATTGTGGATTCGGTACGCTCCGCGCTGCGGGTGGATTACCCTTACCTCCAGGTCATGGTGGTTGACGATGGCTCCACCGACCAAACGCTGGACCGCCTGATCCAGAGCTTCGGATTGATCGCGATGGATGGGGCTTACCGTCCCAGCCTCCCCACCGCGCCCGTGCGCGCCCGCTACTTCAATCCTTCCCTGCCCAACCTTCTGGTGGTCAGCAAGGAACGGGGCGGCAAACCCGATGCCCTTAACGTCGGCGTCAACCTCTGCCGTACCCCCTACTTCTGCAACCTGGACGCCGATTGCCTGCTGGAACCGGATGCGCTGCTGCGGTTGATGGACCCCATCTTCAATTCCGGGTCGGCCACGGTGGTGAGCGGCGGAATCGTGCGCATTCTGAACGGATGCGAGACCCGGCGCGGGCGCGTGGTCAAAGTGGGCCTGCCGAAAACCTGGTTGGAACGCTTTCAGGTGGTCGAGTATCTCCGTAGTTTCTTGTTCGGCCGGACGGGGTGGCATCTGCTGGGGGGAACCTTGATCGTGTCCGGGGCATTCGCGGTTTTCCATCGCGCCACCGTCATCGAAGCGGGGGGCTTTTGCCACGATACCGTGACGGAAGACATGGACCTGATTGTGCAACTCCATAAGTGGGCAGCGGAGAACAATCGTAGAATCCGCATGTCGTTCACCTCAGATCCGGTCTGCTGGACCGAGTGCCCTTCTACTCTCGCCATGCTGGCCCATCAGCGCCGCCGCTGGCAATTGGGCCTTTGCCAGTCACTCTGGAAACACTCGGAGATTCTTTTCGCCAGGAAATATGGGATTGTGGGGTGGCTCAGCTTCCCCTTCCATTCCTATGTCGAAGGCCTGGGCGCGGCGGTGGAGTTTGTAGGATATGTGCTGATACCCCTGGGTCTGTTCCTGCACCTGATTTCACCGGGTTTACTTTTGCTCTTTATCCTGCTGGGCTTTATTTATGGTGGATTTCTCTCGGTAGGGGCGGTGCTTCTGGAAGAACTTACTTATCGCCGTTACCCACGCCTTCAGGATCTTTTGACCTTACTGTTATTCGCCATGCTTGAGAACATCGGGTATCGACAACTGGTTTTGTGGTTCCGCTTCCAGGGAGTGGTTAGGTTTCTGGCGGGGAGCCGCCAGTGGGAGAAAGTCGCTCATGTCGGCGCGCCCGCCGGAGGATGAGCATCGGGAACCTCAATCCCCGCGCCCGTCGCGCGCAGTGACCTTGCACGCCGCACTTCACGAAGCCGCCAATATGAATCCGCGCTGGCCAATGCACCCTGCTTTAGATGGGAAATCACGTGCGCAATCTGCCATAAGAACAACCTTGTTCTGTAAGCGGAGATGGTTGCACCTTGCTCTTGCCTTGTCCGCCTGTATCTTTCTCGCCGCGTTATGGGCACGGCCGGAGGATGAGGGGAAAGTGTCGGCGGGCTCCATGGCAGCGGCCGGTAAGGCGGAGGCGGCCTCACCCCTCGAAGTCGCCTATCGGGAGCGAGCCCGGAGGAACCCGCAAGACGTCGAGGCCCTCCGGGGCATCGCGAATCTGCAAACCCAGCGCGGCGACTATGCCGATGCCATTGCATCCTATCGGCGTGTTCTCGATCTCGCTCCGGACGACCACGACGCCGAGGCGGGGTTGGGGCGGTCCCTGGCGTTTAACAAACAGTACGACGCAGCCCTCGGGGTTTTCCGTCAGCTCCTGGAAAGCCACCCAGGCGATACTGATGCATTGGAAGGATTGGCGCGGGTGCAAATGTGGTCAGGCCATCCTGCCGAGGCATTACCTATATTCCTGGATCTATCCGAGCATTCTCCGGGCAACCCCGAATACGCCCTGGGACTGGCCCGAGCCCAAATGGGCCTGCACCGCTATTCCAATGCGCGAAGAACCCTGACCACAATCCTCGCGACGCACCCTGGAAGCCGTGACGTTCAAATGCAACTTGCTTACTTGGACTTGGCGGAGGGCAACCAAGCCGGCGCACTGCGCCGCTTCAATCGCCTTATTGCTGAAAACCCGGCCGACCGGGAAGCCCTGGAGGGCAACGTGCGCATTGCCTATTTTCGCGGCGACCTGGCATATGCACATGACCTGGCGGCGAAGATCGTTACCGACGATCCTTCCGACGTCGCCGCACTGCTGCTGCTCGCCCGCCTGGAAAGATCGATGCACAACCGGGGGCAGGCCCGCGAAGTCCTTGATCGCGTAGAAACCGCCGATCCGGGTAATCCGGAGGCCGGAGAGCTTGGGGCGCGCCTGCGCGACGATTCCCGGCCCACTCTGCACACGGCCGCGTCCTATGCGCGGGAAATTGGCTCTGGAGATCCCTCCGGGTCCGAGGATTTGACCGCCTTCGGCTACGATACCACCCTGGGATTCTTCACCCTGCCCCGGACGGATTCGTATGTGTCCGTGTCCTACCTTCCCTCCGAGAGTCCGAGTGGCGGAATAGAAGGCGCGGTGGGGCCAGCGCAGATTCTCTATCGCCAGACGACTTATCTGTCCCCGCAATTCACGGCACGCGGCGGGATCGGCCTGGTGCGCTTTGGGCCGGGTGAACTTGTGGGCATTCCCACTCAGGCGGAACCCATCACCTCTGCCGGAAATCGCCTGCTCGGATTCGGCAGCATCCGTTATGCCCCGAAAAAAAACCTTATCCTCGATATCACGGCGGCGCGCGCTGGCATCACTTACACTCCCACTGCCGTCCGCCTGGGAGTCATGCAAGACCTGTTTTCTGCCAAGGCCGACTATCACTTCAGCCCGAAAACCGACTTGAGCCTGGAACCGTTCGTGGCCGAATATTCCACCATTTCCTATGAACATGCAGTGGGAGTGGCCGGAACAAACCCGGCGGAGGTTAAAGAAGCCGACTCCAGCCGCGATGCCGGTATTACGATGACTTTCGAACGGAGCCTGATTCGGAAGTCAAATATCTCTCTGGATATCGGTTATGCCGGTTTTGCCTACCGGCTCATAGGAGGAATGGATAACCCTTACATGGGATTCTTCAATCCCGGCTTTTACCAACGCCACTATCTGACAAGTCACGTTTCAGGCCGGGTTCACGGGCCTCTCGGGTATGACATTTCGCTAGGCGCCGGCGTCCAGCAGATCGAGCATGCCACTCCCATCAAGCCTGCCCTGCTCTTCAGTCCGCAATTCACTCTGCGAGCCAGCCCTCGGCTATCCTTGACCTTGGGGTATACTCACTATGACAGTGCGCAGTCTCTGGGCGCACTGCGCGGAAATGCTGTGCGGCTTACTACGGACTGGAGATTCTAGATGGATTCTTCGCAATTGAACCGCCTTTATGATTTCAGTGGCAAAACGGTTGTTATTACGGGTGGAACGGGCATTCTGGGAGGCGAAATTGCCTGCGCGTTGGTGGGATGCGGCGCCAACGTAACGATTCTGGACCGCAACCTGGACCCGTTCGAACACATCCGCCAACTGATGGAACCGCGCGCCAATCAGGCCGTGGCCATCAGCGCCGACGTCTTGCAGTTGGAAAGCTTACAGAAGGCCGCGGAAACGGTGCGTCAGAAATTCGGGTCGTTGGATTGCCTGGTAAACGCGGCAGGAGGCAACAAACCCCAGGCGACTACCGGCGGAGATCTCCGCTTCTTTGACCTGCCCCCGGAGGCCATGCGGTGGGTGTTCGACCTGAACCTCATGGGGACCATCCTGCCCTCGCAGGTGTTCGGAAAGATGATGGCGGAGAAAGGCGAGGGGGTCATGCTCAACATCTCCTCCATGAGCGCCATGCGTCCCTTGACACGCGTGGTGGCATATTCGGCCGCCAAAGCGGGGGTGAGCAGCTTCACGCAATGGCTGGCGGTGCATGTGGCCCAGGAGTACTCGCCTCATATTCGTGTGAATGCTGTGGCTCCCGGCTTCTTCTTGACAAACCAGAACAAGTATCTCCTTACCGATGAGAAGACCGGAGGCTTGACGGCGCGTGGCCAGGCCATCATCGGCCACACGCCGATGGGACGATTCGGCATTCCCGAAGACTTATTCGGAGCTGTTCTTTGGCTTCTTTCCCCCGCGTCGGCCTTTGTAACGGGGATCGTGCTGCCGGTGGATGGTGGATTTTCCGCCTTCGCCGGCGTATAAGCAGTCGCAGCACCGGCCGCATGGGTAAGGTATTTCGTCCGGAACTCGCCTCTTGAAATCAGGGTGATGGGCGGCGGATTCGCCCCTTTCACAACTGCGTCGTGCTAGGTTGTCAAATCCAGGATTTCGGTTTGCAAGCGCTCGAGCCGGGCGATGGCTTCCTGCACCGCCGCCGCTCCGGCGGTTCGGGCCGCGCGCGCGTGGGTCAGGGCTTCCCCTGCCATTCGGCTGATTTCGTGGAGCAACTTGCGGATTTCCACTTCCAGCCTTCCCCGGCTTTCCTGTACCCGGTTGAGGATATCGTTCTGCACCCGCGAACAATTGACTTCGAGCAGGAGCCGGAGAAATTCCCGGCCGTCGTTTTCGATGACCCCACGGGCCCCGATGAGCCCCAGCGCCAGGTCGGCAAGCCATCGCAATGGGGATGCCGGCTGCGCAATTCCGATCATGTCGCGAAACTGGTACTCCGAGCGGGTGCGAAAGCCTGTCTCCGGGTCGAGCGCGTGCGGCATGCGGGCTAATTCGGGAATGCCCGATTCGGCGAGCTTCTTCAGGAAGTCATTTGCCATCTGCACAAAACGTCTCGCGACCCGGCGATATTCCTTCTCCCCTTCCTCCTCTTCGATCGCGAGCCACGGCCCGACGTGCCGCTGGCAGATTTCCTGGGCCACCCGCATGACGGCGCGGCGATAAGCCGGGCCCATGCGGCGGGGCGTCGATCGCAAAGCACGTTCGAATTCCTCGCCGGACAAGGGCACAGCGGAGTCGAGGAACGCCTTGTGCCTGTCGACGAATAGGTCGGAAATGTGGCGCTGCTCGGCCATCCAGAGGAACCCCACCTCCCGCATCGAGCGCTCTGCCTCGGCGACGGTCTCTTTCATTGTCGCGATTCTGCGCTCCGATTCCTCGAGAGGCCGCTCCAGCGCCTCACGTTCCTCGCTCACGATGGTCAGCAGTTGCTCGCTGAGGCGCTGCACGCCCCGTTCGCAAGCAGCTTGAATAAGCTGACGCCCCGAACCCCGCACGAGCTGCTCAAGCACGGCGAGAAGTCTATTCCAATCCCTCTCCGGTCCGCGCTTCTCGAGCCGTTCAGACGCGCTGACTTCGAAGACGGCTCCCACTGGCCGCCGCAATCGTTTCTCAAGTACCTTCCGGGCAAAAGCAGCGGCAGCGGCCCGTTCGTCGTCAGTAGTCCGGTCCGCCTTGTTCAGGACCAGAATGAGGTTCTGCACCTGGCGTCCCACGCCCTCCACCAAGGCAAGCTCCTCGCCTGCCAATGGAGGATCGGCGCCAACCACCACCAGGGCGGCATCGATGTGCGGTACAAAGGCCTGAGTCACTGCCGTGTTGCCCGCCCATACTGACCCCAATCCTGGGGTATCGACGAAGCACATCCCGGTGGAGAGCAGAGGGCTCGGCACAAACAGCTCCGCCCCGCCCACCCCCTTCATGTTTTCCGGGTTGTGCTCTTCAGAGACATATTGCGACAGTGCGGACGACGCAATCTCTTTCCAGGCGCCATCCCTGAACTGTATGCGGGCCTTCTTGTGTGCGCCATATCGGATCACCGTGGGCACGGCGGTCACGGGAATGAAGCCCACGGGTAGCGCCGGCTCACCGATCAGGGCGTTGATGAGGGTTGACTTGCCGCGCTTGAATTGCCCGATGCAGGCAAGGTAAAAGCGGCCTTCCGAGACGCGAGCCGCCAGGCTGCGCGCGTCATCGGCGACATACCGGGCCCCCAACTCCTCCCCCCAGCGAGCCAGGTGAAGAAGTTTGGCCGTCCCATCAGCCTCGCTGTCTATTGTCAACGAGCCGGCCTTGGTGTTTTCAGACATACCACAACCCCAGCATATGGCGTAACCGCCATTTCTTGCCTGTTCCCACGGGTAGAGTACCTAATTCGACTTCCAGCGCTCGTACGCTTTGCGGCCTGCGTAGTGTCCGTTCGAGCCCAGTTCTTTCTCGATCTCAAGCAGGCGGTTGTACTTTGCCACCCGTTCCCCCCGGCAGGCCGACCCTGACTTGATCTGTCCGGTACTGGCTGCCACGGTCAAGTCCGCGATCGTTGTGTCATCGGTCTCCCCGGAGCGGTGGGACACTACCGCCGTGTAGCCATTCCGTCGCGCCAGGTCGATACACTGGAGGGTTTGCGTCACTGTCCCAATCTGGTTCAGCTTGATGAGAATCGAGTTCGCAATGCCTTTCTCAATGCCTTTTTCGAAGATCTGCGTGTTGGTTACGAAGATGTCGTCTCCGACCAGTTGGATCTTGGAGCCTAACAGGTCCGTCCCCGCCTTCCATCCGTCCCAATCATCCTCCGCCCAGCCGTCCTCGAGCGAATAGATCTCAGGGTACCGCTTGAGCCAATCGTTCCAGAGTTCCACCATCGCCTCCGGCGGGCGTCGAGACTTATCCGACTTGCTGAAGACATAAGCGCCAGACTCAAAGAACTCGCTGGCCGCCGGGTCGAGGTTTACCGCGACCTCCAATCCCGGTTTGTACCCCGCCTTCTGGATGGCAGCAATCAGAAGTTCCATGGGTTCCTCGTTGGAGCGAAGCCGGGGAGCGAACCCGCCCTCGTCCCCAACGCTCGTCTCATAACCTTTCTGGTGAAGGATTCCCTTCAGTGTTTGAAAGGTCTCGGAAGCCGCTCTTAACGCTTCCGCAAAGCTCGGCGCTCCCACCGGCGCAATCATAAACTCCTGGAAGTCCACATTGTTGTCGGCGTGCCGCCCGCCGTTGAGGATATTTAACATCGGTACAGGCAAAAGATAGGTGTCCTGCGTCGCAAGGTGCCGATACAGCGGGATCTTCTTCTCTTCGGCACAGGCCCTGGCGAAACCTACGGAGACTCCTAATAGTGCATTGGCGCCAAGCCGCGCTTTGTTAGGAGTGCCGTCCAGAGCAATCAGCTTCGCGTCCAAGGTCGCTTGGTCTCCATCAAAGCCGGCCAGGCTTTTCTGGATTTCGCCCTGGACGTTGCCAACAGCTTTCTGCACACCCTTGCCGCCGAACCTTTTCTTATCACCGTCGCGGAGTTCTACGGCCTCACGCTTCCCGGTTGAGGCACCGGAAGGCACTTTGGCCACGCCCACTGCCCCGCTGCCCAGGTGGACTGAAACCTGAATGGTGGGGTTTCCCCGCGAATCAAGAATCTCCAAGGCTTCCAACTTCTTGATGGTAGACATGATTCAATTCTCCTTTTTGTGTTCTCCCGCATTGGGGATCGTACCGAGTTCACTTCTTCACCGCCTGGTTGGGCCGGTAGAGGATCACGTGCGCCTTCTCCAGTGTAATCATGCCGCCATCCACCATGTCGTCCAGCCTGGGCAGGAGCTTTTCAATTCTTTCCGAGTACTCCACGACTTCAATGATGATCGGCAAGTCTTGCGACAAGCGAAGGATTTTGTCAGTGTGATAGTGGCTTGACGGGCCGTACCCACCCACCCCACGAAGAACCGTTGCCCCGCTGAATCCTTCCTGCCGAATCAGCTGAATGATCGCCTCGTAGAGTGGCTTGCCATGCCATTTGTCTGACTCACCGATATGAATCCGCATGAGCGTCCGGTCACCCTCGAATCGCTGGTGTTCCATATGCCTCCTTCGCCTGTGTTTGTATGGTTAATCCTATTGGTCCGGACAAGGGGTTGACGCGGGGGCTTCCGGGCGCAACACAAGGCTTTGGGACCTTCTTTCTGTGGGGCGCCCTGAAAAGCAAAAACTCCTGAGCGCCTCTCGGTCGCTAGGAGTTATCAACCCGTCGATGGACGGATGGTTGGGGGTGAACTCCATCACCCTGCGCCGTATTTATACCATAAAACCACAACCGCAGGGGGATGGTTGGGTTGCTCATCCATGTTTCGGGAAGGTCTGCCCGCGACGATGGGCTTTTTGTCGGAATAAGGCCCCCCAATGACCCGCGATCGGCCTGCACATCGGGGCCGGCAAACTGAGGGGCTAAATTGTCCCTTTTCTTCTGAGGATGACAGCGCGGATCTGCTCGATTTCATACATCAGGTCTTTGATCAGATTCTCCCAGGCCTCTTTGTCGTGAGGTGAAAACTCCCTTCCGTACCCCTTCATCCGGGCCGGGCGAGCATTTTCGAGAACCACCCAGAGCGTTGAAAGCTCCGCCGCCAGCATTTGTTTGAGCTCGGGTTTCTGGAGCTGCACGGAGAACTGACGCAGACCTTCCTGGAGGCGGCATCGAATTGTGGCCATCCTCTCACGGGCGACTTGCACCTGCTCAGAGGTAATCCGGGAGAGTTCGACCCCGTCGTTACCCTCTTGGGCGGAACGCAGAATCAACTCGATTCGGTCGAGGGCGGCATCAAACACCTTGGCCACTGTCGCAAGCCGTCTGGCGTGAAGATCGTCTAAACCCATGTGCCCCTCTATCCCTTACCGCAGTCCGTTAAGCCCTGAAACCGGTGCGTTGCGACCATTCAAGCTCATCAGATAGTCGATGTGGATCATCCTGGTTTTGATTCGTGCCCCGTAGTGGTATCTCGGCTCGGCAGCGAGTTTGCACATCCCCACCAGCACCCCTGGATTG
>DATJVT010000452.1:0-15904 GCA_035501695.1 Terriglobia bacterium | reverse complement strand
GCCGCCGAGGCTGCCGTGAAGTTTTACTTCAGGGTGTGGAGGGCTTCCAATTCGCGCTCCGCGACGACGTGGGGCAGGGGGACATATCCGAGGGCGGAGCACTCCTTCTGGCCGGAAGTCAGAATCCAACCCAGGAGGTCCGCCAAGGCGGAGCGTTTGGCGGAGCTTTCCTGATCGGGGGGTAGCAGCCACCAGGTGTAGGAGGCAATCGGGTAGGCGCCCTCGCCGGCGGCATTGGTGATCGAAACTCGGAAGTCCGAGCGCATGTCCGCCGCGGCATCGACTCCGGCCGCGGTTATGCTGGGCAAATCCGCCTGCACAAACCGCCCCGCGGCATTTTGAACCGCCCCGTAGCTCAACTGATGCCTCAGGGCGTAAACCATTTCCATATACCCAATCGAGTTGGGCGTTTGCTGGACCGCATGGGCAACGCCCTCACTGCCTTCCGCCCCGGTCCCTACCGGCCAGGGGACCTCCGTACCCGCGCCGAGCGTGTTTTTCCACTCGGGATCGACCTTGGAGAGATAGTCGGTCCAGACAAAGGTGGTCCCACTGCCGTCGGACCGGTGGACCACCGCAATTTCGGCGTCGGGCAACGGGGCGCTCCGATTGGCTTCCCGAATGCTCGGGTCATTCCATTTCCTGATCTTGCCCAGGTAAATCCCGGCCAGGACGTGGGGGGTGAAATTCAGCGTCTGCTCCACGCCTTTCACGTTGTAGGCAGGCACCACCCCACCAATGACGGAGGCGAAGTGCCGGAACGTCTTTTTCGACTCCGCCATCTTCGCGTCGGACAGAGGCATGTCGGAAGCGGCAAAATCCAATTGTCCTTCCATCAGAAGTTGCAGGCCGGCGCCGGAGCCCAGGGCGCGGTAAGTAATGTGCACATTGGGGTGATGCTGCCCGAAGGACTCAAACCACTTCTGGTAAAGGGGGGCGGGAAAGGTGGCCCCGGCAGCGGTCAAGGAAACGCTCTCGGCCGTTCCCGTAACGGGGGGAGCCGGCGCGTTTTCGCTCTGCCTCATGGCCGAAAGCAGCCGCGCCACGATTTGGTCTGCCAAGTCGGCGGCAATGTCGCCTGTCCGGAACCGGCTCGGAGTCACCAGGTAGGACCACAAAGGCTCATGGCCTTTCCCCAGAACTTCCACCGAGAGAAATCCCCGAAACACGGGCTGGCGCGAATTAGAGGGGGCGCGGGGATCGGTGGAAACGTACCCCGCCAGCCAGATGGTGCCGTTCCCTTGGACGATGGCATCGGCCTCTTCCGGGCTGCTGACCACTTCCAGTTTTCCTTTCTGCCGAAGTTGATCGATCACCCTCGCGCGGAGCCGGCCGGCGCCATTCTCCGGACCGAAATCTTCCAGATATAGCTTCCTCACCTGCGAGAGCGTTTCGGCGGTTTGCGACTGCGCGGTCCCACCGCAGGCCCCTAAAACAACCAAAAGGGTGAAAATACCGAGTGGTCCCTGCCAGAGCATAGGGCGGAGGTGTTTCCGACGCGGTACGAGAGAGCGGACCGAACCAGACATAGGACTGACTGTCACTCCGTTTGCAAGAATATCCATCCACCGAATTCCGAGGGAAAACCCGGCGCGTGGAATCTAAAAAGGGGCGGCTCGATGATATCACGCTCCGAAGAAGACACGCGATTCCCCACCTGGTAGGGCTTCAGGAACCCTGGGGTCCAGTTCCCCAGGCATTCTGGCATCTGACAATGTTGATGCGGAATGAACCAACCCCAAGGCCTCCGCAATCCTCGCCCGGATTTGGCAGTGATTTCGTTGGAATACTCCAGGGCCCTATCTTCATCTAAATGTAATGTGGCGTTAACCTGACGCTCGCCACTCCCCAGAATCCTAATATGTGGACATGCTTTCGCCATTGGACTGGAAACCCTTGGTCCTCGCCCGTTTACGCCGCGCCATCACTGCCGTCTGGTTCGCGCTGGCCGTCGCCCTAGGCACGACGGCGCCTGCCCTCCGGGCGCAGGAGGCTCCCACAGCCGACGCCACTGTGGCGGACTCGGCACCGGGGAGCGAATCACTGCTCACGATGTTCCCTCACCCCGAGAGCGGTCGATTCTGGGTTTCCGGGCAAATGAATTTCATCACCCAGTACCATCCCGCGTTCCGCTCACCCTATTCCGGTCCCAACAGCCTGTCGGCGGACGCGCAGGATGCCACCTCCCGTGTCCTGACGCTTTACACGGGAGTGCGCCTGACGGACTCCACCGAACTCCTATGCGATTTCCAGGAGGCGGGGGGAAACGGGCTGGGCGCCGCGCTGGGAGTGGCAGGGTTCATGAACCTGGACGTGGTGCGCAATCCCTCGCTCAGCAAGGCTCCCTACGTGGCCCGCTTTATGTATCACCATGTTTTCGGCCTTTCCACCAGCCGGGTGGTTTCCGACCGGAATCCTTTCTCGCTCTTCACGCAGCTCCCGCAGCGCCGCCTCGAACTGCGCGTGGGCAAGTTCAGCATCGCCGATTTCTTCGACATGAATACCTACGGCACCGACAGCAATTTCCAGTTTGCGAACTGGACCGTGGACAATAACGGCGCCTATGACTACGCCGCCGACACGCGCGGCTTCACCTACGCGGCCATGCTGGAATACCACGACCGGGGTTGGATCCTGCGCTTCTCGGAAGCGCTGATGCCTAAGGTCGCCAATGGCGAGCATCTCGACGCGGACCTGGCCCGGGCGCGCGCCGAGAATGTGGAGTTGGAACTGCACGCTTCGATCCTCAAGCATCACCCCGGCACCCTGCGCCTTCTCAGCTTTGTAAATCATGCCAACATGGGCGTTTATCGCGTGGCAGTGGACGACTACCTGGACGGACTTACTCCCACCCCTGACATCACGGCCCACCCTCCCCAAACCACCGTCAAGTATGGCTTTGGAGCCAATTTCGAACAGCCTCTGACCGACTGGATGGGAGTATTCGGGCGATGGGGATGGAACGAAGGACAGCATGAGTCGTACGCCTACACCGAAGTGGATGGAACCGTTCTCCTGGGCGTGGGGGGCAACGGGGCGAAATGGCACCGCAAAAACGACCGGGCCGGATTCGCCTTCGTTTCCAATGCCATCTCCGGCGACCATCGCTCCTACCTGGCACACGGTGGACTCGGCTTCCTGCTGGGCGACGGCAGACTGAACTACGGGCGCGAGAACATCGAAGAGACCTACTACACCTTCCACCTTTGGCGGGGCATCTACCCTTCCATGGGCCTGCAGCACGTCAACAACCCCGGCTATAACCGCGATCGCGGACCCGTGCTGGTTCCTACCGGCCGCCTGCACCTGGAATTCTGATACATTCTTCACTTTTCAGCACAACCCCCGTCCCGATACATCGTGACGCCCCAACCTCATCCGAGGAGGGACCCGGGTGAAACTCCCCTCCACTTTTGCTAACCACAAGCCGCGGCACCCGCGTTAGAATGAATCAGCGGAAGCAGGGCGAGCGTTCTGATCTCAAGGGCGAAGCTAACACATAACCTCAACGGGGTTGAGTAACTTTGGTTTGTTCATCCGGGGGTGAATAAAATGGACCTGGGTCTGCGCGGCAAAGTTGCAGTGGTTACCGGGGGCGGTTCCGGAATCGGGAAAGCGACCGGCCTCTTACTCGCTCGGGAGGGTGCGGCGGTTTGCGTCGCCGATCTCCACCGCGACCGGGCTGAGAACGTAGCCGCGGAAATTCAAAGTCAAGGCGGCGACGCAGTCGGAATCGCGGCGGATGTGTCCCATCACGCCGAGGTCGAGCGGATGATGGCCGGCGTTGTGCAGCGGTGGAAAAGGATCGATGTTATGATCAACAACGCCGGGATTATTCTCCAGGCGCCCACCGTGGACATGACGGAGCGGCAGTGGGACAAGATTCTCACCAATAACTTGAAGAGCTGTTTCCTTTGTTCGCAGGTGGCGGCCAAAGAGATGATCCGGCAGGGGCAGGGGGGCCGGATCGTCAATATTTCTTCCATCCATGCCGAGCTTTCTGAGCCATCCGCCGGCGCCTACACGGCCGCCAAAGGGGGCATGGAAGCCTTTTCCCGCACGTTGGCCACGGAACTGGCCCCGCACAAGATCACAGTAAATTGTATTCGCCCCGGCGCAACCTATACGGAACTGACGGTGCCCATGTACACAGAACCGGTTAAGCGGGCGCTCTTCACACGCATCCCCCTGCGAGAAATTGCGGAGGCTTCCTGGATCGCCGACGGCGTTGTTTTCCTGGCGTCGGACCGGGCACGGTACATTACCGGGCAAACCCTCGCGATCGATGGCGGGTACTTGATGGACGGGAGCCTGCCAGGAGCGGAGTATTGGAAGTAGCTTCCCTTCATCACGCCCGGGCATAGTCTCCGAATTCCCGCGCCGCATCGAGCATGGCAAAAACGTTTTCCACCGGAACATTGCGCTGGATGTTGGCACCAGGCGTTGCATTTGGCGCTTACTGGGCAGCCAAGCGCTCCGGGGAAGAGCCACAACGTTCCACGCTCGTGCTCGCCAGAGCGCTTCGATTGCTTACGGTCGCGGCCGGTATGGGGGCGGATCTGGGACTTTGGTCTTGTAGGTCTTGATAGCCCCCAGAGCCAAATCGATCGCCTTCTCGATCTGCGGGTCATGGCCGCCACTTAGCTCATACGGCCTCGATGGCACGACGTAGTCCGGTTCCACCCCTAAGTTTTCCGGTGACCATTCTCCCGCCCCAGGCATGTAGAACCCGTACTGGGGAACAAAAAGCACCCAGCCCCCCGCGATCTTGTGAGGTTCCCCCGATCCGATCATTCCGCCGAACGTGCGATTGCCGACCAGGGTGCCCACCTTTGCCTGCTTGAAGAAAAGCGCCAGTTGATCTCCTCCCGACACCGCCTTCTCATCGGCGATCATGACCTTAGGTCCGTCCAGGAAATGGCCGGCGGGTGGCACGCGGCCGTGCCGATCGTACATGACGCTGGCGGGCTCTCTGCCGATCCAGTCGATGATCTCGTCCGCACGGCCTCCGCCCACATTATTGCGGATGTCGATGATGATGGCTGCATGGTGGCGTTCGGAACCCCAGCCCTCCTTGAATCCATCGAAGTCGTCGGCGTTCATCAGGTGAATGTACCCCACCTTGCCGTTACTCGCTTCCAGAACTCGCGCGCGATTGGCACGAACCCAGTCTACGTACCGCACGCCAGCCTCATTGCCGATCGGCTTTACCGTGATCTCCCACGCGCCATCCGGTGATGCAGTCTTGTTGATGGTGAGCTTCACTTCCCGGCCGGCCATCCCCAGGAAAGATTCGTACAAATTCATCTCGGGGCGGAGCGGATGACCTTCCACGGCAATCAGATAGTCGCCCTCACTCACCTTCAAACCGGGGGACGCCAGGGGCCAGCGCTCCTTCTCACCGTTACCTTCGCCCCGGCAGATTTTGGTGACCCGGTAGTATCCGTTCTCTACGCGGAAGTCGGCGCCGAGCAGGCCGGGCCGGGGGCCGTCCACTTCTTCCCCCCTTTCCAGGATGATGTGAGACTGGCTTGCCTCGCCCAGGTATTCCCTTAGGACATACTCGGCGTCGCTGCTGTGGGCGGCGTTTTGAATAAGTTCCTCGTAGCGCGATTTGTCCTCGTCCCAGCCCGGCGCGGGACTGAACGCGTAATCCCGGTAAGCCTTCCATACATCATTCAACGCCTCCGTCCACTTGGCACGCATTTCCCCGCCCGGTAACGCCTCCGGTGGCAGGGAGACGGGGATCTGCCGGACGGAGTTAGTCGACAAGTCCAGGGAGTACAGCCAGCCGCCGTTTTCGTAGACGATGGAGTCGGGCCCCAGGTTCGGGTCCTTCACATCCCATTCCGTGTATCGGGTGAGCTGTTCGGTGGCCTTCGAGGCCAAGTTATACCGGTACAGGTTCATGATTCCATCCCGGTCCGACGCGAAGTAGATGGAGCCGCTGTGCCACATGGGACACACGTCATTGGCGTCGACCCGCGGCAGTTCTTCGTAGTGTTTCTGTTCCAGATCGTAAATTGCGATGTACCCGAGCGACCCGCCGCGATAGTGTCTCCATGGCAGCGAAAGCACCAACTCCGGATGGGGCCCGTAGGCGATGCGCCGTCCATCCGCCGAAAAACTGCCGTGGGTGGCCCGCGGCATGGGCAGACGTTCCGGCATGCCACCCTCGACCGGCAGCAGGAAGAGGCTCGGGAATCCGGTCAACTCCCCGCGCAATCGGTCTGAGTGGATCAGCAGCTTGCGACCGTCCGGAGTCCAGCCCGCCACCAGGTTGTTCGAGGGGTGCCAGGTCAGCCGCCGCTCTTCGCCGCCTTCAGCAGGTATCAAGTAAATGCTCCCGCGGCGAGTGAAGGCGATCCACTTACCGTCCGGTGAAAATTTCGGGAAGCTTTCGGCATCGGCGGTATTCGTGAGCCGCCGCGCCGGTCCACCGCTGCGGGCGGCGCTCCACAGATCGCCGCCGTAGATGAAGGCTATTTGGTCACGGGAAATATCAGGCTGGCGCAATAACCGGGCGCCAGCCGGGCGCTCCGCAGAAGGCGTGAAAGCCATGAGTAGACTGAAGATAAGAGTTAGAATCACGAATCGTTAACCTCCCCTATTAAGTGCCATTCTTATTTTGGAACTCTTGCGAGCTGGCTCTGCCCCCAGCCAAATCCGTGGTAACGGGTTCGTGGAGCAGGGAAATATAATGAGCGAACCCAATAGTCAATACGTAATCGGAGTATAAAGAGTTCGACTATGGGGCGGAGGTGCAGGTCCGGGCAGCATGTTCTTTGGATCTCATTCGCCCTGATCACGCCTTGAGGTAGACTCCGAATTCCCGCGCCGCATCGAGCATGGCAAAAACGTTTTCCACCGGAACATTGCGCTGGATGTTGTGGACCTGATTGAACACGTAGCCGCCGCCAGGCGCAAAAATCCTCAGCCGCTCCCGCACATGTTCCCGGACTTGCTCCGGTGTGGCGCCGCCCAGCACGCTTTGCGTGTCGCAACCGCCGCCCCAGAACACGATCTTCCCGCCAAACTCCTTTTTCAGCCGCACGGGGTCCATGTTGGCGGCGGAGGTCTGCACGGGGTTCAGAATATCAACGCCCGCCTCGATGAAATGGGGTATCAGGTGATATACGGAGCCGCACGAATGCAGGAAGGTCTTCCACGGCGTGTGCGTGTGGACCCAGTCGCAGAGCTGGCGGTAGTGGGGTTTCATCATCTCCGCCCAGAGGCTGGGCTTGATGAATTCTCCCCGTTGCGTGCCGCTGTCGTCGGAAGCAATGCCCCAGGCAAAGCAGCGGTTGCCCACGGCCTGGTGGAGGAGACTCAGGCACTTGATGCTGGCCTCCACCGACCGTCCCATCATCTCGTGACAAGTCTCTTTCTCGGTCAGGAGCATCATCATCCACTGATCCGGCATGCCCATGGTGACGTTGGAGCGCGGGTCGGTGATGACGCTCAGTCCCAGGAAGCAGACGCCGCCGCCCCAGCCCAACAGCGCGTATTCTGTGTCCCGGTAGAGGCATCGGGAATACTCTTCGACCTGTCTCAATAGGTTGTCCGGGATGTCATCCAAAGGGTGAAATTTTGCCGGATTGATTGGTTCCCGCCGGTTGAAGGACACATCGTCGAAGTAGTAGCCGTCCTTGGGCATGCGGAACGAGCCGGGCGCGCCGGCCTCGTCCAGCAACACCCAGCTCCCATCGGGTTCTTCCCGCATGCGCGTGCCGGGGAGGAAAAGAACTTCGGTACCGGAAAAAAGGCGGCGCGGCACCCATTCGTTTTCGGGGGACATCAGGCCGGCGATCATGGTGATGTCCACCGGCATGACATCCAGGCTGAAGCGCGCGCGCACGGGTTCTTCCACGACCGCGGTCATCCCCGGTGTGTCGGCCACGCGCGGCGTCGAGGCAAGGCCCAACTGACGGGTCATCCGGCAGTAGGTTTCCACGGAAATGCCCGAGGCTTTGAGCCCCCCCAGGTCAATCGGGACGCGATCGGCCTCCTGAAAACTTATGGCCTTGGCAATACGCTCTCGAGATGTCATGACCGTAGCTCCTCCTGGCGCGAGAACCATACCGCGCACGCCTTGCCGAATCAAGCCCATAGCGCTTCCGCGGTCGGAGGACAAGACACAGGTGTGGGCCGGGGATATTTCAAGGGCTGAAAATCGGAATCTGGGAGCTAACTCTATCGGAAAGCACAAATCAGGTATTCTATGGGAATCAATTTGGAGTTAAGGTAATTTTTGACAGGTTGACATCGGGTTCTAACTCTGTTCTAATGCAGCCATGGATGTAGGAAAAAGATTGAGGCAATTGCGTGAAGTAAAAGGTCTCTCGCAGGGCGACATCGAACGGCGGTCCGGTTTATTGCGCTCGTACATCTCCCGCGTGGAAGGCGGATATACAGCACCCTCTCTGGCAACACTCGAGAAATTCGCCAAGGCGCTGGAAATCGAACCTTACCAACTGCTCTTCCAAGGTGAGGGGAAGCCGTCAGCTCCCAAGGTTCCAGACCAGGTGAATCTGAGTAAGCCGGTGAAGAAGCTGATTAAGGCTTTTGAAGAGATGTCGAGTACCAACCGTCGGCTTTTGACCTCGATGGCGGAAAAGCTCTCCAAGCATTGAGGGCACCCCAGCAGTTCCGCGAACGCAGATTGCGACTAGCCTGATCGCCCCATTTGAGAGGGCGGGGGGATGTGTCTTAGCAGCGGCCGAGGCTGCGATGCATCCTTTTCAGCCAGGGGGCGGGCTTGCGATGACGTGGGAGGTGGAAGTGTACTTCCCATGACACGCAGGGTGGGGTATCTTCTGTCGCCGGCGCGGATTCCTTGCGAAAGAAAACCCTGTCGACCAGCCAGTGAAGGCGTCTCATATTCAAATTTGTTGATAAAGATTATCAATTGCGATGTATTATCATGTGCGCATGGATCCACAAATCCTTGATCGCCGCCTGGAGGTCTTCCGCTCGCGTTGCGCGGAGCGGGGTCTTTCGCTCACCCACCAGCGCTGGGTAATCTACCGCTTCCTGGCGCAGACGGTGCAGCATCCCAGTCCGGAAGTAACCTTCGAGCAGGTTCGAAAGGATATCCCTTCCATCTCCCTGGCTACGATCTACAAGAACATCAAAACGTTCATGGAGGTGGGTTTGCTGCACCAGGTAAGTACTCCGGACCACACCATGCGTCTCGATGCCAATCTCGAACCCCATAGCCATCTCATCTGTAAGCGTTGCGGGGCGATCGTGGATGTCCCGGAAGAAAGCGTGGCGCCCCTTCAACTCAAGCATCCGCTTCCCGAAGGTTTCCGGGTGGAAAATTACAAAGTGAGTATTTTAGGTGTGTGCGGCCAATGCTCGCCGCCTATCATCGCTTCAAATTAAACCTAATCCCCAAGGAGTCAAAAACCATGGCAGTTAATCTGAAAGGCACAAAGACGCACGAAAACCTCAAGGCAGCATTTGCCGGCGAGTCGCAAGCCAATCGCCGGTATCTGTATTTCTCGAAACAGGCGGACGTGGAAGGCTATCCGGATTTGGCAGGCCTGTTCCGCGACACGGCCGAAGGCGAGACGGGTCATGCCCACGGCCACCTCGATTACCTGAAAGCGGTCGGCGATCCGGCGACGGACCTGCCCATCGGTGACACCCAGGAAAACCTGAAGGCCGCCATTGCCGGCGAAACCCACGAGTATACCGACATGTACCCGGGCATGGCCAAGTCCGCCCGCGAGGAAGGCTTTACGGAGATCGCGGATTGGTTTGAGACTCTGGCCAAGGCAGAGAAATCCCACGCCGGGAGATTCCAGAAGGGTCTGGACACCATTTCCTAACATCGCCTTAATTAGCCAATACCCACCGGGGCGCGAGGAGGGAAGCCTCGTTCACGCTCTTCCGCGCCTCGGCGCCAAGTCACATGTTTCCGGGAGACGGGTGGACACGGCGGGCTTGCCTGCGTGCCTCCCGGCCCCCGGTTTGTTCGCAAGGAGTCGAAACCATGGATATCATCAAAGGCGCTCCCACACAGGGGATGACTTATGATCCCAACAATCCGATCTATTGGGACCCACAGGCCCTGGAGTTGGAATTGCGCCGCGCCTTCGACATTTGCAACGGCTGCCGCCTCTGCTTTAACCTCTGCGCTTCCTTCCCCGACCTTTTCAATCTTGTCGAGGGCCACACGGGTGAAAACGGCAAGCTGACGCAGCAGGAGATCGACCGCATTTTGGATGGTTGCTTCCAGTGCAAAATCTGTTACGTAAAGTGTCCTTATACTCCGGATGACCACCACGAGTTCCAGCTCGATTTCCCCCGCTTGCTCCTGCGCGCCCACGCCGTGCGTCAGAAGGAACGCGGCATCGGGCTGCGGGAACGTCTGCTGTCGCGCCCCGAGATGTTGGGAAAGATAGCCAAGCTCACTCCCGGTCTGGCCAACTGGGCCAACCGCCAGCCCCTGTTGCGCGCTGGCATGGAATTCGGGATGGGGATCCACAAGGACAAGCTCCTACCCGAGTTCCACGGAGAATCGTTTGAGGAGTGGTACCGCAAACAGCCTGCGCCCGCCGGTGATCCCACCAAAGCGGTGCTCTTCAGCACTTGCTTTGTGAACTATAACCATCCCGATTTGGGGAAGGACTTGCTGGCGGTCTTCTCCCGCAACGGCATTGCGTTGGGCCTGCCCAAACAGAATTGCTGCGGCATGCCCGCCCTGGAAGCCGGGGACATCGAACTGGCCAAGCGCCTGGCGCAGCAGAACGTGGAGACCTTACTGCCTTACGTGCGGGAAGGGAAGAAGGTTGTGGCGGTCAACCCCACCTG
This sequence comes from Terriglobia bacterium, assembly GCA_035501695.1. Lineage (GTDB taxonomy): Bacteria > Acidobacteriota > Terriglobia > UBA7540 > UBA7540 > Bog-366. Next base: position 5,083 of record DATJVT010000452.1, on the reverse strand, counting down.
TTCCTACATGATGCGCAAGGAATATAGCGAGTTGGTGGGCACGCCGGAAGCGCGTGAAGTGGCGGCCGCCGCCATGGACCCCTGCGAGTTTCTGTTCCAGCTCAAGCAGGAGGGCAAGTTCAATCGCGAATTCCGCACGACTCCGCAGTCGGTGGCCTACCACGTCCCCTGCCACTTGCGCGCGCAGAATATCGGCTTCCGCTCGCGCGATCTGATGCGCCTGATTCCGGGAACCACCGTGACGATGGTGCAGCAGTGTTGCGGTCACGATGGAACGTGGGCCATGCGCAAGGAGAATTATCCCACCTCCCTGCTCATCGGGAAAAAGGCCTTCGACCAGATGCAGGCGGTGGAGGCCAAGGTCATGGCCACCGATTGCCCCCTGGCGGCAGTGCATTTTCAGCAGGGAATCGGGCGGCGGCCGATCCATCCCATCCAGGTTCTGGCTCGCGCTTACCGGCCCGACGGATTCCCCCAGGTCATCCCACCCGCCGAGGAGAAGAAGTAGCCCTATGCGACCCATCAACGTTGCGGAAATCAAGCCTATTGCCGATTACGAGCTCTTACGCCCCGAATGGCGCCCCCAGATGATGGCCCTCAAGGATCGCCGCCGCGTCCGCGTGGGTGACCACCTCACGTTTTTATTCGAAAACCGCGACACGGTGCGCTATCAGATTCAGGAGATGATGCGCATCGAGCGCCTTCAGAACCCCCGCGAGATTGCCCATGAGGTCGAGACTTACAACGAACTGATTCCCGGCCCCGGCCAGCTCTCGGCCACCCTGCTGATTGAATATGAAACCGCCGCGGAGCGCGACATTTGGCTTCCCGCCCTGCTCGGCCTGGAGCGTCATATTTGGCTGGAAACCGGGGGCCAAAGTGCCCCCGCAAGGTTCGACGACCGGCAAATCTCCAGCGAGCGGCTGAGTTCCGTCCAATATCTCAAGTTTCACTTGACCCCTGAGCAGGTACCGGCATTTCCCCTCGCTGCGGCTATCGTTGTCGATCACCCCAAGTACCAGGCCTCAAAGAAGCTCACCCCGGAGCAGTTACGGGAATTGGCGCCCGACTTGGTGTGAAGCCAGAGGTCCGCGATCCCGTGCTCCGTGCGGCCAAGCGTTGTATCACGGGCCTTCCCGCGATTGCGGAGCTAAAAAGCAAAGATTACTTGGATATCGATGCGGCGATTGGCGGCTTGGGCCAGACCGCCCGGCCCGCCTCCGAAGACTCCACCCAGGGAGTTCGATTGGGCAAAGAGACTGGAACCCAGAACACCGATGCGCGGGCCCAGGTTTACGTTGTTGAAGACGTTGCGCGCCATCAGGCTGAAGGTGAGGTTAAACCGCCGGTTGCTGGGGGCCGAACCGCCAAAGAAGCCGCCTCCGCCCGTGTTGGCGCCCAGGCCGCGCCCCAATCCACCGCCTCCGCCGCGACCTCCGCCCCAACCGCCCCCACCCGTCGCGCTGCGCCTCTGGGTTTCCTTGCCAAAACTAATGGTTTTGCTCAAGCGGAGGTTCATGGTGAACTGCCCGGGGTTATCGTAGGCGTATGGGGGAATGATCGTCTCTGCCATTTCCGGTAGAGCATTAAAGGTGCCCAACGGAGTTACATATATATTGCTGCCGGTGGCGCCGGGTGCGGCGAGCTCCGGTCGCGAGTTAAACTGGCTGGTGCCAAATAGATCCTGGTTCACGGTGACGTTCATAGGTGTCCCTGACGCCGCGATGAGCATGGGGCTGACGCTGATTCGATGCGGAAGGTTTAATGTCCCGAATAGGAAGACGCGATTGCGGACATCGAAAGCGGCGCGTCCATAGTTCTGGGAGATATCGTATGGATTCATGATGAAGCCGGGGGTGTTTCCGCTGGTGTCGGCGTCAGCATACCCGAGAGTGTAATACCCGGTCAGCGAAAACCTTGTGCCCAAGTGCATGTTGACGTTGGTTATCAGTTGGTTCTGGTTGAAGAGACCGCCCGATTGATAGTCATACATGTTTCCCGCGTCCATGCCGAAGGGGAAAGTTCCCACTTGCGGCTCCCCCAGCGGGAACGTTCCTTGAATTGGCGCGTTGATATCGTTGATGAAGAGTTGATGGACCCCGTGGGAATTGAGGTACGTTACGGAAACGGTGGTGTTTTTGGCCACCTGCTGTTCAATACCCACCGCCGACTGGATGAGATATGGGGCGCGAAGCGCGGGATCGAGTAGATACCGGGTCGGCGTCGTTGGCAGGCCGCTGGGCAGGGTGACACTCGGCGCGTTACTGAAAAAGTCGATGTTTGCCTCCCGGAGAAGGTATGTCTGCTGGTTGATCCCGTTAAATCGTTCCGCATTGACCAGAAGGGTTTCCGGAAATCGATCGTAGAACATGCCAAATCCGGCGCGCAAAACGGTCTTGGGAGCTGACTTGCCATGCCGGTTCAGCCCCCAGGCAAAACCCAATCGCGGGGCAAAGTCGGAATGATCGGCAATGCCCGTCTGCGACTCCCAACGCAGGCCCGGACTAAGCGTCATGCCCGGACGAATCTGCCAGTCATCCTGGGCGAACAGGCCGACATCCAGCATGTTCACTGAAATTCGAGGGATCCCGGCCGTGATCGAGAATTGGTTGGGACCGCTCGTTTGGCAGTTCGTGCCGCCCGCCACCTCGCACGCGTAAAGGTTCTGCTCGGCAATCTGGTATGCGGTGATATTGGCAAAAGTAAATGTTCCATTGAAACCGGCTTGGGTGCTATTGGAATCCTGGAGATCGCGCAGCCTGCCTCCCACCTCCAACGTGTGCTTGTGGAGAAAGAAGGAAGTCAGGTTCTGAACTTCGTAGTGGTTTTGTGTATCCGTCGTGGTTCCGGAGGCATTGCCGCCCTCCAGGAGTTCTCCCAGGACGGATACCGTGGGGGTAAAGTTCTGAGGCGTCGAGGTGGCGCTCTCGTGCAGATACTGGAAGCGAAACCGGTTCAGAGTTCTGGCGCTGAAGACCTCCGTATCACTTACCTGGACGGTATGTTCCAGGGAGCTCGAGTTCACTCCCTGGGAAGCCAGGCTCAATTGCCCGATCTGGCTGTTGGTGGCGCCTGTGTCATAGAACTGGTACCGGACCGACAGGACATTGTTGGGGCTTAGCTGAAAATCAAAGCGCGGTCCAAGATTTGTCAAGACGCGGGGGCTGGAAATCGACTCCGTATAGGGCGTCGGCGTGAACGTGGGTGGGGGGCCGAGCACTGTTGCCGAGACGATCGAAGCATCGCCAATATTCCGGCGGAAAAAGTTGAAGAAGAATGAGGCCTTTTTGCTCAGGGGCCCGCCCAAGTTGGCGTTGTAGATTTCGGTATGATAGGCGGGTACCTCTGCGGCAAAAGGGTTCCGCGTATTCAGGAAGGAGGCATTGAAATCGCCAAAGGCCTGGCCGTGGAACTGGCTGCTGCCGGGCCGGGTGGTGATTTCAATGCGGCCATAACCGGCCTTGTCATACTCTGAAGAAAACGGATTCTGGTTGATGTGAATTTCCAGGATGTCGGCTTTGGGAGGAAGTTGGCCGGCCGTGAATCCATCGATGTAAATCTGGCCGCCGTTCGGCCCCGCCGAGGGCCCGGCCAGGGCTTCCAGTTCCGATTGCAATTCGTCCGGGTCGTCTGAGAGCGCTTGCAGATCCTCACCCTTGATCACAATGGAGCTGGCATTCTCCTGGGGATTGACGGCCAGCTTGGTGGTCTCCTCCGTGACCTCGACCTTTTCGACTTCCTGCTCGATTTTGAGAGCGACGTCGACCTTGGCCGTCTTACCCTCGGAAACCTGAACGTTCGGTTGCTCAAACAGCGTGAAACCCTTGGCACGAACTCTGAGCGTGTAGGTTCCGGTCGCCAGGCCTCTGATCTCATACGTGCCATCGGGGTGAACTACACCCGCTTTGGTCTGTCCAGTGGCAGAAACCGCTGATACCTTGGCGCCGGGGACGGCCGCGCCGGAAGGGTCGGTAACCTGTCCCCGCACTCCACCGGAGGGATTCTGAGCTAACAGCAATCCCGGGAATTGCACGGAAACTAGGAGCCAAACGACTATGTTGGCGGCCACTCGGGATATCCGAAGCTTCATTCTAAGCCCTCAAGAAGACATAATTACACCGAGGCCCGATCGGGCAAAAAGCCCTGGTTTTCCCCCAAGCCGCCGCGCGTGTCATGGCTTCGTGGGTGTCGATGGGTCATGGAGGCCCTGGATACCGTGACGCAATAGCTTGCAGACCTGCCCTGCGCGGGCAAAGCCCACACCCACTCAGACGTACTGGTGCCTTCCGGGGTTTCAGGGCACTTCCGGGCATCTGCGCGAGGCCCGACCGAGTTTCAACGCGCGTGGCGGAGCCGAGTTGAACCACCGCGAGAGCGGCATCATCCAATACATCGCGGTCCAAGTGGGCAACTCGATCTTCAAAGCGGGGAGGAAGTTACATGAAAGCAGCAGTCGTTCCGGCAGTCAACGCCAATTGGGAAGTAAAAGAGGTGCCAACCCCCAAACCAGAAGCCAATCAGGTGCTCATCAAAATTCACGCCAGTGGGCTCTGCTACACGGACGTGCACATCACGCGGGGGGAGTTTCCAGTCCAATTCCCCCGCACGTTGGGTCACGAACCAGTGGGTGAAATCGTCGAGCTCGGCCCGGGAGTGAGGACGCGTCGCGTCGGAGACCGTGTCGGCGTGCCCTGGATTCAGGCCTCCTGTGGCCGATGCGAATGGTGCCAGCGCGGCAGACCGATGTTCTGCGCCCAGCAGATCGGCACCGGAATCCAAACCCAGGGGAGCCACGCCGAGTACATGGTGGCGTATGCGGATTCAACGGCGCTATTGCCGGAGGGACTCTCCTATGAACAGGCGGCGCCCATTTTCTGCGCCGGCTATACGGTATGGTCCGGCCTGCGCTGGGCCGACCCCAAGCCCCACGAGCGGATTGCAGTGTCAGGCATCGGCGGGCTTGGCCACCTGGCCCTGCAATACTCGAAGGCCGCGGGCTTTGAGACCATTGCCATCTCCCACTCTCCGGACAAAGACAAGCTGGTCCGCCAACTCGGCGCCGACGAAATTGTCCGCGACGGTA